>JALSUJ010000461.1 GCA_027071355.1 Gammaproteobacteria bacterium | reverse complement strand
TTAAGTATAAACCTTAATACAATCACAGGCGAATCCATAATCATGCATAAAACTGGACGGATTAAAAACATTGGAGTATTTTGAACGCTGGATAGAATGCTTCATATTAATAACATAAATACCAGTTTAACTACCCTTGCTCTATATTTTAAGGTGTGTGAAGGATCTGAAATATACACACTAAGTCATTCTCGTTCATGGGTAATCCATGACAACATCATCCATAATCAAAGCCAAAGGCATGGAAATGAATATTAAAAATGATCAAAACCTGAAAAACACAAAAGTTTATTTAGTGGGTAGTGGTATAGCCTGTCTTGCCAGTGCCGTCTATTTAGAAAAAGATGCCGGTATTCCTGGAGAAAATATTTTTATTCTGGAAAAAGATAGCAAACCCGGAGGGGCTTTAGATGGAGCCGGTGATGCAGATAGGGGATTTGTTGTTCGCGGGGGGCGAATGCATGAAAAACATTATGAATGTTACTGGGAATTACTGTCATTTATTCCTTCACTGGAAAATTCGGATATTTCAGTTAGAGATGAATCATTTGAATTTAATGAGCGCTTTGTTTCAAATGGGCAAGCTCGGCTTCTTAAAGATGGAAAAAAGCTAGATGTATCATCTTATGGCTTATCCTTTAGTCAACAGACAGATTTAATAAAACTGACTTTTGTACCGGAAAAATCATTAGGTAATAAGCGTATCGAAGACTGGTTTGACCATGAGTTCTTTGAAACTAATTTCTGGTATATCTGGACAACAATGTTTGCTTTCCAGAAATGGAGTAGCCTTGCAGAAATGCGACGCTATATGAAGCGTTTTATTCACCTGGTTGATGGTTTGTATAAACTGGGTGGTGTTATGCGAACAAAGTATAATCAGTATGATTCTGTAGTCAGGCCTTTAAGACGCTACCTTGAAAAAAGAAAGGTAAATTTTGAACTGGGTAAGGAAGTCGTTAATATTGATTTTGATCTATCAGCTGATGAAAAAAAAGCTTCTGTACTATATTTCAAGGATGGTTCTGAAATATTTTTAAATAAAGGAGATTATGTTTTTATTACGAATGGATCGATCACTGAAAGCACTGATCAGGGAAGCTGGGATACAGCAGCTGAATTAAAAGGAATAGATGAATCAGGCTCATGGAAGCTATGGAAAAAAATAGCTGAACAGGATAGCGCTTTTGGTAATCCATCGCCATTTTGTGACCATATTGATTTGCAGAAATGGTATTCATTTACCGCAACCATCAAAGACTCTACTTTCCATGACTATATGGAAAATTTTTCAGGTAATGTTGATGGAACAGGAGGGCTTGTCACAATGACCGATTCTAACTGGTTAATGTCGATTGTTATCGCAAGACAGCCGCATTTTCCAAATCAGCCAGAAAATGTGAAAATCTTCTGGGGTTACGGTTTATATCCTGATAGAAAAGGCAATTATATTGATAAAACAATGGCTGAATGCAGTGGTGCAGAACTGCTTGAAGAATTATATTTTCATCTAAAAATTCAGGATTTGATGGAGCCCATCACAGCTGCTGGTAAAGTGAACTGTATACCCGTTGCCATGCCTTTTATCGACAGTCTATTTATGCCTAGATCACCGGGTGACAGGCCAGAGGTTATTCCAGAAGGTGCAACAAACTTTGCTTTTTTAGGCCAGTTTGCCGAAGCCCCAAAAGACTGTGTATTTACTGTTGAATACTCGGTAAGAACAGCCCAAATGGCTGTATATGGGCACTTCAATACAGGGAAAAAAGTGCATCCCATGTATGATTCTATACATAATCCCAAATATTTGCTGGCGGCTATAAGTGCATTAAGTAGATAAAGATAAACCATAGCTAAATCAGATGGTTTTAATGGATTAGCACTAGAATAGGGATGGGATAGGAAATTTTGCTTTTGGAGGTTTTTCACCTGTTTTGGGAGATGTATTTAATTTAACATAATATACATTATGCGCATAAGGGAGGGTCCAAAAACACTGACCTGCAACAAGAAAATAGGACTAACAATTACTGCAGGTAAAATGATATGGCTAAAGTTTTTGGGATTGTATCCACCAAAGGTGGTGTCGGTAAAACCTCTGTAACCGCTAATCTAGGGGGCATTCTGGCCGATATGGGTCAAAAAACCTTACTGATTGACGGTGACTTCCAACAGACGCTTTCTTCTTACTATCAAATCAATAAACGAGCACCCGCTGGTTTATCGTCATTCATACGTTATGTTAAATACGAAGACGCAATATCTAAAACAAATATTGATAATTTGGACGTTGTTGTGTCCGATGATCCAAAAGGAAAGCTAACCGACTGGCTTAAAGAATCGGCTAACAATATATATTATCTGTCAGCAGCAATCAAGAAAATTGCTGATCAATACGATTATATTCTTATTGATTCGCAAGGTGCTCGTGGTTTACTCCAGCAAAGCATTATTCTCGCTTCTGACACCTTGATCAGTCCAATTATTCCGGAAGTACTCGAATCTCGGGAATTCATGCGTGGCACTGTCCAATTATTAAAGGACATGGAGCCACCACCAGGCATTACCATTCCCATGCCGAATATCCCACCATTGTTTGGTCTTATATATAGACAAGAACGAACAATTCACTCCATTCGTATAGCCAACGCCATCCGTAAAGAGTTTTACGAGGAATCCAAAGGCAAAATATCCATTCTGGATACTTTTGTTCCTCATATCAGTTCTTACAAAAAAGCATCCGCCTTACAAATGCCTGTACATAGAATCGAAATTAGTCGTCCTGGGCCGACAGCAAGTGCATTTGATACATTTTTAGCTCTTGTTCATGAGTTATTACCCCACCTCAGTGATGTTCGCCCTGAATGGCCTGATATGCCAAACAGCGCAAAAGCAGGTAATGGTTCTGATGCCGCGACCGCAGCATCTACATCCAAGCCGAAAGTTGTGGACATGGAGGGTTAAAAAATGGCGAAAAAACAACAAATTACAGACGATAACATCATCAGCTTTCTCCATGAAAGCAATATTGAAGCAGATGATATTCAAGGCTCAGATCCACTGGTTTCATCACGGATTAAGGTCACACTGGATCAGCTCAAGCCATACGATAACAATCCAAGATCGACACAAAACCCCAAATTTGATTCGATCATGGCATCCATCGAAAACAGGGGTCTGGATAATCCACCTAATATTTCCCGCAGACCGGGTGAAGAACATTACATTATTCTGGATGGTGGTAATACCCGGCTGGAAATCCTCAATACTCTGCACAAGAAATATATGGAACTGGCGCAAAATGCCGAAACAGATGAAGCGCGTTTTGAGCTGAGTGATAAAGCCAATAAGTTTTATGAGTTTGAGTGTGTATTCAAACCCTGGAGCGGTGAGTCCTCTGCCCTCGCCGGCCACATGGCGGAAAATGAAGAACGTGGTGAGACCAAGTTCATCGAGAAAGCCCTGGCGGTGCAGAAATTTCGAGAAATTTATCAGGAGGAAGATCGTAAAACTGCGGAGGCTGAGGGACAAGAATATAAAGACAAACCATTATCCATCAGAAAGCTCGCAGAAAGAATCACAGCTCAAGGCTGGACTATTAGTAATTCACACATCACTCGCTTCGACTATGCAGCCACTGTACTGTTACCCGTTATTCCAGAATGCCTATGGTCGGGTGCAGGCCAGCCACAAGTTATCAATATTCGCAAACACGAAACCGCCTATACCGAATTCTGGAAAAACACCGAAGCTGGACAAACTGAACCTGAAAAAATCCAGGAACATTTCTTTTCTGTTCTGCATGAATTTGATCAGGAAAGTATCGACTTCAAGGGTTTCCTGAATGCGCTCAATCTCAAGCTTTCTGAGATTGTAAATATAGAACCGCAAATTATCATGGCTGAAATTGAAGCCATTATCCGGGGTGTACCCAGGGATTCATCACCCTCTTCTACCGATACGGGTGTCGATGATGTTATTCAAAACTATAAGGAAACATCCAGTGGCCCGGTTAAAATCCCGGCCACCAGTCAATCTGGCAGTCAATCTGATAAAACGGGGAGAAATACATCAGCAAAAAAATCTCATGATGTTGAGAATGATCCCAGCAAGAATTTCGATGATCTTAAACACGGGCTTATTAGTCTGATTAACACGGTAGCTGAATATTATCCGGGCCTGGGTCTCTCAGAGCAGGCCGATAATTTTATGAATCTGGCGATGCTCCCCCCTCATCACCCAGATCCCGATTTCAGCTTCCAATTTAACGAAGATGATGATGAAGCAGTAATTTGGTGGTTCCTGTTTCGTAGGACAATATCATTCGACGGTATACCGCGTGAAGGTATACAGGCCAGCATCCTTGGCTGGTTTCAAAATTACACCCATCTCGGCAACTTCATGGACGTAGTGCTTTATCTTGAGCAGGCCTTCCTCGATTTGCCGAGGGAGGTCAAACAATTATTGCATGACATACAACTCATCATTGATGAGATGTATGCGCAATATAAAACAAAAAATATAAAGCATTAACAATGTCGATTTATGGGGAATTGAAATGGAAGTATTTAATTTTGACTGTGAATTTAGCGCATTTTTGATACGCAGTATCACCAAGCTGTTTAATCATCGTAAGTATGATGAATTAGCTGAATTGGGTGTCAATATCGAAACTGCAAAGAAGATAAGCAACCTGCCGCTAAGTGATGCCGAGAAATTATCATTTTCTCGGGGGCGTATCGGAAAAGTACTGGTACTGGATGACATTATTCAGTTAAAGCTTCGCCACATCCAGCATGAGGCAAGCCGGGATAAGTTATACGACAAGCTTATTCAAATGGGCGCATCCCATGCCATGATGCACGAGCTATCAGGCATGGATGCAACAGAGTTCCGTGAACGTAGAAATCATCTAGGACTGCCCAAGGCATCAGCAGGTCGTCCTTCGGCTTTAACGGATAATGAATCGACTCAGGTACTCAATACCTGGCAACGATTCAAAGGCGAAGAAGATGATTTGGTGCGACTCGTTTATGTGGGATGCGAGACCAATATCCCGCTATCCCGTATCTGGCAATTTCTGAAAACACCAGATGACGCTAATGGCATAGAGCTGAATAACAAGAAACTAAGACTGGTCAGTAATGCATCATGAACAAACAATACCAAAAATGACAATTTACATGTTTGAGTACCTACAATGACAAAACAAAATGAACTTGAGCTAATCCGGCAACATATAAACCGAGCATCGGATTTGTTGCGGCAAAAGCATACAGACTCAAAAAGTGAGATGGGTTCACTTATCTATATGGGGAATCACCATGACTCGGTGCCCCGAGATCTGGTGATGGATCCCCTGCTGGATTCAGGTGAAATCCATACATGGATGCTAATGAAAATCCATATTAGTCACCCTCACCTGCCATCATCTATTCCATCCCAAACCGACCTGATGACTCTCCTGAAATGCTCCAGGCCAGTTGTTAGTCGTCACATACAGGTATTACGTGCATTACGGTGGATAACGCTCTGTGATGAGGTGAGAAGTGATGATGGTCGTATCAGAGGGAATGTCTATGCACAGCATGATGCTCCGCTGTCCATCCAGGACACACTGGTATTGGACCAGGGGTATATCGACTTTCTGGAAAAAAGCTGCACTGGAGACGTACTTAAACGTCTCCGCCTAATCAAAGAGGCTGCATTGAGGCAGATTCATCATGATCTAAAAGAAGGTATAGACCTGAACCAATTACCGACCCAGTTACAAAGGATGGCACATAATCTGGGCGATATGGACGATAAAAACAGCCATGTAAAAAATATTTACATGGTAAACGACCATGTAAATAAAATTAACATGGTGAAAAACCATGTAAAAGATTTTTACGTGGATGAAAACGACGAAAAAAGTAGTAAAAGTGGTAGTAGTAATAATATATATATAAATAATAATATATATAAAAAAACTACTACTACTAAACCTACTACGAATACAGAGAGTTTAATTAAAACTCTCCGTTACCCTAGCTTCTTTCGAGACAGTGAACATCTGAAAACGCTCGCAAGCGAGCTTCTGAATCGTATTGAATCTGAAAAGCAGCAGTTTGCACTCGATTACCTTGCAGACCGAGTACGTGCTGGAGAACAGGGCACTGACAAGCCTGTGGGCAATCCCATTGCCTATCTCAACTGGATTGTTGCCCAACTCACCCAGGGAACCTTGCCGCCCAGTGCCTATGGCATACGCAAGAAACCCCAGAGCATTAGCACTCGCGTATCAGGACACGAAGAAACCCCAGAGGAAACCAAGCAGAAGTGGATTGAAGAGATGCGGCGTAAGGGGTTTGAGGTTGATCCGGAGACGGGGGCATTAAAAAAGATTAGTTAAAGTGTTGTGAGTCACAACACCTTGAGAAGGGAGTTTCTGAGTGCTGCGACTCGCAGCACTTTCAACAGAATGACCTAAGGTGTTGTCAGTGGCAACACTTTGATGTTGGTTAGAGGTGCTGCGACTCGCAGCACTTTGAGAACGGTAGATCTAGGTGTTGTCAGTGGCAGCACTTTAGTAATTAAAAATAACTTGGTGATTGAAAAAATAAACTTCAGGAGACGGTTTATGGCAGGTACAACAACACAGACAGCAACCACAAAGCGACAGGCAAATCCACCTGGCTCTTCCATGGCAGCGTTCTATTCGGCTAGTCAATCGGCGAAGGCAGATAGCAATATGATCGATGAGGATTTTGATGGCTTTTTTGATGATGACGAGGATGTGGCCAAAACACCGTCACACGAAGATAATGCGGACCCGGTTGTGATACCGAATCTGGTTTCAAAAAAGCCGGGGGCTTTGCGTACCCGTGGTGAAATTATTTTGCATACCCGTCTGGCACATCGATTATTTTATGGCCGGCGCAAAGATGAGAAAAAGAACCTGCGCCCCATTACGGGACTGGTTCGCTTTGCGATCAATATGAACCAAATCAGTGAGCTTGCCGCTAAGGATGATCCGTATGCTGATCAGATATTGTTACAAGTGGAAGAAAAACTGATTGAAACAGAGAAGCTTATTAAATCCAATATAGCTGCGGTCAAAGACCTGTTATCCGACCTTGATGGAATCACCATCAAGTACAACGGTTCCGTTGAGCCAGTTACCGTACCGCTGGAATTTAAAACAACTTATGGCTTTCTTGCGGCAAGGCTTCTGCATCAATATGACACACTGGTTCGTATGAGCCAGGCCGCTATGCATGTGGGTATGATGTTTGAAAGTGACTGGGCCAAAGTGGTTCGTGCCAGTGGCCGTAAGATACGTCATGTGTTTGGTCTGTCATCAGGCTATCGTTTCAGTGGTGTAAACCGAAATGATATTGCTGCGAACAATGCTGCGGCCCGTGCCGCCAAAGAGAAACATGGAGAACTGCCGCAGAGTATCCTGGATGGAAGTAAACGCGGTAAATTTGCGCCAAAGATCATAACCGCCGGTAAGGCCAAATAGCGAGAATTGGGACAAATGATGTTAACCGGTATCAATGATAACGTGCATGAACACATACCCTTTAAAGGGCCCTTTAAGGGTAAGGGCGCGAATCGCCGGGCGATTCGTGAACTGAGTGCTGAGATGAAACAGATACGTGCTGAAATGGATCAGCTGATCGAAGTCTATAACGACACATTCCAGCGTCCCAGAGCCGTGAATTTGCGATTGCTGCAACGAGCCAATACCTACCCCTTGATGTGGTGGCGGGAAGCCGTGAGTGGTGGTCCATACATTCAACTGTTTCGTGATTCAAGAGGTCAGGCGATCCTGAAACACCTGGGTCCCAATACGGTAGACGTGCTGCGGGACTTTGATCGTCAACGATTACATCTCAATTTTCGCTCCAAGGTGGTTGGTGGTGCTCTGGAGGGGTTTGAAATCTATGAGCGAGGTATGGCAGAATTGGAGACTGTCGTCTCGTGACGACAAATATACGCCGGATCGAGCTTGATCAGCTGTCATTGTCACAGTACCGGCCTGATGGACTACCGGTACCGGATACAGGGCTTCTGGAACTGGTGACAAGAAATGGCATCGAGTGTATGCCGATGATTACAGCCCGCTCTCTGACTGCTGGCCACTATGAGGTGGTCACTGGGGTTCTAACCTGTCGAGTGGCTCAGATTCTGGCGATTCAGTCGCTGGAGATTCAGCTGGTGGATCTGGATGAGCAGGATGTGATTGAACTGGTGAAACAGGATTTTAACCATGCTGACCATCAGGATGCTTTAAAAAATCCTGTGCAGACTGGATGGTATATTCGTCGCCAGTCTGACAACCTTGGTTTAAAACCAACAGAAGTTGGTAGAAAACTGGGAATAAATCGACGTGACACAAGTTTGTGTGTTCGATTAACCCGATTGGATGACCAGGTGCAGGAATGGGTCAAAGATGGTCAGTTGGCCGTAGCCCTGGCTAGGCGGTTGGTCACATTGACACAGAAGCAACAAAGGATATTGGCAACAAAAGCAGTCCAACAAAAATGGACGGTTAGACAACTGGAGCAACAACTAAAATCTCTCAAGCAATCATCAGCTGGGGAAAAATGCAACTTGAGTGGTTCAGATAATAAAAGTGATTTAGGTGTGGTATTGCCAGGCGAACATTACCAACGCATTAAGGATGAAGAAAAATGTTTAAGCGAACAACTGAGTACTGAAATTGAAGTGCATCACGCAGACAAAGGTGATGGTTTTATTTTAATTCATTACCATGGCCTGGATGAGTACACAGGTATTGCTGAACGATTACGACAACAACCTCAATTGATTAATAAAATGGACGAATTTCATATATAACCACTAGGATGGTTTTAAATTCTATTTAATAAAAAAATATTCAAAATGATTTGGAAACAGGGATTGTTTTTCTGACTGAATTACTCATCAAATAACATTCCTGTCTTATTTATCATATTGATAAATATCAAAACTATTTTACAAATAAATCAGAAATACGAATATCGGATTTAGCGGAGACTAAATTTTTGCGTTATGTAAATCTATAGACACTAACATAACCTTAAAAAAGGAAAATGATTATGAGTGATATATCCGGTCAGGCACGCCTGGGAAGAAATCCTGAACTTAAATATATTGGACAGGATGAAAACAGGCAAGCCGTGTGTGAACTACGTGTGAAAATGCTGAACCCCAAACAGGATAAAAAATCCAATGAATGGATAGATCGTGGTTTCTGGGCACAGGTCAATGTATGGGGGCCGACAGCCGAAGCTGCTTCCAAATTATTTCAGAAAGGTGATCGAATATTTCTGGTGAATGGATCACTGGCTCAGGACACCTGGTTTGATGAAAATAATCCAGAAAAAGAAAACGCCATGATGAAGATCGATACCAATATGGTCTTTCCTTATACCACCGATATTGAGTCACTGAAATACAAGCCACGTAAATCAAGTGAACAGGATGGTGAAGTAGCCGACAATCCAGAAATGAACCAGCAAGCTGCTGCAAATGGTTAAAGGTGTATTTTCATGGACGCAGCGACAACAACGACTTTAGAACAATCAGAAATAGTCACTGGTATTAAAAAAGCACTGCGCGGATCAGCAGGAGCATTGATTATGTCTCCGTATTATTTGCTGAAATTGTTCCTGGTGTTTTTTTACACATTGCCGGTAGGTTTTTTTCTTGTTTTTAGTTCTATTGTTCTAAACCCAGCAATAATTTCTGTAAATCGTATGGATCTGTTTCAAATGGTCTTTGATCACTATGAGAAGCTGTTTCAGTATAGCATCACTGTAACGATTGTTATCAGTTTCCTGGTAATAACTCATCCTGTTTTTTATCGAGTCTTCTCTCTATTGAGAATGGCTGTTGTTTCGAGGTTATTCAAATGAAAAAAAGAGAACTCATCGAAAAATTATCGAAAAGAACACAATACAATAAATCGGTGTGTGAGTCTGTTGTTCAGGCGCTATCGGTTGAGATCGAGAGAGCGTTGTGTGATGGTGAAGATTTAACTTTACATGGTATCGGTAAATGGACGGTTCGTGACCGAAAGGCGCGTAATATTCGCAACCCAAGAACAGGTGCTTCGATGGAAGTGCCTGCTAAAAAAGCCGTTGTATTTAAAGCATCAAGCCGAATCAATTACTCTGTTAATAATTATAGTGATAATGTCAGTGATGCTATGAGTAAGATCTCAGTATGAAATTGAGCTTAATAATGTCGAATATCTATTGATGCTTTGCCTGGCAAAGAATGGTATTACTCTTAATAGAATAATTGTAATCGTAAATTAATAAATTAAAACAAGGAGTCAGTATGGTAAATCAAACCATAAGAAAGAGTCGTTTTTTGTTTTTTGTTTTATGTGGTTCTATTTTATCGGTGCTCGTAACAGGATGTGGAAGTGGAGGTAATAAGGGGGCATCTGTCGGTAATGGTATTCCTTTTACTTGCAATAACATAGACGGAAATATTGCCGGTTGCTGGGCATCAGAAATATGCGCAACAGAATCAGAGTCAGACCTGGATGTTAGAAGTGATGTGCCTGGTGTTAGACAGGTGTCGGTATTTGAGCAAACAGAAACAGCACCTAATTTTAAAGGAACAATTAAAGAATACCTTCTGACATATGATAACGATCAGTGTAATGGTGATCCTATTCAAGTTTATGATGTTAATGAGGCTGCTGGTTTATTGGTTGAATATGAAGAGAAAGGTTTTTCAGTTTGTGATGATTATTATAATCCCACGGTGGATGAAAATGGCGTGATACAGGGCTTTAGTTGTGTTGACATTGACATATCGTTAACCATTAAAGCCTCTGAAAATGGAATATCCAGTACAGATCTTCCAACCAGTACAGGTTATACCGTGTATGCAATTGATGATGAGGATGATCGCTTGTGTTTTGCGTATGGGGATTATAATTATGACAATACCGCTAATGGTGGTATAGGACTCCCTTATGCTTTATCTGAATCTGCTAGACCATCAAACATCGATTCATCTCTAGGTCAGTGTATGAGACGTATATCATTTTAATTCAGATATCTATATCTTTAGGGTAGTTAAAATGACAAATTTAATGATTGTCGAGTCACCCAAAAAGGCCAGAACAATCCAGAAATATATGGGGAATGACTGGCTGGTAAAGGCCTCTTATGGTCATATCCGTGACTTGCCTGTAAAAAACATGGGCGTTGATTTGGGTAGTTTTAAACCGGATTATGTCGTTACCAGTAAAGCAAAAAAGAATCTGTCAACACTCAAATCCCTGGCGAAGAATGCCGACCAGGTTTTTCTTGCAACAGACCCGGATCGAGAAGGTGAAGCGATTGCATGGCATTTGCAGCAAACTCTGTATCTAAAAAATCCAAAACGTATTACGTTTACTGAAATATCCAAAAAAGCTTTGCAACAAGCTTTATCTCAATCAAGACAAATTGATTATCATCTGGTCCAGGCTCAGGAAGGACGCAGAGTACTGGATCGGCTGGTGGGCTATACCGTCTCCCCTGCTCTTTCTAATACTATGCAACAAAACTTAAGTGCAGGACGTGTCCAATCAGTCGCCCTGCGCCTGGTCGTTGAACGTGAACTTGAGATTAAGAATTTCAAAGCCACCCTCTATGTTGAAGTTTATCTCTTATTTGAAACCAGTGGACTTCACTGGAAAGCTAAATGGATGCCTCCAGCCCAACTGATGGGAAATCAAAAATACTGGACGGATCGCGCTTTTGCCGAACAGGTGTCGAGTATCAATGAAGTTGATGTTATTGCGATTGAACAAAAGCAGCGTAATCGACGACCGCCGGCACCGTTTATCACCTCTACCTTACAGCAAGCGGCATCGGTATCACTGAAAATGTCACCTAAGCGTTGTATGGAAATTGCACAGGACTTATTTGATGAGGGCTGGATCAGTTATCACCGAACGGATAATCCAAACCTTTCCCAGGACAGTGCAATAGAGGTGATGGATTGGTTGCGTAACAACGGATACGCTGAACATGTATCGGATAAAGTCAACACCTGGAAAGCCAAGGCCAGTGCCCAGCAGGGACATGAAGCGATACGTGTGAAGGAAATTCATCAGCTGCCTGATATTGTCAAAAGTCGTATGAGCGATGAGCAATATAGACTGTATAGCCTTATCTGGAAGCGCACTGTTGCCTGTCAGATGAAAGATGCCTCATTCCATATCACGCTGATTAAATTGCGCTCCTGTGAGCAATTTGAAGGCCTTAACATGGATTTTATGGCCAGGGGTGAGACCCTGGTATATCCAGGCTGGTTAAAGCTCATGGATGGCGATCAAACGGAAGAAAAGAAGAAAGATGAGAGTAATCAGCGTTTACCTGCACTGACTGAAGGTCAGCGACTGGTAACGCTAGATAGCGACATCATCGACAAGAAAACCAAGCCCTCCCCTCGTTTCACGGAAGCTTCTCTGATCAAGAAACTGGAAGACGAAGGCATTGGCCGGCCTTCTACCTATGCTGCCATTATGAATAACATCATCCAGATCCGTGGCTATGTGGAGATTAAACAACGAAAATTATTTGCGACCGATTTAGGTATTCAGGTCTGTCAGCTCATGCTGGGTAAATTTCGGTTCATGGAGCTGGATTATACCCGTACCCTGGAAGAACAACTGGATCATATCGCCCAGGGACAAATGCAGTATCAACAGGTCGTCAGTCAGGCGTATTCTACCTTAAAGCAGGAAATGATGGCGCTGGATCAGGTTCAGGTTGAAGGACAGCAACAGGCTCAACATAGCTGCCCTGAATGTCAAAAACCTCTGCGGTTAATCCGGAAAGGCAAAAAAAGTTTCTGGGGTTGTACAGCCTACCCAGACTGTGGATTTACAGCACCTGATGTAGATGGAAAACCTCAACCTGGCATATCCAGCAAGAAAAACTCTGATACAGGCGATCAATATCCCTGTTCATGTGGTAAAGGTAACCTGGTTCAACGTGAAGGCAAAAGAGGTGTTTTCTGGGGATGCACAGCGTATCCGGCATGTCGTAATACGTTACCGGATAATAATGGCAAACCAGGTGAACGTGCAGCAGTGGATATCTCCAATTCCAAAGGCGAATGCCCCGATTGTGGAACAGGTCAGTTGGTATCGCGTACCGTCAAGGCGGGTAAAAATAAGGGTAAGTCTTTTATCGGATGCAGCAGTTTTCCAAATTGCCGTCATTTTGCCTGGGATTAAAATGCAATCGTTATTAAAACAAAGCAGAGAATGGAAAATGCAAGGAGCCATACCCATGATTTTAATTGTTGAGGACAGCAAAATTATCTCACGCTCAATATCCAGTTCTCTGCATGACCTTGGTTTTACATCATGTGTAGCGACGACTCCAGATGTGGCATTGACGCTTTACCATAGTGAACCACGACCAGAATTAATGATTTTGGATAACAATCTCGGACCCGGTTTAATTACGGGAATGGATATGCTGGATTATATTGATTATAAGATCCCGGTGGTCATTCATAGTACCGATGATGCCTTACGCATACCTGCGGTACAACGAGGCGTTGAATTTGTGTCAAAGACAGAAGGCATTAATGGACTGATGGGGAAAATAAAAACGATGGTTAAACCTGGAAATTGAAACATGAAGCACTTTAAATTTTATCAATTAATATCAGCGTTTTTTAATGTAACCGAACTTGAAAAAGTTGATAATTAACAGAAATTTTATAATGAGTTGAAAAGTGGAATATGATAAATGAACCATCGAATTTTACTTAATCCAGGCAATGAGCCTTTTCCGGAGTTGCGTGTTGCCAATAATACAGCCAGTTTGCTGTCCACAGAAACCGGAAGGAGCTATATCGCTGTTCCTTATGGCGATGGATTCGCTATTCAGTGTTCTGAGGCTCAACAGGCAGATAAACAAAGCAGTGCTTCATTCGGTGAAATTTATTTAAGGCCCGCCTGGAGAAGCCTGATGCCTGAACTGTTTGTCTCTGTGGTTCTTTTACTTGCGATAGTGAATATGGAGGCGCTGTTATCACTTATCCGCATCGATGTTCTCCAGGCTGCCTTATATCAAATTTTTCAGCGAACATTTTCTTGGGATATGGCCGTGTTGGCATTCCAGGGATTATTTGTCGTGATCTTTGTTGTTTATGTAATGAGGATGCTGTTTTTCCGATACAGTCATTGGTATTTTATCGGTCCCAAAGGTGTGGAATCGAATGTGGGTATTATTTCTAAGGACCAGACTCGCATTGAATTTAAACATATTCGCGGGGCCAATATGAGACAAACCTTTTTAGGTCGATTTATTGGTTATGGTACGATTGTTATTCCAACCTCTGGTCAGGAAGTGGTGGTTTTTCGGGATATATCAAACCCAGGCAAGGTTTTGAGTGAATTAAGATACAGGCTGAGGGAGTTGGCTTAGTAGCGTTTAATTGTGACTGTTAGAACCAAAACGATGAGAAAAAGAACAACGGGAAAGTTCAATACCCGAGAAGAACTGATTGAGCGTTTTAGTTATCTTGTAAATGTTCGTAAAATGTCGCTTTCCAGTGCATCGAGGTGCTGTGGTATTTCACATTCCACCGGCTCTCTTATTAGAGACGAATTAGGTTTTAATAAAAATAATCCCAAAATAATAAATAACGAGGATTGGTGAATGAGCCTGCCGAGGCCAAAAACCGGCAATTTGATCCGACCCTGAGCCATGCAATGTCGGACGGTCTTTAATTAGATCTGGTTCAATATCCCTGTGGGAAATACTTTCCCATAGGAATGGTATTTCTCGCAGTTTTTTCATTCAAACTGGAGAAATACCATGTTTACTATCGGTCTCATTTTCGCTTTTGCTACATCGAGTGTTTGTGCTGGATTGGCGATAAGTGGCTAATTTCTGATTTGGAATGATTCTCAGCCTGGCTGGGGGTCTTCCTCGAAGGCTTTGTTAAAAGTCCTGGAGGAAGGCTCCCAGCCTTGATTCTGAATATCTTCTAAGAGGAAATGAATATGGATACGATGGCGGACGTTGTTCTGGTGTATGAATTGATGATTGTGGTGGTTACAGCTGCCGCTGTTGTGATTCCGACCAGGCGATAAACTGACCGGCACAATTGGTCTTTGTGCCGGTTTTTACAGGATTCTTTAAATTAATAAACACTAATATACAACTAATAAAAAAGACAGTTGTCTGCTAAGTTAATTTTGACTAAACTATGAATTAGTAACCGCTGCCTGACGGTATCAGGCAACCCTAAAGCAGAGCCTGGATTAATGAAATTCTCTGCGGGTTCTTCGGAATCTTTTAATCCACCCCCTCTGGGAGATTTACTCCCAGACGGGCGTAGACCTCCTTAACATTCATGCAAGTGACCGCAAGGAGGTCTTAAATGAAATTCAATAAGCGTCAAAAGGATGCTATTGCCAAGATTCTCGATAACATAGGTACTACCCTGTTCATCGCGATAATGGTGAGCGTCTTTATCGATTCGAAGCTGACGCTGTTTAACGGAATTGCATTGGGTATTTTTACTTTGCAATGTTTCAGTATAGCAGCGTTCTTGCGCAGAGGAGATGACTGATGGAAATGGATCCCATTACCATATTTGCTATTGTAGGAACAATAATTGTGTCGTTCATCGGTTGGTATGTTGATAAAAACAGCAAACACGAAAGAAAACACAATCATAAGTAACCACTAGAACCTACCTACCCACTGGGGAGAATACCTCCCTTATGGGACAAAGGTGTTCTTTTCATGTGGGTTTTTTTTGAAAAACCTAAATGGAGAAAACACCATGACTACTCAACACACTGAAAACAACTACTTTGATCTGATCACTACTGGTATCGGTTATTTGAATCGTGCTCGTGTCGTCACTCCCAACCAGGGAAAGGCGTATATGGCCGTTTCAGTTACCGCACTCCACGGCAGTGTGGATGCAACCAATTACACACACTTTGATGTGCGTGTGGTCGGTGAAGGTGCCAAGGAATTTATCACTGCTTATGAAGACGAGATTAATGATCGTGATTCAAAAGTACTGGTACGTTTCAATGTTGGTGACCCGCAACCGACTTCCTACATCGTAGAAAAAGGTGAGCATAAAGGTCAACAACGGCATTTGATTAAAGGACGACTGCTTAAAATCACCTGGGCCAAGATCAACGATGAAGTTCTTGATCTTGGTGAAAGTGATAATAACGCAGAGTCTGAATCGGTAGTTGATTCAAGTACAGCTAAGGAAGCTCCTTTCCAGGCACCTGTGGAAACACAGACGTCTGAACAGGTAGAAACCGAAGCGGATGATGGACTGCAAACCTGGGAAAATCAGCTTGGTGATGTTGTGAAACTGGATAAAAAGGATCCAGAATTTCATACAAAACGCCATGCATTGAAAAACCTGGGTTATCGCTGGAACAGTGGTGATATGGCCTGGCATAAAGCCGCAGCCTGATCATTGCACCAACCTGGAGGCCTGTGGGAAACCACAGAATCTCCAGGGATTCTAGCCTGTCTGTATTATTTTTGTATATTGGCTTATAATTGTATCTAGGAATCGAATGTGGAGTCGCCTCATCCCAAACTGGGGCACCACTGAGTCGGTCCTGGATGATGCAATATCGACCCAGTCTGTCGGATTACCAGACTGTCATCCATACGCCTGCCGTGTCAGCCCACACTAACCTGCAGTCTGACACATTGGCTATGTGACATCGACCGCTGCGAGGTTCTCCCTTGAGATGCTTGGAATGACAGGCCTTTCAAGGGAGAGCCTCACACGGATCTTCCCTCTTGTGACATTATTTTCACAGTTCTTACTCTCACCAGCTTGCCGTGGCCGGAAAAACACGAGTCCCTTTGTGCGGTTTACCCGTGCGCGGATACTAATGGTTCAGACTCTTACAGAGCCAGTCGATACACAACGATGTATGGATAGAGTCAATGATTGGACGCATTAAACTGGAACCCTGACACAAAGAAAGTTTACTGTTGATAATCTAATCGTAGTCCGGAAAGTGCCATCCCCAGGATGGGCTTTCCCAAAGGCGTTTTACTGTTCGGCAAACGCTTTCGGGAAAGCAGAAATGCGACTGACAGAATGTGCCTGCCGAGGCCTAAAACTGGCAAGCTGACCCGATCCTGAATCCTGCAATATCGGGCGATCTCATCGAGATCGGATTCATGACTGTTACACCCATTCGGGAACAACCTGTTCCCGGATCTGGGTGGGTTGTTTTTAATGGGAAATCCGGCTGACGGAGGCTCACTCAAGCACTCCGCCAGGGAGCGGTTGAGTGAGCCTCTGTCGGCCATTTAATCAGGAGAATCCCATGCAATCGCAACCACACCTAATGTCAACCAAAACTGCCGAGGACGATGAAATACAGGATATGATCAATCATCTACTTAATGATGCTGAGGAGGTCATCAATGATGACGAACTTACTGCATTTTTAGATGAGGATAAATGTCCAACTTTTTTGCGTTTTCAGGCAATATAAAATAAGCCCCTCCGGTATTTCCGGAGAGGTTTTTTCAAAGCAATAAACTGTTTTGAAAAAACCGTAAACCATAAGGTAAAGGAATGAGCCTGCCGAGGCCAAAAACCGGCAATTTGATCCGACCCTGAATCATGCAATGTCGGACCGTCTGCTAACAGACGTGATTCATAACGCCCAGCTGGGAAACACTGATTTCCTGGATGGGGGATTGGTGTTTTTCATTTTTGGGTATATCCGGCCCGGCGGAGGCTCACTCAATGATCTCCGTTTGGGGTTATTGAGTGAGCCTCTGTCAGGCCATTCAACAATGGAGATATCCTTATGCAAACACCTATCCCTACAGCTACTACTATCGCCGCTAACATCAGTTTCAAGAATGGTTCATTTAATGGCCATAATGATCTGATTGATGCTTTTCTGTCACAACTACCCTCTTCCGTTAAGGAACAGGAAAAGAATGATAGATCTATTGAAGTGCTTTATAAAGATGTGAAGCGCATCCTGTTTACACCAGAAAATCATACTCCTTTAACGAAGGAGCATTGGGCACTGGTTGCCTAGTGAACCAATAAGTTCTGACGTAAACCGTATTACCTTGGGCAGAACATTATGTTCTGCCTGAGTGTAATGCCTTCTCTTTAATCTACTTTAAGGAAAATCATTATGTTTGATCAATCGTTTGTCGATAGTATCAATAATCTTGCAATAGAGTTGGCAGGCAATATACCTTCCTGGAAGCCTTATTATTGGGAGAGTTTAGATAGTGGCCTAAAGATAAAAGGATGTGCAACAACTTTTTATAAGCGAGGCCCACAAAAAGGTAACATTAAATACCTCATTAATCAGGAATCAAAAACTGTTTTTTTATCGGAAAGCGATCTTAAAAAACTGAGAAATAAACAGGATTAGTTTGATAAGAATCCTCTCGAATGAGAGGGTTTCTCAAAGCCGTTTTATATAGACTTTTTTGAGAAATAATTCATTTATTTGCCGATGTCATGTGGTCACTGCATTCAGTGACAACCTGGCGTGAACCCTGGATTGTTAGATGTTCACCGGATCGTAAGATCTCAATCCATTTTTTAACCCGAGTGGGAGCTTTCCCATTCGGGTGAGCTTTCATGACGTTTATCATCGATCATGGGAGGCAAATATGGTCACAGTCGTTGGTCGTATGGTGGTTAATACCATCAGAGGCAAATATGGCAATTTCAATGTCGCAAATCTATTTTCACAACTGGGTGATTATGTGGTGCGATATGAGGGGCTTGATGAATATGAGGCTGGCACTTATCAAGGGGAATTTATACTCAAGAAAACCGAGTTACGAACCCGCGATTTTGGTGTTGGAAAAATCATTGAACCCATCGCGTATCTGGAAGGCGTGAATCTTTATGATGCAGCGGAAGGTGTAACGGAAGAGATTCCTGAAGCTATCCCTGATCCATTGGAAGAAGAGGAAATCTCAAAACCAAAAGCCAAACGTAAAGCCCAGCCTATTTCTGACAGGTCTGAACTTAATGACAATGACAAAGAACTTAAAAAGTTGTTTGGAGCCTGGCCATTAAGTGATGAGATTAAACTCGATCCAACTGTGGGTCGTTCAACCCTGCGTCAGCAGACAACGTATTTGAAGTCGGTTGGCTACAAATACAATCCTAAACAGCAGGTCTGGATTAAAAATCATTAAACCATAACCTGTTAACCCCACAAGGGACGTTTGATCCCTTGTGGTCGAATGTTCCTTTCATTTAACCAAATCAGGAGATTTGAAATGGAACAAAATATCTTGCCGTTTATACCTGCAAACTGTTTTTCAGATGTGAATATTGATTGTCTCAATACGCATGAACGAAAGACGCTTGTAGGTTTAGCAAAGGTCGTTTTAGAAAAGGAATTTGTACCTGGGATTTTAATTAATAATCCAGAGGAAACGATGGACTTTTTACAACTGAAGTATATGGACTATGAGCATGAGGTTTTTTCAGCAATGTTTTTAGATCAAAGACATCGCTTGATTAAACATGAAGTATTGTTCAATGGCACCATCGATGGAGCTGCAATATATGTGCGTGAAGTGGTTAAACGTGCATTGAAACTCAATGCAGTTGCAATTATTTTTGCTCACAACCATCCTTCAGGTGTTTGTGAACCAAGCAGCGCGGATGCTGCAACCACCAAATGTCTTAAAGATGCATTGGGTCTGGTTGATATTCGTGTTCTGGATCATATTGTCGTTGGCAAGGAAGGTGTTGTTTCGATGGTAGAAAAAGGATTGTTTTAATCAAACCGGGCTAATTCTATTAGTCCATATTTTAACCCATAAGGGCGTTCACTCCCTTGTGGGTGAATTGTCCTCTCAATCATTATCAGGAGGATATATGAGACAACAACAATCGATATTGACTTCAGATGAGAAGTCTCATGAGTTGCAAGTCAAATCACCTGGCCAGCTTGAATATGAGGAGGATCTGAAAAGTAAACCCTTGTATCACGATGGCACACCTCGTAAGTCCTGGAAGGAGTTGGATGAAGTTTCGAGATGGTCATGGGAGGTAGGTGTAGGTATAGATAGCATAGAAAAATAACGCTTTCTATTTGCTTTTTTAATCATTTTATTAACCCGCCGGGTGAAATCCATCCGGCCTGGGTGGTTTTTCCGGCATTTTTTGGAGAAACCAGTATGGTTACTCATATCACATTAACCTTTCACTCAGACCCTGGTCATGGATGGGTGGAGGCACCTTTAACACTCGTTAAATCTTTAGGTATCGCCGAAAAGATTAGCGCGTATAGCTATCAAAAGGAAGATACCGTTTACCTTGAGGAAGACTGCGATGCTGATTTATTGATCAGTGCGCTAAAAAAACAGGGCTATTCGGTTAACTTCCATGAACTGCATCAGGAAAATACTTTCATACGCAGTCTGCCAGGTTACAGGCTGGATTGAATGTTTTTCTAATATCAACCCCGGCGACACAATCTCAATTGCAGATTGTGTCGCTTTTTATTTGAGGAGATTAATATGGCATTAATGTTCCAACGGCTGGCTCGAAACTATGCCAAGAATGGTTATTACCCGACCGATACGGAAACCACGCAGCGTATCTTAAATGCGTTGTCACCAAGTGAATCAGGACAGATGAGGATTATCGATCCCTGTTGTGGTGAAGGTGTCATTCTCGCTGAGACTCAACATCACCTGGGGGATCAGGCTGTCAGTTATGGCATTGAGTACAACGAAGAACGCGCCTGGCACGGCAAGCAATTACTGACACACTGTATCCACAGTGATATTCATGATTGCGTTGTGAGTGCAAGGAGCTTTGGTTTGTTGGTATTAAATCCGCCTTATGGGGATACTGTAAAGGATAAAACGGATTTTAATTCCAAGCGAGATCGTCTGGAGAAGATCTTTTTCCGCATGTCCAATAGCTGGTTGCAGTTTGGCGGCATCATGGTTCTGATTATTCCCTATTACGCTTTGGATAAGGAATACAGTACCTGGATTGCGCGTCATTTTAGCCAGGTAAAAGCTTTTATGGCACCTGAGCAGCAATTTAAGCAACTGGTGGTATTTGGTGTTAAGCGGCGCGTAACGGACACGGATGTAGCAGTACGTGACAGACTAATAGCCATTGGCTCGGGTAAGATCGAGGCCGAGGTTCTGCCTGAGCAGTGGATGGATGAACCTTATGTTGTACCCGCGACGAATACCCGGAATGAATTTAAGTTTCATTCAGTGAGTATTGATCAACGGCAACTCCAGGACGTGCTGGAACACCAGCCTTCCCTTTGGGATCACCTGGGTCTGGTGTTCCGTTATCAGGAAACTACCCACAGGCCGCCGCTACGCAAACTATCCGAGTGGCACCTGGCATTAGCTCTGGCAGCGGGTCAAATTTTTGGTGTGATTAAATCCGATGATGGTCGAACCTATGTGATTAAAGGTAATACCTTCAAAACCAAAAAAGTGACCGAAGAAGTTGAGACCAATAGCAGAAATGAGGTTGTTGCAGTTAAACGGATCCACACAGATCGGTTTGTACCGACCATTCGAGCCATTGATTTTACGAAAGGCAGTCCTACTTATGGGCATTGCTTGATCATTCAATAACCAGCACCCCCTTTGCCATGCAGAGGGGGCTTATCCAGTATCAATGTACTCGATAAGCCTCTTTAAAATGGTGTTTATTTTGTGTAGACTAAAAGTTCTATACGCTACCTGACGTTTTCAGGTGTTTAGAACTGGCCCTGGATTGTGTAATGCCAGTCGGATTCATTTGAGTCCCAATCCATTTTTCTCAACCCGCACCGGGGGATACCTATCCCCCAGGGTCGGTGTCTTCTATGGTGCATTCCAGATGGAGACATCAATCATGCAACGAACCTACTATTCCAGTACGGCTTATATCATTTCAACCCATGCAGAGCATATGCAGAAGTTGAAAGAGGATGCGAAAAAGCGTTTGAAAGAGCGTTTTACCATTCAATCTTTATTGACACGACTAGAAGATCGTAAGCAAAAAATAAAAAAAGAACTCAATACTTTATTTTGGAGTGTTGTCTTCTTGTACTATGCTTTTATTCTTCTCGTTGGCGTGTTGATTTCTTGAGCGTCATTACACCCGCAGGTGTTTCACCTGTGGGTGTAACTCCTGTGTGTAATAACATTTATTACCACGACAAAAGGAGGCTTTATGTCGCTTTTTAAAATCTCGGCTATCGATGGTGTGTACATCGATGCCTTCCTTACTGATGAATCGAATCGGCTGGTTTTTCTGTCATTATGGGGCCGTGATACGGCTTTGCAGGAACTGATCGCTCGATTGCAATTACCAAAATCCGATAACGGAATTCGTGACTTTCACATACTGGGACATAATGGAGAACGTCACTTTGTGACGGTACCCAATGTCGATGATCTTGAGAAAAATACCTTCAAGACAGGCAACACCATTTTTGGTGTACTGACCCAGATGTGGATTTATGACCGGTTGGCGACTAAAGCGGATCTGACTAATCACCGAGGCTTGATATTGTATCACCAGGATGATGGCAGACCGGATTTATGGCCACTGGTTAAAACAGTCTGTCCATTGCCTTTGCTTGATCACTGGCGTGAAGTCTTTCTCGCTAGGTGCTTTGAAAAGCAATGGATCAAGTTTCTGGAAAACGGATTTGGTATGAGTGGATTTTATGTGCATTTAGGTGACGATATAGAAGCAGTAGTGACGGAGATGATCCATAACCAGCAGCTTCAATTGCCTGAAAACGCATAATGTTCTTTTAGTAATTAACCCAACAGGGCGCACTTCCCTGTTGGGGTGGTGTGTCCATTTTTTTAATCAATATGGAGACACACAATGTCTATGCAAGTAAATTCTGTTGAACACGACTCACCCTTCGGTGATGTCATATATTCCTACACTCGCGCACAAGCACTTGAGGATGGCTACCTGGTTGATGTGTCAGAAATGGCGCGTGAAGCCGGTTTAAAAGTCAATACCGCGTTGACTCGTGCCGTGTGGGATGACTGTGTTGAATGGGATGACGATGACAGCAAACGTCAAACCCATCAGGATCAGGATGGACGCTTATGGGATGTGCTTTTTATGGCATCAATGGCAGCCAGAACGAACCCCAATAGCTCGCAAATTCTGTATCAGTTATATCGTGTGCCACGAGGAGGTCGTGGAACACGAGCAAAGCTGGTTAAATTGAAATTGCATATTGGCCCTGGTGATCAGGGCGAGCCGGTTATTACCATTATGATGCCAAATGAGGACTAAACCATGGATAAATATAAGGAAATGAATCATCGATATGCTGATTCACTGATTGGTAAACAATCGCACATATACCATGGTCTGGAAATACATGGTGTTCGTGATCAACATGAACCCGATGATGAGATGGGAACCTGTTGCGAAGTGGATGATGAGAACCCGCAGTTCTTTTCTGTCTATGCACGCTACAGGCCAAACCAGGTCAACGGGTGTATTCAAGTGTTGTGCATTGGTGATTTCGGCAGTTATGGGCTGGCTAAAGATTATGCCTGTGAACTGTCACAGAAATATCGATGGCCGATTCATGATTACCAGGCTCATCAAGTTTCCTTACCTCAATATTGAATCGCCCCGGGTTTGCCGGAGACTTGTTTACTTGAGTCAAGCCACCATGGCTGACTCTTCAGTTTGCTTATAATACAACTTTTCATATTCAGCGGGTGGAGTATTGCCTATCGGTTCCAACAAGCGTCTATTGTTAAACCAGTCCACCCACTCCAGCGTTGCATACTCCACTTCATCCACTGTCCGCCAGGGAGCTCTTTTATGGATAATTTCTGTTTTGTATAAACCATTAATGGTTTCTGCCAATGCATTATCATACGAGTCACCGACGCTGCCGGTGGAGGCCTCTATACCTGCTTCACTCAGACGCTCGGTGTAACGAATGGAGAGATACTGACTGCCATGGTCGCTATGGTGTATCAGGCCTTTTTTATGTTTCCTGGACCACAGTGCTTGCTCTAACGCATCCAGAACCAGGTCTGTTTGCAGTGATCGGCTCACTCGCCAGCCAACGATGTAACGTGAGAAAACATCGATCACAAAGGCGACATAAACAAACCCTGACCAGGTGGCAACATAGGTAATATCCGCTACCCAGAGTTGGTTTGGACGCACCGCAAAGAACTGGCGGTCGACAAGGTCAGCAGGCAGGTGCTGTGCTGCATCACTGATCGTTGTCCAGCATTTTTTACCGCGGATGGCACCTTGAATACCAAGCTTATTCATCAAGCGTTCTACGGTACAGCGTGCGATCTTTATCGACTCACGGTTAAGTTGCCGCCAGACTTTACGCACACCATAGACCTGCATGTTCTCATCCCAGACACGTTGAACTTCTGGTTTAAGCATCAGGTCACGCTGGTAGCGTGCCGGGTGGCGTTCGGGGTCTCGTTGGCGAGACTTATGCTCATAATACGTTGACGGGGCAATAGGCAACTGTCGGCACAATGACTCGACCCCGTGTGACGCACGCTGTTCGTCGATAAAAGCAATCATTTCCTGGGTCGGCGGTCGAGCTCCGCCTGGGCGAAAAAAGCCGCTGCCTTGCGTAGAATCTCATTGGCCTGTTTAAGCTCTCGATTCTCCAGCATCAGTTCCTTGAGTTTCTCTGACTCGGAACTGGTCATACCGGCTCGTTTTCCTTGATTGATCTCAGTTTGCCGCACCCACTTACGCAAGGTCTCTGCTGTGCAACCCACTTTACCCGCAATGGAAGTCATGGCTGCCCACTGTGAATTGTACTCAGACTGCTGCTCCAGAAGCATATGTACGGCCCGTTCCCTGAACTCAGGGGAATATCTACTTTTTCTACTCATTACTCTATCCTCTCAAGAAATAGAGTCTCCGGCAAACCCGGGGCGATTCATATGCGGTCTCGGGTATTAAAGGAAGTGAAGGCAGGATGATCTGCACACAGCAGATTCATCGTCCATTATGAAATAGGAGATTAATTTCATGAGTCGTACAGATCTTGCTTCCGCAATCGATAAAGCACATAACATGAGTGACCGAACAGGCCGTGAATATTATGTTGTTTATGATATCGGTGAATATGATATGGAGTATTTTGTTTCGGATGATAATGGCCTGGAGACTTTCCATGCTGGTATTTCTGATAACAATATTCTCTATTCAACCATTGAAGGACATCAGGTGTAACGTGTCCTATTAATCAACCCAGCCGGGGGATCCAACCCTGGCGGGTGGAACTCTGGCTATTTTAAACACAGGATAAATCTTATGAATAAATTGGTCCAGAAGGTTAAATTTCTGAATTATGAATGTGATGTGCATATTCAGGAATATACCGCTAATAAACAAACAGCAATTGAGCTGGTAATAGCTGACACAGCATTTAATCAGGGGCGAGGTTGTGAACCTGGTGAACCAATGTGTATGGCAACCGTTTGTTTGCCTGGATATCAATTCCAGGAAAAGGAAACGGCAATTAAAAACTATAGTGAAAACCAGGGTATTTTAGATTCACTAATAGCAGCCGGCATTGTAGAAAATACCGGCAAAATAGCTAACAGTGGATTTGTCGAAATTCCCATTGTTCGCTTTATTTAATCATCAACTGCCTCTCTTTGGAGAGGCTTTTTCAAAGCCTGATATGTTTTGAAAAAGCCTGATGGCTAACCCAATGTGCCTGCCTAGGCCAAAAACCGGCATCTTGACCAGACCCTGAATTGTGCAATGTCTGGCAGTCTCTTTGGAGATTCAATTCATATTATTATTTTCAACATCTTAACCCACCAAGGGAACTCCACCCTTGATGGGTAGAGTTCCTTCAAATTATTTTGGAGGAAACAAAATGGATAAAGAAACAATTAAATCTTTTATTCGATGGCTTGAATCCGCGTCAATGGAAGAAATCGAGCAGAGAAAAAAGAGGTTTAAAGAAACTTCCTCATTAGTATCATCTAGTGAAGCAAAAGCAGATATTAGGCTTGGTCTTCGTCTGATTGATGAGGAGTTGATTGCACGTCTGGAGCTGAAGGATGCCCACACAAAGTGAGGTTTCCTTTTGGCTTTAAATCATCCAGATCACGCTTGTCGAATTCCCCTGTAAAGAGGGATTTGACAAGCTTATTTTCTAATTTGTCTTTCTGGCCATGATGTATTTTTAACATTGCATTCTCGCATTGAGTATGTAGTTAAAACTCCACTATTCAAGCTAGGAAGTTTTCCGGCTTTTTCATATTGCTGGTAAATCTTCATAAGCAAGGGCGAGCGCAGTTCTACCAAACGATTAATTGTATTGGTCAGAGCGGTTGTCAGCTCTTTTTCTGTTAATGTTTTATCTGGATCACAATCACCAGCTTCTATAAAAAGCTTTTCAGCTTGCGTGGTAAGTTTGGTCTTATTGTTAAGTGTGATTGCCACAGATTAATATCATTCAGGTAATACAAAAAAGTAGTAAGTCTATTCCTGATAGTGATGATCGATTCGATTGCCATTATCTAACGCTATTCTAATTCTAAGAATAGCACATTTCCCTAACGGGGCATATTAGCCCTGTTGGGGCCAGGTATGCCCTCAAATTTTTACCTATGGAGGTATGCCTATGTCTGCTGTAGCAGAAGATGTGTATAACACATCACCAATAATCATTGTCTCAACTGACGAGAGTGATGAGCAAGAAGAATCAGTCGATGATCTGGTGCCTGCTGGCGTTATTTCTTTGACCGATTTTGTCCGGGATTTTGGGAATGGTTTGCTTGAAGCTGTCCAGGATCAAAATCCACCTGTGTACGATGGCCAGCCCAATCGTCTTCGTACAGCCATTATGGAATCCTTGCTCAGAAAGCCCTTCCCTGCCCAGCAGGATGCGGTACAGGCAATTTGCCGATTGCTTCTGGATACCGGCGAAAAGTCGGTTGTCCTGAATGCAGAGATGGGTACCGGCAAAACCATGATGGGTATTGCGGCCAGTGCAGTGATGCAGGCCGAAGGCTACCAGCGGACTCTGATTATTTCTCCACCTCACCTGGTCTACAAGTGGCGGCGGGAAATCAAGGAGACGGTGGATAATGCACGGGTCTGGATCCTCAATGGCCCAGATACCCTGACCAAGCTGTTGATGCTGCGGGAGAATCTTCATGCTTCGCCACCGGAAGGCCCGGAGTTTTTTATTCTCGGTCGTGTGCGTATGCGTATGGGGTTTCACTGGATACCCGCTTTTATGCGGCGTAAGAAACACCAGCGCAGATACACGGAAGTCGGCAATGAGAACTCACAGAGCTATCTGGTTTCCAAGGATGTTTGTGCCTGTCCTCGATGCGGCACGATTGTCACCATGGAGGACAGTGAAGGCAATCCCCTACCCGTTCCACCGGAAGATTTTCCGGACAGAAAGCGGGTTAATTGCCAGGCCTGTAATGAACCGCTCTGGACACTGATTAGACGGCAACAGCGGCAACGTTCTCGACGGGAGCTGGTTGCAAGTGCCATGTGTCAGATCCCAACCATTGGGCCGAAAACCGCTGAAAAGCTGATTTCATTCTTTGGTGAGGATATGTTGGGCAATATGTTGGCCGACAACGTCTATGAATTCATCAACCTGATGGATGAGGATGGCGAGCTGGTCTTTTCAGACAAGCAAGCCAGACGAATGGAGCGTGCCATGGCGAACATGGAATTTTCCTTCGGTCAGGGCGGTTATCAACCCACAGAATTTATCAAACGGTATTTGCCGGATAAATACTTTGATTTGATGATCGTGGATGAAGGCCATGAATATAAAAATGATGGATCTGCCCAGGGACAGGCAATGGGTGTACTGGCCAACAAGGTACAGAAAATTATCTTGCTGACCGGCACCTTGATGGGTGGTTATGCCGATGACCTCTTCTATCTGCTGTGGCGCATTATGACGCAGCGAATGATTGAAGATGGTTTTGTGTATAACACCCGAGGCACCCTGGGATCCGCTTCAACCCTATTCATGCGTGAGCATGGCATTCTCAAGGATATCTATACAGAATCCGAGAGTGATAGCCATAAAACAGCTCGTGGTAAGCGTATTACCATGCGAACCTCGAAAGGACCTGGATTTGGTCCCAAAGGTATTGCGCGGTATGTATTGCCCTACACAGTGTTTCTTAAACTCAAGGATATTGGTGGCAATGTGTTACCGCCATACAACGAGCACTTTATCAATGTCCCTATGTCGCCGGATCAAGCAGACACCTATGGACGGATGAGTCAGACGTTGAAACAGGAGTTAAAAGATGCACTGCGTAAAGGTGATAACAGCTTACTGGGTGTTGTTCTCAATGTGTTGTTGGCGTGGCCCGATACCTGTTTTCGGGAAGAGCATGTCAAACACCCGCGCACACGTTCATCACTCTTTTATACGGGATCCGTCTTTGATGATAATGAGATCACCCCGAAGGAAGAGGAATGTTTGCGTATCTGTAAAGAGGAGAAATCTAAAGGTCGCCGTACACTGGTTTATACCGTGTATACGGGTAAACGCGATACCACTGCCAGGCTTAAACAGCAGTTGGAAAGCGAAGGCCTGAAGGTAGCGGTATTACGTGCATCGGTCGATACATCCAAGCGCGAAGACTGGATCTTTGAGCAGGTGGATCGAGGCATCGATGTGCTGATTACCAATCCGGAACTGGTGAAAACCGGCCTGGATTTACTGGATTTTCCAACGATTGTGTTTATGCAGTCAGGTTATAACGTCTACACCGTTCAACAGGCCGCTCGCCGCTCATGGCGAATCGGGCAGAAGAACGAAGTGGATGTGTATTACCTGGGGTATGACGACAGTGCGCAGATTGCGTGTTTGTCGCTCATGGCACAAAAAATATCAGTGAGTCAGTCAACGTCCGGCGATATGCCAGACACGGGTCTTGATGTGCTAAACCAGGATGGGGATAGTATCGAGGTTGCACTCGCTAAACAGTTACTTGCTGCTTAGTGGATTCATAGATTTTCATTTAACCCTAATGGGAAATATTTTCCCATTAGGGTCAATATTTTCCTTAATTTTAAAGCGAGGTGAAATATTTTGAATAAGAAAAAATCCAAATCTGACAATGATTTAGATTGCTACTTATTACATGATCAACCAATGACATGTGGAAAATGTGGATCCAGAACTTCTTTTATTGAAATGGATTCTGGCGCACAAAAGCATCAATGCTTAAACGTAGATTGTGGCTATGTTTTTTTAGCTGAAGAGGATCTCGATTAAGTATTTTTAATTATTAACCCTGTGGGGAGAAAACCTAACGGAGGTCTGGAACTGGATAAACGGATTGTCTGATGTTGAAAAGATAGCGGCTTCCACGGCAGCTGGCATGGCTGTTAATACGTTGTTACAGGTCTTGGATCAAGAAGACCTCTTGTGTAAACAGCCTCCTGAAAACAGAAAGATGATTATTGTTATGGAGAACGGTATTTATCAAACCACCTTGGCTAATTTTGTTTGTGATGATATTGAAGTGGCCTTTGTGGAGTATGACAATCATGGAGATGAGGAGGATATGGTTGAGATCCCACAAGGAGGTGGTGGAACGGCTCTTGCCTATGCTAGTGCTGGCATCACTGTTTATCGAGAATCATCCGAAACACTAAATATCGACCAGGTATTTAAGGCAATTAAGGAGGATGACGATCATGGCAGTCTGTGATGTGTGCTTGCAGGAAATGACTTCTGCAAAAGCCGTGAGCTGCAAGCATGAGGTTGAGTATCCAGATGGGGTTACACTGAGGGCGATACCGTATGTGTCGTATGATGGAGTTACTCGTTGCGGAGACTGTAATGTCTCCGATGGTGGCCTCCATCATCCAGGTTGTGACATTGAGCGTTGTCCTCGATGTGGCGGCCAACTCATCACCTGTGGTTGTTTTTGATGTATTACGCCTCTCTTCGGAGAGGCTTTTTCAAAGCCTGATATGTTTTGAAAAAGCCTGAAGGCTGATTGAATGTGCCTGCTGAGGCCAAAAACCAGCACAATTAACTGGATCCTGAGTCGTGTGATATCCAGGACTGCTTATTTTTGAGCAGTTTGACTCATATTTACTTACGCATCAATCGATGCATTACCCATTGGGGATACCACCCAATGGGCTGGTTTCTCAATGGTCACTTCAACCTGAAAGAGGAATCAAAAATGAAAGAAGTTCAACTCAAAGTTAACAATTCAAATTTGGTTAACAATATGCGCTTTGCATTCACCAACAAGGAGACGTTGATTTCCGAGTTAATGCAGAATGCTCGTCGATCTGGCAGTAGCTTCGTGTCCTTTGATTATGATGAGGATAATAAAGAGCTGGTGATCGATGATGCAGGCTGTGGTATAGATGACCCTCAGAAGATTCTAACCATTGCTGAAAGCGGCTGGGACGGAGACGTTATTGAAACCGAAACACCCTACGGTGTTGGGTTTTTAAGTGCTTTATTCCTGTCGGAGCGTGTTTGTATCGAGTCCAATCAAATGTTGATGGAGTTCGATACACAAAGCGCCTTAATGTTCGGTATGATCAGCGTACTACAATCGGAGCGCCGAATCGGTACGAAGATCACATTGAAAGGCATCCAGTTTGATGTGGAAAAAGCGGTTAAACGATTTGCCAAAGGATTCCCTATCAGGGTAATTCTGAATGGAGAAGAAATCGAACGCAAACATGCGATTGATAGCTCTTTATCCTTCAAGAATACATCGATAGGTAAAATTCATTTGTGTGAATTTGATGAACCAATTGGCAATGCTCTTTTTCATACGGGCACGTTAGATAGCGTGATATACCTGCAAGGTATAGAGGTCTATCGAAGTAAATCCCATGGTAAGCACAACATCATCCATTTGGATTCTGCACAATTCTTCGGACGGTTACCGGATAGGGACAAGCTAATCAATGAGACTGAAGTAGTTCTTAAGATTAAAGATGTCATCAAGCAATTTTGGGTGAAAAGACTTCGCCGCGATGTCTTTTTGTATGACGACTTAACCATTGCATCTCAATATTTTAGTACGTTGAAATACTGGGATGTTGTGGAACTTCTGAATCACATTGATTATCTGCCAACGGAGGTGCTAGAGGTCTGTGATGTCTACCCTTTCGATACCAATGAATGGGAAAGCGTTACATCAGCAGTCAAACAGCCTATTTCCAAAGAAGATATTGTATCAGGCAAGATCAAGCTTCTTAATTTGATCGATGTCTACAATTCTTGTGATGATTCATTTCATGTGGCCATGTATGCCTATGGATTGAATGCGATGACTTATGATGGTCGCCTGCCATCCAGTCACTGGGTCAATGAGTATCTCATTGAGGTTTCGGAAGATGATGTCAATTTGTCATTAAAAGGTGAATTGCATTACGCATCCTCCTATGGTGATTGGTATGAAGCAGATGCTGTATTCTGCGAGGAAGCCGTGTTAACGGGTCCATGTGGTGATGTAACAATTGATGATGAAGCCTTCTATATCCGGAGTAGCTTTGTGCAATCACCAGGTTTGAATCGCCCCGGGTTTGCCGGAGACTTGTTTACTTGAGTCAAGCCACCATGGCTGACTCTTCAGTTTGCTTATAATACAACTTTTCATATTCAGCGGGTGGAGTATTGCCTATCGGTTCCAACAAGCGTCTATTGTTAAACCAGTCCACCCACTCCAGCGTTGCATACTCCACTTCATCCACTGTCCGCCAGGGAGCTCTTTTATGGATAATTTCTGTTTTGTATAAACCATTAATGGTTTCTGCCAATGCATTATCATACGAGTCACCGACGCTGCCGGTGGAGGCCTCTATACCTGCTTCACTCAGACGCTCGGTGTAACGAATGGAGAGATACTGACTGCCATGGTCGCTATGGTGTATCAGGCCTTTTTTATGTTTCCTGGACCACAGTGCTTGCTCTAACGCATCCAGAACCAGGTCTGTTTGCAGTGATCGGCTCACTCGCCAGCCAACGATGTAACGTGAGAAAACATCGATCACAAAGGCGACATAAACAAACCCTGACCAGGTGGCAACATAGGTAATATCCGCTACCCAGAGTTGGTTTGGACGCACCGCAAAGAACTGGCGGTCGACAAGGTCAGCAGGCAGGTGCTGTGCTGCATCACTGATCGTTGTCCAGCATTTTTTACCGCGGATGGCACCTTGAATACCAAGCTTATTCATCAAGCGTTCTACGGTACAGCGTGCGATCTTTATCGACTCACGGTTAAGTTGCCGCCAGACTTTACGCACACCATAGACCTGCATGTTCTCATCCCAGACACGTTGAACTTCTGGTTTAAGCATCAGGTCACGCTGGTAGCGTGCCGGGTGGCGTTCGGGGTCTCGTTGGCGAGACTTATGCTCATAATACGTTGACGGGGCAATAGGCAACTGTCGGCACAATGACTCGACCCCGTGTGACGCACGCTGTTCGTCGATAAAAGCAATCATTTCCTGGGTCGGCGGTCGAGCTCCGCCTGGGCGAAAAAAGCCGCTGCCTTGCGTAGAATCTCATTGGCCTGTTTAAGCTCTCGATTCTCCAGCATCAGTTCCTTGAGTTTCTCTGACTCGGAACTGGTCATACCGGCTCGTTTTCCTTGATTGATCTCAGTTTGCCGCACCCACTTACGCAAGGTCTCTGCTGTGCAACCCACTTTACCCGCAATGGAAGTCATGGCTGCCCACTGTGAATTGTACTCAGACTGCTGCTCCAGAAGCATATGTACGGCCCGTTCCCTGAACTCAGGGGAATATCTACTTTTTCTACTCATTACTCTATCCTCTCAAGAAATAGAGTCTCCGGCAAACCCGGGGCGATTCAGTTATCCTAATTGCTTTTATGAAAATAAAGGCTTGACGGTAATACCAGGTGGCGAGCACACAGGGAAAGTGGTTAGGCAATTGAGTCATTATCGACATGAGTTTGATTTTGATGAGACCATGTATGAAATGGACAAAGCCCATTTTGAACGGTTTATTGTGGCTAATCGGCCCGGTCATGAAATCGACCTCATACAAAGGGAACTCGATACCACGTCATTAAGCAGACATTCCTGTTTGTCAGGGATCACGTTTAAGGTAACGGTACTCGAAGGCTGGGATCCTGAAACTTGTTCTTCTTATCTGGTTGAAATTATTGAGAAATAGCAACCAAAAAAGCCCTGCTTTTAGCAGGGCTTTTTTTGACATTATTTCGACGGGATTATTTGTTCTACAGGGTGTGACGTATTGCCGACATAGACAAATACTGTTCCACTCGGTCGGCTGATTGTCGGGAAAAAGTGATAATCCAAACATCCTTGTCTTTATCAAGTCGCGCTCTTATATCGCCATACCGCTTAATATCAGTACCACGCTCTTCCAAGTGTCTTTTAGCAATGCTAATCATTTTGTCTCATCTATTTCATCAAATTTTCCCAATTTACGCATCTATCATGTCTAACAGTCGGACAAGCACGTTTTTTGCAAATTCTGCTGCTGCATTTTTTTGCCGATTCAATTCCATTAAAGCCACCAGCCGCTCTTATTCTAACTTCATTTTTAAGTCCTTAATTACAACGTAGTTACCTTAAATTACATTTTCTCATTTTGATTCGTCCACCAGCCCCGAATGGTAACCCACCCTGGCCATAAAGTGGTATGTCTCGGTCTGGAATACCTGGGTATAGATCTCGGTGCTGTCCCGGTTCTCATGGCCCAGCCATTCCTGCAGGACCGCAGTGGGTACCCAGTTCAAGATGGCATTGACCGCAAAACTGTGCCGTAAGGTATGGGGTCCCACCGGGATACTCAATGCCTGCCCACGTGCTTCCAGGCGAAAGGCTGCCGCCTTAATCCAGCGATAGGCCGTGCTGCGGTCAATGGGAAACAATAACGCCGATTTTGCCCGCCTCTGGGTGGCAAAAAACCGCAGCGCCTCATCGATATACGCCCCATCCATTAAGGGCACCAGGCGGCGTTTAGCGCGATTGGGGGTACTTTTTTTTGAGGGTCGCCCCCGGCGCGTTTTCAGGGTCGGAATTGAGACCTCGGGATACCGGGCATCGAGACGAAAATCTCCCTCGGTCAGCTTCAGGGCTTCGGAGATCCGTGCCCCCGTGTGCATCAGGGTATTAATCAGAAAATGCGGCACCTGGTCATGAGTGTGTTTGAGCATGCGCTCCACCTCCGGTAGCAACAGATACGCGGGTAGATCGGTGCATTTTTCCAGGGTGCCCTGGCGGCGCTCCAGGAAATACCCCCAGTCAATACCGGGCAGCTGTACCGTGCCGAGATACCCCTGAATCGGTACACCCGTTATTTGCAGTTGGGCTTGCGGCTCTGGATGAAGGGTCTGGATGGGGGATCGGGACATGCTACCAGCCGGTGTAATTGAGCATGAGATCAGCAATAATGCGATTGCCGCGCAAATCCAGTGTGGCGCTTAGATCGGCCAGCCCCTGAAGACCTAAATCCTGCATCAGCTGACCGCCCCACTCGGCATTATAGTAAGAACACATGGCCGCCAGCAGTGCTGCTTCACCGCCGGAAAGGACACCGATGCGCTCATTGATTAATTCAGAATTCGGGATCACCTGCCATTTATCGGTGACCTGATCGAGGCTGGGGGCTTTCTTGCAGAATCGGGGGTTGGCGGTAAACCAGGCCTCGCCAATGATCTTGACACCCCGGACCCAGGCGTCCAGAAACACCCCTTCGGCCTGGGCGTAATGGGCCTGGGTCTCGGTGCGTTCTTTGCGGATGCGAGCCAGGGTGACTTCATCGATGTGATTGTCTTTCATATCGGGATCCTTTTGTGGGTCATTTTGGCCTTAAATGCTAACGGACACCGAGCACAAATGCAACAATAAAACAGATATGCTCAATAATGTTGCATTTTAAATGGATTAAAACCGGCGGATCCGGGCACGGTGTCCGAGGATGTCCCCACCGCAGGCCTGCGCCGGTGCATCGATGGCGCATTGATAAAAACACTGTATTTATTGGTTTTCCTGAATTTATCTAAACACTTAGGCAAACGAAATCAAGCCAATTGCCGCGCGGCCAGCGCGTGCAACATTCTGTAGGGTTTTGATGCAAAAAAAGAAGAATAAACCTAATAACATGAAACATGTATAATACATGTTTCATGTGTATCATGTATAAACACAACCTATGATTTGGACAGAACTGCCATGCTAAAAATACCCGCCAGTGAATTCCAACGCCACCTCGGTCACTGTATGGATGACGCCCTCGCCCAACCCCTGGTCATCACGCGGCGTAAGCGTGAGGTTCTCGTGTTGCTGGCCAAAGATGAATATGATCGTCTCAAAGACCTGGAAAACCACTACACCCAGCAGACATTGAAGCAGGCGCGAAAACTGGCCAGAGACGTACCGGGGGATTTCCAGGGCGATACTGAATAAGTCGATCCGCGTCTCTGTGATTATCAGATTTTTTCGGAATGCCTGGCAGATAGCAGGGTATTTGGGCGACAAAAAAACAGGCGGGCATAAAAAACCCCGGATTCATCACTGACAGTTATCAGGAGAGGAAGTGTCCGGGGGCTGTATATTTATAGTAGAGGGTTCGTATTTTAAATGCAAGCGGAGTTTTCAACACCATTATTTAAAGCATTATCCCATGAACGCCTGGCCGCATACCAGGATAGAGTATCAGGGGATGGGCAATTAAATCTATTTAGCCACTATGCCTGGAATATGGCACTGAGTGAGAGTTTGTACCCTGCTTTGCAAGCATTGGAAATTACGCTGCGAAATGCCATTTATGATGCGGCGCGTGATTATTTCAAGCGGGATGACTGGTTCGATGATACATCAATTATCCATTACCCGTATAACATCAATACATTACTAAAGGCGAAAGATACGCTGCGGCGGAAACATAAAGCACTCGATCCTGGGCGTATTATTGCAGAACTGACATTTGGTTTCTGGACCAGCTTGTTCGACAGTCGATATGAGCAGATACTCTGGCATAAAATCATTAAAACCACTTTTCCCCATATGCCAAAATCTATCCGTACCCGGCAGCATCTATCACAACGCTTTAATAAAATCCGGAACCTGAGAAACAGAATATTTCATCACGAACCCATTTGGTACTGGCGGGATTTACAACAGCAGCATCAAGATATATTAGAAGCGTTGGGGTGGATCACGCCTGAAATGGAAGCACTGGTATTGACGATTGACAGGTTTGATGAAACCTATAACAACGGTCTGGACATGATCAAAAAACAGCTAGGGACATTTTGTTAAATAACAACCGAGCCAGCGAGACAGGAATGGTTCAATAAAGAGGAAATTAATATAAGGTAAGGCTATGATCAGGAAGGCCTGCTTCACAGGATTTTGATGTAACAATGAAATGAAAGAATTGAATACAAATACTCGCTGCCTGTCACGCAAGATATTTTATCAAGACTATGCAACATTTAGTGGTTTATATGGGAGTCTATCTTTAGGGTATTTAAGTTTCGGTCCATAAATCATTATTTCAGAGCCGCTTGTTTTTGTTTGAGCAGTATAACTTAACGAATATTCTTGACTGCGGTATTGCTTATAAATAGACCTGATTTTGTCCACGTTATCATATGACACCATCCAGTACGCATTTTTGATTTTTCTTAACGCTTTCCGTATCTCTACATGATCATCATGTTTATAGAAATTACGATATAAACCTTCCCCTTTTACATAATAAGGAGGGTCTAAGTATATCAATGTATTTTTAGGTAGTTTTGGTGTTATTTTTTCTAAAAGCTCTACAGCATCTTTTTTATATAAAGATATCCGATTCCTATACAGTGCTATTTGTTCGATTCTTCTAATTAGATCCTTTTTATTGTAACGAACATCTAGCTTCCATTTTCCTGCTTGTGCTTTTCCTCCAATTACACCGGCATTTAAAATGCCTGATCGATTTGTTCTATTAAGAAAAAACGTGGCAAAACCTCTTTCTAGTATTGAATAATCTTTAGGTTTTTTGAGCACTTCTTTCTGGCGATTCCACCCTGTCATTGTGACTCTTGTGCTACTTATCATTTTTGAAAGTTCTTCCGTATGATTTAATACCGAGTACCAAAACGAATAAATGGCATCATCTATATCGTTAATATGAATATGTTTCGCATACTCCAGCATCAGCAGTTCTATTGCAACCCCTGCTCCACCAGCATATGGCTCGACATAATTTCCATCACAAAGGTTGTTTTCTTCGAAAACTGATTTTACATAAGCTGAAAGCTTGCCCTTTCCCCCCGGATATCGTAATGGTGTGTAATGCATTATTTTTACTCATTCAGAATCGTTATTTTTAGTACAAAATACACTATTCTTGAAGACTTGGCCAGCTTTAATTTATTTCCAAATAGCTTTAAATAAATGAGCCCAATTATCCATTAATCTATTGAGTTCAGTTGGTATGGGAGAAAGCTCAGATGCATGGATATATTGATTCAATGAGCTGACAGAAACCAGTTCATTTTGCGAAGAAGCTGAATTTCTAATGGCCCTGGCTTGTGATTTTGTTAAATCGTTATTTTTTTCTAAGTAGTTGGCTACATGCTCTACTTTTGTCTTAAGGGAATCATCTCGTTTTAATAATTTATTATTGTCAGTTCTTTTTATTTTATTAGCTTCGAAGTAGTAATCGCATGTAAGCTCAAGAAAGACTCTAAACAGTACTGAAACAGCGTTTGGGGAGTCGTGAACATTTAATTTACTCTTTAATTCTCTGTATATCTCATTAATTCTCTTATCTGTTACTTTGAGTGAAAAGTCAATAAGATGAGATCGATTTTTGCTTTGCGGTTTTGAATTAACTCCTGATCTTTCTCTCCCACTATTTTTCTTTTTATTTGAGTTCCTTCCACTTTTTTGTTCACTTGTAAGACTCATTGTATCTAGGTTTGAGATACTCCATGTTTGACTATCCTTTAAGTAGCTATCCTTGGTTGGAAGAATGGCTTCAGGTATTTTTTCCTTTATGAAGTGTTCTTGGTCCTTCTTTGTGTAGATATTTTTTACACTAAAGTCGTCTTCTAGCATAAGTTCAATAACATATTCTACAATCTCCCGAAAATTATTTAGTGGTATAGAAGAAACTAATCTACCATTTTTCTCGAATAATCCAAATGCGTTTTTTGCTGGCGACCCCTGAAAAAACCTTCCTATATTTGTAATTCCAATTTCTTTTATTCTTTCCGATAGCTCAGGTGAAAATCTATTATCTGCGTCAATATAGTCTAATATCTGACGCCCTGCTGTTTTCTTCTTTCCAGCACGTAACCTAAAGGCATCTCTTGCAGTGCCATCCCAATTAACTCTACCAGCGCCGTCATTTTCACCAGTATGTTTTAAATCTATCCATACATCTGCGGACTTTCTATCAGCTACAACCGAACATTGTATATTTGATAAATTTCGTTTTATGTAATGTGAAGTGAGATTTTCTAATTTTTTCCTGTATGAATCACTGGGAGATAGATTGGGATTATGCAAAAGCTTCATTGCAAGAACCCTTCTATTTCCTTCAACTACACAATACTGTCCAGTTTTTTTATTTCCGTTTTTAATTGAAAAAACAAGCGGTAACTCTGTAGGATCTAAACCATGTTCAGATATATGTTCCGCTAAAGTATATATTTTTTTATCCATATCCTTTATCTTGAACATCTTTAAAACAGCTTCTCTCTGGTTAGAAACAGTGTCACCTCCATATCGAGCATTTTCAATGTCAAGAAGCAATTCAAGTATATCTATATTTTTTATTTCTTTTTTCATTCGGGTACCATTTGTGTATTAAAGATCAAATCAAGAATTTTTCTGCATCGAGTTCATTTAATAGTTTTACTAATTCAGCTTTATTATGCTTAATCTTTGCGACCTTTGTTACAAAGGCTTCTGATAATGTTTTCTTCTCCATGCAAAACCGCGAGGCAGGAGCCGAAGCTGGCTCAGGGACGAGCCGCACAAACACCACGCCCGCGTGGCTAGCTTTTAGTAACAAATAATTTCGGCCTGCACATCGTTTTCATGGTTGATGCCCGCCTTAATTTTAAGTCATCACCAGAATGTATTGTATATCGATCCGTATATTCTATAGATTTCAGTCGGCTTTCTATATATCTCGTATGCGGCATTCCGTATTGATCACGAACGGTTTTCTTGTATACATAGGTTGTTTCTGACTTATTGCCAAAACACTGATAGGTAATATCATAGATGCCTTCTGGTATAATCGCTTCCATTGCGCCGAACGACTTATCTTTGAATTCAAAAACAATATCCTTTGTTTTAATATCTCTGATGCTCAATATCTTCATCTCATATTTATTCGAATAACCAGAGTAGAGATAATGCACCTGGATCCTTGCCTTTCCAGATTCAACACTGGGTAATGACGTGCAGCTGATAAGCGTTAAAATTACAGGAATAGTGACGATGTATAAGTTGAAAAGATTCAAACAAGCCTCCATTTTTCGCTTTTGTTCGGCCAATTGGGTTGAATTATTCGAGTCCGGCGACGACTTGCATCGGCATCCAGATTTTCTACTAATCCTTCTTGTAATAAGCCTTTCATGGCTTTTTGAAGATCACCGGGATACAAATCGGTGTTTTCCAGAAAATCGGCCCAACATTCATTATCGATTAACAGTGGGTTTTTAGAAGATAATACCGATAATAGAAACTGAGTGGCATTTCCCTGATCATCCATTCTGGTTTCGATATTTTCCTGCTCATAATTCGATTCAGCAAATAAGTCCATCGTATTATTTTTGTTTATTTGATTTTGCAGCCGGGTTTCAAATTTTACTCTCTCTTGTAGTACCAGGCCTTTTTCAGCCTCTTCTTTGATTACCGCAATTCCAAGTGGATGGCGTGTCAGATATACCAGAAAGTAGAGTACTTTATCCTGTCCGGGTCTTTCTATGGGAATATATACCGTGCGTCCACCTTGGTAATATCGTTTTATATTTTCACGATATTTACTGATAATCAAATCCTGCCTCTGCTTAGGCGAGAGATCCTGTCTTAAAACAAGTGGCTCGCCCACCAATTCCTCCATGTCTTCACCAGCGTGTTTATCAATGCTCGCCGCTCGATTCATAAAGTCATACATAAAATTAATCAGGAATTCAGCCTTTTTGAGTGCCAGTAAAGGCTTCAGGGTTGCACCGCCAATGACATTTTTCCATCCTTTAGGGTCAATAAAAAAGAATGAAAAGTGTGGTCCACACCAGGTTACGACATCACTGATGTGTTCTCTGTAATCCCCTTCCATGCGCTCGACTGTAATTGAGGAGTGGTGTTGTTTTTGAACGTAAGCTTGCAGGCGCTGATAAGCTTTCGGATCCTTTTCAATATACAGAGCGCGAAATTTCACAGAACGCCCATGAATTTTGCGTATCCCTTTAACACACTTTTCCATTTCTTCGATTGAAATACCAATGGACGTAGAGCGCAATTCATCTGATTCGTCTTGCCAGGGACCTGCGAAACAATCGATATAATTAATGACTGTTTCACCATTTCCGATAATCATAAACAATCGAGTTAGGTAGGTGCGTAGAATGGTATGTTTAATATAGGCTTGTTCACGTCCGTGATATTCTGTGGGTATTTGCATATACGGCAGTATTCCCTTATTTGGCAAATACCCACAGTCTAACGCAGGATTTAATCGAGTCAATCATCCTGCTAAACACAAGCTTGTGGCATTGCATCCCATGTACGACCTTTCAGCAGGCGACCATTGTCTTTCTTGGGTCGCTTCTTGCCGTCGGCTCCCCATCCACCCCATTGTTTGAAGAAAAAGGCGGTATCGGCACGATTACATTGGTCCTGGATAGATTCCACCCAGGCCGTTTTCATGGGCCTGGCTTTAGGTCCGGACTCACCACCGACGATTACCCAGTGGATACCGTCCAGGTTCATTAACCCGATATCTTCCAGTAAGGGTTCCACAGACAGAAAACGTACACTGGCCTCGATGCCTCGCAAATAATCAATTCTTGGCAGACCATACTCCCGATCTTCGACTGAAACACCCAGCCAGGCATTTTTCGGTGGTGTGCGTTTGCTGAAATATTTTGCCATGCGCCCTGCTCGCTTGGTCAGAATCTGATAAGTATGCTGCGGCGTTTGAGCTATCACCTCAAAGACCTGATCCAGAAAGGCAAACGAAGCCTTCTCATGAAACAGATCGCTCATGGAATTGACAAAATACACCGTTGGTTTTTTGCGCTTCAATGGCTGATTTAAACGCTCAGGCAGCAGCGTCACGGCAAAACCGTTCTCATAGCCCGGCGTTCCCATGGCCTGGAGACGATGAGCCATGGTCTCAGCATAGCAGTGCTTACAGCCTGGAGAGACCTTGCTGCATCCCGTCATGGGATTCCAGGTCATTTCTGTCCACTCAATTTTGGATTGTGTGCTCATGTTATTTTCCCTCAATGCGTTTGTTTATATTGTCTCAACAGGCGGCGTTTTTGGATACCCCGTAAAACAGATCTGGCCGCCTCCAGATCCGGACAATGGGTAATCAGCATTGTGCCTGCCGGCTTTCCAATACCACCCCAGATACGCCGCACAACCCAGTCCCCCATCAAGTCCTGCTCAATGACCGCTGTGTAATAACGGCCATCTTCACGCTCAAAGCGGCACTGACACCATTGGCCAGTCTGATATCTCATACCAGATTCTCCGCAGGCACAATATCGACCTCTTCAGCCATTACATACACCCCGCGGTGTCCCATGCTGAGGACCAGGCCGGTATAGCAGCGGGATGATGCGTGTGGCAAGGCTTTCGCTATCTGGTGAAAATCCCGGATGATGCCCGGAAAATCCATAATCGGCATCAGGCGATAACCGTGCATTCGGTTGTAGGTATCTGTCTGATCCAGGCATATCCCACCTATGACCGCAAACAACTCACCTCCGATTTCCACCGGGTGCCGGACATATTCGTTCTGACAACACTCCGGGTCCAGTGCCTGGGCAATATCACCCTTATCGATCTTCAAACGCTGTTCCTCGACGTTTAAAATCAGCTTTTGATCCAGGAAACTGATATCCACATCGTAGAACGGCTCCTGGGCATATTGGGTTTCACACATCATGTCTCTATCCTCATAGTTCATTGAAGCGCACTTCACAGTCGCCACACACGATATTTAAGCCCGGTTTACCCCACAGATTCGTCCCACAGTCCGGACAGCTGTACTTACTTCGGTTTCCCTGTTTGGCCTGTACGACCCTGGAATAATCGATCTCCAGTGCCTCAGTCTCCGCTTCATCCATGTCCAGGTTTTCCGCTAATATCGAGGCGGTCATGGGTGCAAAATCGCCGGATTCACGATCAAGTTCATGATAGCCTCGGGTGATCGCTATAAAGCGATCCATCCATTTCAGTTCAAATCCCTGACCTACCAATCGTTCAATAGCCTGCTCAAACCGGCCACCCTCGATAATGTAATCAGCCATCCTGTCACCTGTACGCATCCCCCCTGGTTCACCCGTGTGGGATGGCATCAGGCCAATGGATTCCATTTTGTCGGCCCATTCCTTGTTGTGATAACGTCCTCGCCCTGGCGTTCCAAAATGATGCTGCCAGAGATGTGTCATCTCATGTGTCAGGGTCTGGAGCGCCTCTCGCATCCCATGAGATGCCCAGAATGAAGGATTCAGAGCAATTTCATCGGTTTTTACCCCATGGCGATTCACAAATCTGCCCTGAGAGTAATACCCCATGGTGTTCTTTTCCCGTTGCAGCGTAATCAGGCAATCCGGCAACTCGCCACCGAACAGAAACGTATTGAACTCATGATAGGCCAGCTGCCACTCGTCATAGGTTTCTTTTGTCGGATTCATAATTGTATTGTACAATACAATTATGAAAAGTCCAATAAAACAGGGGCTATCCTGTTGGCCTGGATCAGTCGTTCAGAGGATTAAAATAATGATTGATTCTTTAAAAGGTACATGTACAATGATAAGTACTTATTTAGAGAGAGACAGCCATGAACACGTTAAGTTACACCGCATTTCGGGCTAAATTAGCCGGCACACTCGACAAAGTGAATGATGATCATAAACCGGTTCTTATTACACGTCAGAATGGTAAGCCTGCGGTCGTTATGAGCCTGGAAGACTTTCAGGCATATGAAGAAACCGCCTATCTGATGGCCAGCCCTCAAAATGCGGTTCGCCTGAATCAAGCGATTGCTGAGGCAGAAGCCGGTAATACCCTTACCAGGGAACTCATTGACGAATGATCTTATCCTGGGCTGAAAATGCATGGGAAGATTATTTGTACTGGCAACAAACAGATAAGAAAACCCTGAAACGTATAAATGTTTTAATAAAAGACATAAAAAGACAACCATTTGAAGGCCTCGGTAATCCCGAAGCTTTAAAGCATAACTGGTCAGGCTATTGGTCCCGCCGTATCGACCGGGAACATCGCCTGGTATATAAGGTGACAGATGATTCGTTAATCGTGGTGCAGTGTCGTTATCACTATTAATGGCTTGTTGATTAAGGATAGCATTGCTATGAACCATTTGAAAAATATCTTCATAATTAGCCTGCTCCCTACTCTTCTGAGTGCTTGCCAGGGCAGCTATTTTAACAACCTGGTGGCGATTGACACTCATACCGCGACTGACCCTGCGTTGACAGCATCGATCCGCCATGAGCAGGAACCAGACGAACGCCCTGCGCAATGGGGCGAATGCCAATACTGGAAACAGCTCCACCTGGTGAGCAAAAATGATGTGGATACGGCATACAACAAACTGAACCGCTACGAGGTTCTGCAAACGGGACGTATCCCGCAAACCGAGACCAATGTACAGCTGGATCAGCGCATTGCCCGGTTATGGGCTTCGCCCAGTGAGTATCCAGGACTGATGTATGCCATGCCGCCACGATGGACCAATATCAAGGTCAATGACTTTGACCAGCTGGGTGTAGTGGCGTACCGCATCACCAAGAACAACCGAGGAAAGACCCTGGGCAGCCTGATCGACGTAGAATACTGTGCTGGAGGCAGCTACGAACTTGGTTTTTACCTGCCGCCTCAGATTGAGAAAGGCTTTGAACCGGCACTGAAAAGGAAGTTTGAGACAGCATTGAATGCACGATATTAGAAGTGGTTCACCACTGAATTCATTGACTGTCTTTATGATTGATGCAAAATAGAGTGAATTAAGCGGAATATTGGCAAATAGCCGGATTCCGTGTTTGAGATAAATCAAAAACATAAAAACAAAACAGAATTTTAAAAATAGGGATATGAGGCAATATTGGATCGATACGCATTACCGGGGTGCGCCTGCTCGGTATTTGCAGGCCATTAAGAATGGTATAGAAATGGTGGAACAGGCTTTTTTTAAATTCGATGGCCATATTCAAGATATTTTGCATGTAAGCGATATCATGCCAAATCGAGACGCCATCAAAGCCTGGTGCATGGCGGATCCGGATAGCCCGGACACCTGGTTCGTTATTATGCTCATTGGATTTATTGATGAATCATTTTATCGTGAACTGGTAAACGAACGTGCTACCGATCCACTCCAGGCAACACGACTGATGAACTATAATCAGTTGAACGTAATTACAACATTAATGCTTAACGATACCCGAGGTATGGCCTAACACAGGAGAAAGCAGCATGGATACTTTGATGACCATAATACCCATTGCGGTGGCTATCGCCAGTGGTACCTGGATAGCGCACAGCAGAAAACACAATAAACCCTGGATCCGCATCTGGTTAAAAGCCATGACCGTATTGATTGGCGTACCCATTGGTGCCTGGTGTTTATTCATGGCTTTAGGATTCACTGATGCGAATGTTAAGTGGTTAATTCTACCTTTGTCTTTCATGCTTCTGACTGGAATAGCAAGTTTTGCAGGTGTGGCCATCTACACCTTGTTTACTTATAAGAGCACTTATAAGCATGAGAAATATAAACAAGATAGTGTAAATTACGGACATCTAAGGTTAAAAGCCCCCGGCCCATTGCTTTTTTTGTGGACTTTCCGTAACTGGTGGTAATAACAGACGAGTAATCTTATATTTTATTTTATCTGTAGCAGTTCAGACTAGATTGCTCGCCTGTTATCTCATCTTGCCCATTCCACCAAATTTATTTGAATGCCGCCCCATACCATCCATTGACGCTACTAAATTTCCCGTTCTTACACCTGCAACTCCCATTATAGTTAATAGCAAGCCAGGTACTAATATATAAAATGCCATTAAAACAATATCCAAAATTAGACGATCCGGTCCCATTGTTGCGGCTGATGCGATCTCATCAAGAAAGCGTTGTGCATTCCAGGCACCATCACTTTGGTGGAAATACATACTAGTAAACAACGACTCATCTAAGTAATCAGCTATTACCCAGAGCGGTGTAAAAAACCGTAATGCAAGAATGATAAACATCATGGTAATAACAGAGTCGACTTCAAACTCAGACATAACCAAATAAAATATCATCAAGGCATAGACCATCATTAATATGATAGCAAGTGCCTTGGGCGCAGCCTGTTTTAGTGTCCACAAGGAGATATAGATATTGGCCAGTGACGATGCAAACTCTTTAGCAGTAACGCCAACAGCAAGCGCAACGGCAGGAAAAGCGCCTGCTGCAACCGTCACGCCCGCGGCTCCTGCAACATTATTCAGCCCTGTAGAAATTGTATCTGTTCCTGATTCATCCATGTCAGGCCAATTATCTCTCACATATCTTTTTATTATTAATTCATCAATCTCATCATCACTGTAAGTTACAGCAGCTATATTACCAATGATATTATCAATATTTTCACGAGTAGATATCGCGTCATTCCATTGAAATACACTTATATCAGAAGCTTCTACACTAGTTAGTAGTTTATTCTTAAGCGTTAGATTTTGATTAGAATATTCAGACCACCATTCGTCACAGTAAGGGCGACCGGGTGTTCCCGCATTTATATCAGCCTGATTGTAATTATCTCGTGCTTCAACATAAGGCCATCCAGGCACATCTGTTTTTGCTCTAAAACTGCAATAACCGCTTGGTATCTGACCAGTGCAGTTTGCTGGTGTCATGCTGGTCGCTGAGGTATTGCTTCCCCAATCATAATAACCTGGTGTAATAAGATAAAACTCTGAACCAATATAAAGCGGATCATGTTCATCACCACCGGCTGCAAGATAAGCATCAAAACTATTTTTAGTATGTTGCTGGAAAGCTGGACCTAGATCACCCTTTAAGGCAGAAAAGAAACGACTTTTGGCAGGCAAAAAACATTCATTTGCAAAACGATTGTATTCTCCGCGTAATTCAGGGTCATGAATAGTCAGCCCTCTCAAAACATTATCCAAACCACGTATATCACCCAGACAAGGTAATGATGCCGAAGCCGCCTGGTTGATCCCGCTGGAAAAGGCCATCAAAAACCACCAAAATATGGGAATACCTGGCTGCCCCTGTGTGGGTTGTAAGGCGGTACCATATTGAGTTGGCTGAGAAGCATCGGTATCCTCAATAGTTTGTACTGCTCCACCACTTACACACGTCTTGTTATATGAAATATCGGTGGCCTGAAGCTGCACAACGGGTAATACGCAAATCGAGAATACAGCCAACATAGCAATAACCGTGTAGGTAATCTGCTTCTGAGCAACTACAGCCGCATCTGCAGAGTCACGGCTGTCTTTAACATTTTTCCATACGTTATACAAAGCCTTCAGAAACGGATAATAAATAATTCCCGTTACTGAAAGTAGCTGGAAAAACATCGAATACAATGTCCAGCCGTACATGGTTGTATACATTTCTAAATAAGACCCGACATGTATTTCAAACATGACCTATCACCCTAACCCTTAAACCATTCATGTATATGTTGAATGAATATCAACTCAATAAATATCAACATGCCTAATACAAGCCATCGCATGTTCAGAACCAGTTCAAGTTGGTTGATATTCCATTTATTACGCTTTGAAATCCATGTGTTAAATGGCACCCACCAGTAAATTAACCCTGCAATAAATGCCCAACGAATAAACTGTAACCATTTGTTAGCAGTATCGAGTGACTGACTAACCGATTGAAGTCGGTCTATTGAGAGCGACTTCATCGTCATCGATCCAATCACTAACATGATGAATAGAAGAAACAACCCAATAACAATTTTAATCAATCCTTTTGCAGCCTTTCGCAAAACGGATGAATGATCTTGATCTATTTTTGATCCAATATCCTCCGCTTCGTAAACTTCATCCTCGATTCTATTTTGTTCGTCCGACATTATTGTTTGCCTATTGATGATGTAACAGATTGTTTGCTTCGATAAATAATGTCACGACTGGTACGTGACAGTGTTTTATCTCTCAACTCCAAATCTTTAATAATGGAATCGATCTGTGATTCAAAAGCAGGCAATGTGTTTTGACGCAGATATTCATCTGCAGCAGCCCCGCCCACTGATGAGGTCACATCGGGTGCCTGAATTCCGGTATTGAGCATTTGTAAAATAAGGAAGGCTCTTTCAACCGTCTCTTTAACCGCCATCTCCTCGATAAGACGGCCTCTGAGCACGGCTCTTTCACCAGCATTCATCGATCTTAAAGATTCTATTAAGGCTGGTGTAACATTTAACGATCCAAAGGTTTTAATCTGGCTGTAGTCATTCTGGTTATATGCAAGGTTGAAAGCCTGCTCGATATCGGCCCTCAGCTCAACAACCTTGGGACGCAAACCTTTACCGGGAATAGTAGACCGGTTCTGATTACTGCCCGTTAAAACAACTCGTAAATCTCCGGTAACCGTTTGCACCCACCGGCCTGCTTCTTCAGGGGTCTCCCAGATTCTAACAATTGGTTCATTTACCAAATTACCCGTTGGTGCTGTTGTTATAGAAACGTCATTGGTTCGACCGAGCATAATGTTATAGCCTGCAACAACCAGATCATGATTAATTTGCACAGGGTTAAACTGCGTTCCATACAGCTTCCCGCCCAACCATTGTATTGGTTCAGCAGGGTTCTGCTTAATGTCATCATAAACGTCGGATGCTATCGCAGTATTAGTACCACCAGAACGCCATTTCTCAGCTATAGAAGCCCTCAGAAACCCATCATATGGGTTGGCATTAGGATTACGGGCCATCTCAGATTCCATCTGTTCGCAGGTTTTATATGATAAATTAAATAGATTTACTGACTCGTCTAGTGTTTTTGTGACGATATTGTAAAGGGTTGGATTATATTTCTGAGCCAGGTAACCAGGTAGACCTGCCAAAGCCGCGCCAAAGGCATCTTGAAACTGTCCTGGTAGCTGTCGAACCCTGTCTCGTAACTGGTTGATCATTTGAGTAATATTGTTTGAAAAATTAAACTTCCCACAAGAATATCCAAATCCCACCTGTAATCTCGCATTTATATTAAATGTGACTCTACCTGATCCGGGGGGGGGTAAAACCGCTCCCCCTCCAAGCGTGTAATACTCTCCACCGACACCAACAGAAACTGGTGACGCTGTCTGTTCAGATGCATCAACCATCTGAATATTTGATGTCAGGAGCGTTATACCGATTATCAAAGTCAATATTTTTTTATTCATTAGACACCCTTAAATTAAAGTGACAGCGACAGACAAATTGGTGTTGGCAAATTGATTTCTTTTATCAATTTTCCTTTCGTGTTCATACAGCATTCATATTGGGTATAAATATTCCAGGCATAACCACCGAATTCTGCTGGCTGCATAAAGTCTTGTGTAAAATCACTGGTTGGATAATAAGGGGTGGATTTACAGCTTTTGACCTCTGGGAAAATCATCTGCCATAAATAATGCCGTTTTTTATATCCTTTTGGCATAGGTACACCAACTCGTTTAGGTCCATCTTTATGGCTTACATCATTCTTCAAGACATCGAAAGCTCGCCATGCTAATAATGATGCCGTTTTAGCATCATGACTTTGGTCAACCGTACCTTCTCTTGGGTATAGATAACCCCATGTTTCCAGTCCTGATCCAAGTGCAGGGTTATTCAATGGGTTTAAGACCTCTGACGTGTGGTTAGAGCCACTTATAGGTCCGTCTGTAATTGGAAATCCGGAACGCCAGAAAAGACTATCCGCAAACGACAAATAATAAGGCTGCAATGGAACAACGCTTGCCGGGCAAAATAAGCGGTTTGCCCTGAAGCGTGGGTTAATCGCGTTCCCCCAGACTGACCCCCTAACAAAAGCCTCGAGAGCTGTCATTGCAGTATTGTAAAAATCTATCAGTTGCTTAAATGTATCTGTCATGTCCGCTATTGTTGCAATGACATTAACAATCTCAATCGCCATTAAAGCTGCTTTTATCTGAGCCTTGATTGTGTCGTAAATTTTGGCAATCCCTGCATCAAACATTGCCTGTAAATCCCAATCATCATTAGGATCATCGGCCTTTTTCACATCATTTGAATCCGGCAATTTACCAATCGTGGGCACCTTATACTTGAAAGTTTTAGGGTTTATTTTTCCGTTAATATCCAGTATCTGAGGCAAAAGCGCAGCAGGATGACCAATAATATCCGCTTCCTTATAACTCTCACTTTGATGAGCGTCCTGGTTGATAGGATCTGCTCTACCGCCTTGAAGACCGAAAGGTGGAATAATTGTTGAACCTATCAATCCCTCATTTGCCGTGCGCATGGCCAATCCAAAACTCTGCCTCCATTCAGACCATGGTTCTTGTCCTATATGGTTATAAGACATGGCCAAAAAATCAGCATTACTGTGGCGGATTTTGGGTGAGATAATGGTGTAAAGCTTAACCCCTCTCCATGAAAGTCTTGCACGCAAATGTAAGCAGGCACCGACAACACAATATCCACCACAGGTTTTATCAAATGCACCCTTAACGCTGGTTTTAATTAAATCACCGACATTGAAATCCGGCATATTATTACGCCCAGAAGGTAGCCCGCCCTCATCACCAGGAGCGGCTTGCGCTATTGATGTTATTATCATGAAAGGCAATAAAAAGCTGGAAACATTTCGTTTGAATCTATCTGTTATCATTTTTTGTTAGTCCATTGTATTTACCGATATGGAACCGCCCGGTAATGATCACGACCTCGATAGTTATTCCATCGGTTAATTGCCTCCCTAACATCTGTCACTCCATAAATAGCAAACTTCCCCTCAGAAAACACAAAGGCAGGAAACTTCTTAATATTCCAGGCTGATGCCACTGCCAGACCTTGAAATGCTGCCTTTATTTTCGACAAATCCATTTGTTCTAAACGCTCATTAGCGACTCTTTCTGCTTCATTGAAGTCCTGTGGCAACCCCCGAGACAATTCTTTCTCCAAATTGAGATGTCCATCCATATTGTATTGCTTAATCTCAAAACCTTGTGTTTTGGCATATTCAGCATTTGTCAGTGTAGATTGATTGGTTCCCAGGAAATATACGACTGGCATTGAAGACCCCGCCATCGTTACGGTATTTATCAATACCAATAAAATAAAAATAATAAGTCTCATCGAGCAATCCTCTTCTCTTTTATGCTGTCAGCAATTTTGTATACGGCTTCGATTTCCGTACAGTTATGCTCCTCCATAATTTCACGCCTGGCTCGCTTTTCGTCGTCATCGGTACCCGCAAGGACAAGAGGTAAAGCAGGTACAACTACACGAAATAACGAAGTCACATTATCGGAAATCACAACACCTTCGGTGTATTTCCCCTTCTCCTTTTTAGCCGAAGTCACTAACGCTTTTTGTTCATCGTTCAGGCGTTTAAAGCGTAATAGCTGTTTTAAATCATCATCACCCATGTTGAGGCAATACCACCATTCCGCGAGTGAGATCATTTTTTCTGCTTCATCAGGATAATCAGTGAATTGTTGTGTTCCCTGGTTAAGCCAGATATTGAGTTTCCGCCAGGTCTTGGCACCAAATACAAAAGGTTTAACCAATGTAGGATTTGTTGTGATTGCGTGACCTTCGTCAGTGTAGACCTGTGTTTGCCTACCCGAATATTGGTATTTTTCACCAATGCCTGTGATTGTATTGATCAAGCTGACGACTGCCACAGCCAACATATCCTTGTAGTTATCTGCCGTTAACATACCCATATCGAGAATGGTGACATCTACTTCTGGCCAGGCCTTACCTGGACGATTAAAGAACTTGCCATGTATGCCTTCACACCAATACGCTAATGAATCCGCCATGTTATAAATGCGTTCGCGTTTTGCGCGGTTTTTGTCATCATTCATGTTATCGGCCACTTCGTTAAGCTGCGCGACAACATGGCTGGGTAGCACATAATCTTTTCCTGCTTTCCGCTGTTTACGAGTGGCATCCAAAATAGACTTACGAATAATCATTTTGTCAGCCTGCTCGATCTGCTTTTCCTTTTCCATATCAGCCCCGGTGATCATCATGCGGGTAATCAATTCCATTTCCCCCAGGTAATCACGCATCTCATCATCCTGATCAGACACATCTTCATCAATGGTGTCATCTGCCGACATGTAGAGCGCACGTTCCATTGCCTCTTCTGTCGCTTCTGCCTGTTCTAATGCTTCAAAAGCCTTGGCATATGGAGGCAGAGAAATATCAGTTCCAGGTGAAAACTTTACTTTATTAACTGAGAAGCCCCGTGCTTTTAAGCAATCGCCAAGCAGCCCGAAGCTGTCTCCTTTCTCGATAATAAAAGTCCGAGGCGCATAGATCGCCATATCATTAAGGACCATGTAATTAATGGTGGCTGATTTGCCGGCACCCGTTGGGCCGAATATAAGGCTGTGTGCGACACGCGCACGGTCGCGGACCGGATCAAAAAGAATGGGTTCACCGATGCGGTTAAAAAAGACCTTGCCTGGCTTACCCGTTCCGGTACCTCGACCATACAGTGGCATAATACGTGCGATATGATCGCTGTAGGTCATCCTGACCATATTGGCACCTTCTTTGTCCAGATCATACTGATAAGCCAAAGGCAGAAACCGTAAATAGTTATCTAGGGCAGTCACGTCATAACGTGGATTAATCGGATTGAAATTAGCTGCAACCAATGCGTTGAATGCATTGTTAACATTGGTAGCCAACTCATCATCATCTTTACCGCGAATATAAACACCATTGAATACTGGATATAGCCATCGGCCGGCCGCAATATTATCTTTGGCTTGTTTGGCCTGTGCCGATGAGGCACGTGCTTCCGATGATCCTTGTCCGCCTGCTTTGATGATGTCATCAAGGTGGCGCATAACAGCGCTCTTGGGCAGAACCACCATCGTCGTGACCCAGATACTACCCTCGGGTAACTTATCCCATAAAGAGGCTTCCTTGCCAGATGGGGTCTCCTGTTCGGCAGTTAATACACCCGTGCATGGGGGTGTATCAATGGCTTGCATAGCAATCAGACGTGAAGGTCGATCCTGAAAAAGCCAGGCTCCATCCTTGCGTGACTTAGGTGAAGCGGTCAGCAACATTTCTGCAAGATCAGCGCCTGCTTCAAAGCAATCACGATCTTTTGGAAATTTACGTGCCTTTAAATACTCTCCGACACTCTTGAATCCCAGGGGCTGTGGCATAAACCAGGGTGCGAGCCATTTGAAAAGATCCTCATCGTTGTACTCTTTAATCTGACAACCGATATTTTTAAGCTGTCCGGTGAAACCTTGAACAATCGCACGTAACTCTTTTGCTGGTCTCCCCTTACCCGGTATCGGTTTGCCTGTTTTGGTTACCCATTCTTCTTTTTTGGAGCGACGATAGATAACAATCCTGACCTTCCGACTCAGACCACGCCAGTTGATATTGGATATTGAGTCATGAAAAAGTCCTCCATCACGCGACATATGTTCCAGATGCTCTTCCATTTCTTTCATCCACATTTCATGATGTGGATACTTCCTGGCCTCTGGGGCTGAATACTCTCGCATCGAATCCACCAGTCCCAGAATCGGTTCATCCTGTAAAAACGTCTGTACAATCCATGGCGATTCATGATGCGGTGGGATACTCTTAATGGATTTCTCAATCGCTTTTTCTACTTTTTTCAGGATATGTTGAGGCCGCCCTTCAATATCAATGGGTTTAATATCCAGAACAACACCCACAGACACGCCATCATAAAAATGGAAAACCTTATCCTCGTCTGAATAGTCACGGAAAGGTAAAAACTCAACAAAAGAAGGTTCATCACTATATGTTTTCTTTAGCTGCTTTTGAGTTAGTGGCTTTGATCCATCCATGGGTGTGATGCCCGATAGACGCATGAACCAGTCCAAGGCAACACTACTATAGCGTTTAGCATGATCCATTTTTTCATCGTCAAGAAAGTGCATCATGGCGCTATTTCCCCTGGCAGCGCGTATTCATCTTTTTCATACATGGAAAACTGAGTCGCATAACCTGGTACTGGGCGCTTTTTTGCTGTCAGGTGTGGATATACATACATCACCAGCTCAGGATTAGGTAGCTTAGGAAACAATCCTTCGATTTCATTGCTGGCATTACGTGTGTAACCATATAAATCGCGCCGATCATTTCTAACATCTCGAAACATCTTAATTACACTGTTAGATGAGCCGACATGTTGCTTATAAATGTCCAATGTACTCATACCGGACTCCGGTATGACCATCGGTTCAGAACATCCGACTAATCCCAATAAATTAATCGAGAGCGCCAGTGGCGCTAACCAGGGTACTAGGTATTTGATTTGCATGATCTATCATCCGTCCATTCGGGTCATAATCGATTTTGATTTCTTTCTCAACATGTACAACAAAGTCCTGGCCATTTGGCACATAGACAATATCAATTGCCTGGGACTGGCGATCACGCAGATATTGCACCAGCTCTCGCAAGGAACCGGAGAAAGTATTGCCAAGAATATAATCTGCTGCATCGCCATTAAATGTTTCCTTGATTCCAGCAGCCGTGGTATCAATTCTTTTTTGCGTATCACTAAAGGCTTGTCCAGCCGATGCAAATCCTGATGCCCACATACGATCTTCAAGATACTGCGTAGCATTGGATATTAGCTTTCCGCGTATGCAGGGATTACCGGATTTAGTTGCAATATACCCCAGCATTTTTCCGCCCATACGATCTTGACCGGCATCGGTTTGTGAATTGATAGTGGTGACACGGCCATCCTCAAAGGTAAACGTAACGGAGTTAAGCTGACCATAGGTACAGGACATTTCTCGGTTTCCAAGGGCAACACCGCTCCATACAATATTTTTTATTCCTGGTGGTAGATATAATCCATTTGTAGCGATATTTTCTGGGCCTGTAATTACCTTAAAACGCACCGGATCTATTATCTGGCCATTTATGGGTACTATGCCAAGCAATGCGGTCATACTGGCATTTTCAAATAATGTGGCATTTTGAGGAATGGTATACATTGGAACAGGCAGTTTGCGTTTCTTTTTAATGGATGATTGCTTACCACTATCCCCATTTTTTTCCGTTAAGGGCCGACCGTCCGGTGTCATCTTGATATCAGGCATTCCATTTTGACTTTGTATTGTGCTTACTGTCACAAGCGGTGTAATGGTTGCGTATCGGTTGCCCTGTCCTGGAAATCCAAGAGATCCCATAGAATTAACATTGCCTTGAGTATTTTTTTTACCATTCATCTGGCTAACAATCTGATCCAGACCAAGACCTTGCGGCATTAATTGAACGGAAGTTCCTTTCTTCTTTTTAACTTCATCCAATACAGAGGTAAATTCGTTGAATTTATCGTCCATAATGCTTTTAAAGTCCCTAGTACGTTGCTCACTGCTGCGTTCAGCAATGGATTCAACATCCTGGCGAGTCAAAGATTTTTTCTTCTGTTCATCAATTTTTTCCTGCATATCTTTTATTTGTTTTTCAAGTGCGATGGCACGGGCATTAATTGTTTTTATTGTATTAACATAATCATCCCGTTCGGCTTCTGTCACCGCAGCGGCATTTGTTGCAGGCTTTTGTTGCGCTTTCGTCTGGTTGACAGGTTTATCATCACCACTGTTGAACACCATTAGCCCAATAAACATTATCAATAAACCTGCTAGTAAAATGATTACTTTATTCATTACTAGCAACCTCTTTACGGGTTTGACAGGTAGAAGGCGCTGCCTCTTTAAAAGGTAGTTTTGATACTAAATACCATGTGGTGGTATCCCCTATTTCCATCGCTGCTTTAACAAGAGGGTGTTGAGCAGCAGCGGCCACAAACTCACCACGGATACGCCGAGGATCCCATACAGTATCTTCAAGGGAATTGGATGTTACTCGAATAGCGGTAACATAGAGTGAGGGTACCGTATTGGCCTTCCACTGAGCGATAGGCTCTGTCACAACATGCCCGCCTCTATATATTCTAACGGGGCAGGTATTAACGCCAATACGTGTTACACCGGGTAAATTCTTTATTAAACGCTCCGGTCCGTATATGGACTGGGAAGCCATACGTACCAGATCCACATAGTCATAGTTCAGCTTTTTAGCCGAAGCCAGGCCTTGTGCATCCTTTTCTTTATCATCATTCTGTTTTATTCGTGTATCTATAATCACTAATGGACGTTCGTAGTCTGAATATGATCCTTTTTTATTATCGACTGCCTGTACGTCAAGAAAGTAACTATAACCTGTTGGCGTAACAAACTGCACTCGCTCAAATGAAAATGGCTCCAATGCAGTCCAGTAAATACTGCCATCTTCCCGCATTTGAATGGGTTTGGATTTGTGCAGGAGCTTCTCAGGCACCTCGAATTTACTACCGGGCACTGGAAAATCAATACGCCTCTCGATGCCTACAGGCAAGGTCACTTTGATGGGCGTTTTATCCCAAACTACATGCTCGACAATTCGTTTAGGCATCTGATTTTCAGCTGCTTTTGTAGCAGTCGAGTGCAATAACATCACTAAAGTGACACTGACACAAATGTCGACAAGGGGTTGTTTGATTTTCATAGCATTCTCATTTAAGCATCGATGTTTTTAAATTTTATTCGATTCACTAGACAATGATTGCGGTTCAAGACCACCGTTACCATCCAGTGCCAACTGCCAGGGATTCTTTTCTCGGTTGGCGTCATATCGAACGACACGTATTGGATAGCGCATTTTCAATTCCTTAACGGGTTGTCCTGAAATTGTCTCCTCAATGGCAACATTGAGCCACACAATCCAGCTGTTCCCGCGTATTTCAACAGAATCCTCTGTATACGCCGAACCGGGTAAGGGACGTAAGTGGCGTACTCGATTTTGTAATTCGCCCTGGCGTAGGCGCTCCTTTATATCTTTCAGTAGGTTTGCCTTATAACCTGGTGTTATATAGAAGGTGAGCGCCTGAACCCGAGCTGGGTAATCTTTAGCGCCGTTTTTCTCCCAGTTATTCAGCTGTTGCACAATGTATTGCGCAAAAATATAAGCCTGATAATCTGGTATTTCACCGACCTTCATAGATGCGCCAGACCGAAGATCAGGTGGATAATGCAAAGTGATATCCCGTATTGAAGCAATCGAAAAACTGTACATCATGATGATGACAATGAATGCACCAATAATAATTCTCACCAGCAGTCGCTGGTTCTGTTTCAAGTTTTCATTTTCGTTTACATAGCTCAACGTCGAATCCTCCAATATCCATGTCGGGTAACAAATTTATTGCTCAATTTCTTCTCACACATCCATATGTCGATAACGCGACCGATATACCCATCAGGAAAACCTTCTTTCGCTTTTCCTAATTTTTTGCCGCCTTTAAAAATAAACACAGCTAATCCAATAATTGGAAAAGGTATTATGAGCAACCATATTCCAGTCATAATGGCTAAAACAATACCGACCACCAAACCGGCAACGATGCCTAACAATCCCAATCCCATTATCTCCTCAGCCGAGCAGCCAAGGAACAATATAGGCTTGGAATCTAGTAAATGAGCGGTATCGTTGTTAGCCATAAACACTGTCCTTAGATTGCGTTATGCAAAGTTGCTACCATAAGTATTGGCAAGAATCGCTAATACAACTCCGCCAACCATCAAGAAGGCCACTATTGAGAATGTAATGGCAAAGTTTTTCCAGTTACCCTTCTCACGAGACTCACCAAAACTGGTCCAGATATGCCAACCGCCACCGAGTATAATCATTGCTGCAAATACAGTTGCCGCTGTTCCAATTCCGGATGAAAACAAGTTTTGTATCATCGCAATGGGCGAATCATTATCGACGGTAGCCCCACCTGTTACATCAGCCGCCAATGGCAAGGCTGCCATAGCAGGAGATGTGAATAAACCAGCTATTACAGTTATAAAAAAGAGCCTAAGTTTTTTCATTTTTCTTTCCTCTGTGTTCAAAATTTATTAAATTATTACGATCAGTAAGATACCGACCAATAGTGATATTTGCCAAATGACATTATTCAACCATTTTCCCACCTCCATTCTTTCTTCACGAACTAGCGCGAACTGCCTCCAACAAACCCAACCAGAAAACAATGCATATAATGATGCAATCATCACCCTAATCATGACGCTGACATCCACTGCATTAAAGCCGGCCCCATTAAAAAATGCCGTTTCCATTAATAATTACCTTTAAGCGGTTTTATGGAATGACCATCATTAATATCCTTTTGTATATAACTACGAATTCCGTTACGCATAGACCGAAGATCTTCTTTTAATGATGTGTAGTCAAATATCAGTCGTCCATTTGAGTCTGACAGTTTTCTGATACGGTCCACATCACTAATTAAAAAATCAATTTCTTTTACAAAAAGCGATAGGTTTTCTCGCTCAATTTCCTCGTCAGCAATAACTTGTGCCGAATGAATCAGTGTCATTAATGTCAATCCTATAACTATTTTTCTCATGTCTATGCCTTCTACTATTTAGAGAAACTTTTTAAATGTCTTCGCTACTGTAAACACAACAACACCGTAAGCGGTTACAAATGGAACCAGAATTACATTCGGGTGAATAGAATCTGGATAACCAAGATAAAGAACAAACGCCCCCACCATCACTGGTTTTGCCCACGGTTTCACATTGTGATATATGTATGCCGATTCATTGGCTCCACCAAAACGTCTGAGTTCTCGCTCTACCATTCCATCAATAAGTGCCACTGTCCCTACGAGCAGGAATAACGGGAATGACATAAATGCAACGGCTAAACGAACGGAAAATACCTGCGTTGTATTAATAGCAGCGGCTATATAATCACTACCGGAAAGGACCAATCGTTTTAAATATGCAGTGACTGCCGATCCGGTATCTGGTGTTGATACAATCCATGCCAGGAAATCCCGAATATGAGTCCACTCAAATAAATAATAATCCATACTAATTGCAAAATTTTGAGCCACCTCGGCCGGTGTTTTCCCGCTCACATACGGCAGTCTTGTTTCGTTATTTACATATGACAGCTCTTTAATAATTGTAGATCTTGAGTGGTCTACGCCTTGCTCATCCCAGATAAACGACATGCCTATCCACTCCATCACTATGGACATGGTGAGAGCCAGAAAGAGCCAACCCAATATTTCCATTATCTGGGATATTGCTATATCGAAGGCTGTCTTCTTTTTCACGACCAACTCGCTGCGCCTTGAGTATTGTTGTGATTCCTTAGACATTACGCCGCATCCCTCCAGGAAGGCACAAAGTTGTACCAATCATCATTCATGGTGTAATGCTTGCGCATGTCATCAGCAACCTGTGTCAGTGATGAAGGTACGCCGTCAAAATCAGAACTATCCGCCAGAGGAAGCCGAATCTTGTAAGGCTTACCACCATCCAGCAGTGCAAAACACTGCCCTTTCGGAAGCGACATAATATGTTTTGAATGTATTAGCTCGACTTGCTGGGTTGATTCACGCTGAGAAGTGGAGCTAGTAAATTCCTGATCAGATTCTGTGTTCGCAACATCCATATACCCGGAAATATTGGTTAGCAGATTTATCTCCACCTTATCGAACTCTTTGGTGAGCATTTCGGCAGTAGCCTGTTCACGAACACGCATCATAATAAGTGTATTGAAGTTACCCGCTACCTGACCGGCCTTGGCCTTATCCTGGAGCCGTGCTTCCACATCAGACCAGGTCTGGGTATAGGCAGTCACCTGAAAACCTGCACCACCGGCCTTATTCAACATTGGTATAAACTCGTCACCGATCAATTCATTAAATTCATCCGCATGAATATTGACTGCCGTATTTTTGATGTCGATATCTGGTAAGCCGTTATAGGCTCCATGCTTGTATATGTAACCGGCCAAGGATGTAAGGTCTGAGAACATCGCATTACCAACAGCACCCGCGACTTCCGGATCCGTTAATGCGTCCAACCCCACATATACAATTCCTTTGGTACGAATAACATCCTGCCAGGTAAAAATTGGACGGGTATCCGTCTGGTCCAGATAATCAGGAGATAGTAGCTCAGCCGATTTACCTGTTGTCAGCTTCTCCATGAGTGGAAGCAGAGAGGAAACAAGCTTGTCAAAATAACCCCGGTCATATTCGAATGTTCGAGCCAGAGACCGTGCAACACTATCCAGGATGTCATTGTCTTTACAGTAACGAAGCAATGCCACGACATAACGATCCCTGGAAGACAGCTCTCGGGTGACACGATACTCACGATTATCACTATCATCAAAAGCCTCCTTTATTTCGAGGACTTTCTCTTTCCAACTTCCAGAGGGATCGGCCGTGTTAGCCAACATAGTCAGGTAATCTCTTACCAGTGGTTCGATGTCCTGCCCATAGTCCAGAATCATGTTGTAGTCGGACTTTCGACCCAGAGCGGTGAGCGCCTTAGCGATGACATTGACATAACGCCAGACAAATTCACGAAAAGCTGCACTCTGTCCTTCACCTGGTAACTGATTGGCAATTCGTGATGCCACCTCAGTAATACGTGAAAACGTACCAACCGGGTTGTAACGAGCCGATATTTCAGGATGCCCCAGATGAAAGAAGTAAAAGTTATCAATGCGGCCTGCCTTTTGTGCCTCAACATACATACGCATAAAGAGGTCTGCATCACCTTTGGGGTCGAATACAATAACGGTATCGCCTCGACGTATATCTTGTGCAATCAATAACTCGGCCAGGCGTGTTTTCCCTACACGCGTGGTCCCTAGAACCAATGTATGCCCTACCCGATCACCCAGTGACATGGATATGTCTTTTTCACCCTCATACAAGCCGACCGCATGGATCGTAGAATCACCGCCAACGGGTGGTAATGGCACGAAGGGATTATTTTCGAGCGCATATTTAATTCCTGAAGCTACTGGGTTCAAACGCTGACGTGCCATGAATCGATGAAAACGCTGATAGGATTCTTTATAAATATTGAATAAACGCGCTTTCTCGTATTTGACTTCAATATGTCGTGCCAGCAGATAGGCCTTGGATGCTTCCAGATATTTACGGCCACCCTTGCGTCCTAAATCAGCCAGACGCTGCGTATGACGCGAGTCCCAGACAAAACCTTTACCTAACCACAAACGCTCATTACTGACAGGCAATGTCTTTGAAGATATTGAGAATGGTTTTATTTTAAGGAGGCCGCGCTGATATTTTCTAACCTTCCAGGCCTGGCGAAAACGATTCAGACCCAACAACAATAAAGCACTGCCACAAATTAATGCTGACTCCTTAACCAACATCAAGCCATTCGGTAACCAGAACATGATGAATGCAACAGAGAAGTAACTAAAAGCTGCAACATATTCCACAGGAGGGCGTAACAAGGCCTCTACATTGTATTTGGTACTCATTGCGAAATACTCCTTTCAGTGATGAGTACTGGGTAATGCTCGATTTTGAAGTAGTCAGCAAGCACATCACCGTCACCAAGATTCACGAGCAAACCATTTAGCATCATGGCAAGTTCTTGTGCCTGTGATTCATTTTCAGACTGAACAATAATACACCTGGCTCCCATATCCCGAAGGTGTTTATAGTTTCTTGTTATCCATTGTTTAGATAGCGGATCCGACCCGACAATACATAACGGTCCAGGCAAGCTGGCAATATACTGCTCTTTGTTGACAGATATACGAGCCGGCGAGAGTTTTGTGGTCAACGGAAACACCTGTGAATTAGGTTTCTTTTGACTCTCTTCTTTGTCAGCTTCATCCGTAAACATCCAACCGCTTTTGATAAAGTCAGGTTTAATATCAGTAAAGAGAAAATTAGTATATTTACTTGCAGGAACTGTTCGCCCAGAGTCATATATAACAATAGGCTCAGCTTTAACATGACTGCACATGACAACCATTAAAACAATCAAGACGCTAATATCTTTTATATTCATACCAACACCTAAAGCTTACCTGACAGCACAAGAAGTAAACGCTTTTGAACTTTATTTCGATATTCATCAGCCTTAATCATATCCGACCGCGTATGATAATCAGAGACAGCCTTATCCCATGAACCTGTCTCGCGGTATAGTTCTCTTAAATATGCAGCGCCTGCACGAATATTTTCATAAGGATTGGTCGAATCCCATAAGCTATGGAAACGTTGCCTATGCCAATGCCAGCGAATTTGCATTGTGCCGATAGCAAAACCCTTTCCCTCATCTTTAGCTTTAATCAGAGCCTTATACATATCCTCACGGCTATCAAAGTAAATAGACTGACCATCTATATTCGCAGCCCATGGCCAGGGTCGTTTAATATCAGGATGTCCTGACTCAACCAGTGCAACTGCATACAAAACTGCAGGCGGAACATCATATTCATTTGCAATCGACACATAGGCCTGCGGTATATAGGCATTCGCAATACCCGATATACTCATCAATAAAATAAACACCCATCGTTTCACAATGATCTCCTGCTATTCCGGTAGAAACGCCGAAACACTTTGATCACGTTTATTGAAATAAAAACTGGCTGGTAGTCCAGGACGACCGTATTTAGCATACATACCATTGTCAGCATTCAGCGTCACAGAACCCGATTTAACCTGTTCTGGCTTAATCCCCATGTTTTTAGCCCACTGTGTAATTTTTTCGTTTGAATCATTGATAAAATAAACATCCAATGCAGAAAATCCCTGAACATCACGGATTTGTCTGTAATAGTCATCACAAGACGAACAATCAGTACTAATAAAAAGAACGATTCGATCACCTATGCTCATGCCTCTATTTGACTGTCCTGAGTTACCAATAAGAAATGACCCAAACTGTTTTTTGTAGGCAGGGATACGAGAGAGATTCATGACCGGCTCATTGCCATATAACTTTTCAAAAGCCTTCATATACGCCTGGTTGAAATCGATAAAACGCTTATTCAGCTCGTACTCCTTACGTGCCATCATTTCTGCATATCGCATACGCTGTGACGCAGTCTTCGAATACATACCCAAAACAACTCTTGGATCTACATTTTTCCAGTGGTAACGACCTTCCCCATCCATAATATTTTTGTAGCGAACCCACTCTTCAGTTGTAACGCCGAAAGATTCGGCATTCTGTTCAATGGTTTTCTGGGGTTCGGTATATGATCGTTGGGTTCGATCAATCGCAGTATCACTATAAACATCAGGTGCCGCAGACACATCGACAGCCAACACAAAGCCTGGAACCGAACACAACAATACTACTATTACCCAAATCAACTTATTAACCACTGAATTTGATCTCCGTATACCGAGCATTTAATTCTGGAGAATGATGCAAAATAGTAATTCTCTCCTGACTGATACCACCTTCCTCCACCAACTTTTTCTTCACAGCTAGAGCACGAGCAACAGAGAATACTTCTGGATCGTAACCATCCAGCTCTTCTTTCAGATAAAAACCTCTCAATAAGATACGACCTTCTGAGCGCGAAATATCTGGTATCAAAGCCATCGTGGAAGCACTACCCTGCGGACCAAGTATTCGAATATGTTTTGCAAACCAGATATGCTTAGAATGGGTTTTGTCATTCAATACAACTTTATATTCTGCCGATTTGTTTTTCTGAATAACGGTTTTTTCTTCCAATGGTTTTTTTAACAACTCATTAGCCTGATATAAAACGGCTTTTTTTTCGCGTTCTTTTCTTTTTTTTGCCAGATAGGCATTACGTTCCTTGTGCAGCTTTAGCCTCTGTGTTTCTTTAAGTTCTTCAACATCAACCAATGGTTTTGTTACGATACGATCATCTTCACACCCTGATTGTGATACCTGCCATGGCAAAGTCAGATTTCTAACCAAAGATTCACATGATGGTTTATGTTCAATATCTGGTTTTATTTCAACCTTAGAAACAGACTCATCAACTGATGATTCAATAACACTATTGCTGGCGCATGACGCAGCTAATAATCCACTAACCGTTATTGTTAACAACTTGATCGTCGTTTTCATGCTTAACCCTTTTTACAGACTTTTTTGCGTTTATTATTAACGGTGTTTCTAGTCGTAATACAATTGGGTCTATCAATGCTCACGATTTTCCATCCAGCACGTTCTTCCCCAACTCCAGCGAAGCTGGTTTTTCCATTCATAAGAATTACGGCGTTGGTCTGTCCTCCCCAGACATCAATCGATACCAATTTAAAAGGAGGTTTGTTTGGTAAGCGGTTTAACTTGATTGATGTTTTTTTATGTACAGATTTAAGTTCTTTGTAATGTTTATTAACAAGCTTCTCAATATTTTCGATTTCACCCGATATCATTTGTATTTGCTGACTCATCTTCCCGAACTCTTCATCTTTAAAGCGTGATAGCGTTTCGTTTAATTGAGAAATATCAATACCCTGCTCATCTAATAGTGATTTAAGTTTTTGTAGCTCCTTATTAACACCCTGTGAAGGTTCTATAGACTTTGAAATATTATTGGCAGTTATAGAATTATTAAGATCAGGTTTATCAAAAGAGGGAGTGACTTCTGTTGAACCGATTAAATCATCAGCAAGGTTTTCGGCATTGACAACACCCTTGTCTTCAAGGTTTTCTTTTATCTTCTTACCATTGACCAGGGAAACCGGATCTATATACATGTCATCTTCCAGAACCGTATTATTCTCACTTCCTGTAAATAGAAAAACACCCGTTATAACCAGAACAATAACCACAACTACTCCACCCAACATGAATTTAATACCTGATGGAATTGGCGCAGGTGCACCATTTTTTGTGCTAGCGGGTTCTTCTTTAATATCATTATTTTCTATAACTACAGAAGACAGATCGGGATCTTTGGAAGCAACTGTTTCCGCATCTTCAATATTTTCTGCAATATTTGTTTGCATAATACCTACCTATTTTTTTCTATTGACTGCTGGTCGGAAGTTTGAATACTTATCCAGTAACTGAAATGACACCATTCGATTAACCGGGTCTTCAACCAATGCCCATGCGGAACCTGCCAACGTCTTTAAAGCATTGCGCAATGAAATAGGACCAATATGACGATGAACGAGAGGTAATTTTTGTTTCAACAATATAGGTAATGCTGGATCGGAAGACTTAACAGAAGCCATCGAAAAACCGGATCGTTGCAAAACGTGATCCAATGCCTCGCCTACTGTTACAATATGGCCCGGAACATTGATATTAACTATGACCGACAGCAAATCAGCTTGCGCCCTGCTTGCTTTTACTTCCATCAGCGAATAACGATCAACACGCACGACTTCCTGACTAACGCCAAATACGTTTTGTGTCATTAGTAAAAAAATACCGAAAGCAATAAATCTCTTCATCATTTCATGAGCCCTAAAAACATTTAGGAAGAACTTTAGCGACTCAAAAAAATAAATGTAATAAGAAATCCGAATTACCTTTTTCGGATTTATTTCGTTTTTAGGCAAAATCAAAACCCAATGGGAATGGGCCTATCCAAAGGGCGGCGTCTTCGCTAAATGCGCGAAGCCGCCTGCAAATGGAATTAAGGGGAAGGGATTTTAAATGGTAAAACCTGAGAGTATGCCCATTAAGGCATACTCTCAAAGGGTTTTAAAAAAGGGTAATCCGAAAATCAGTATTCATATTTAATAATGATTACAGAAATAAGTCGCCGTACAATTATCCCTCAAAATAACACTACTCAAAATTACTCAAGGTCAAAAATGGAAAATTACATTGATCGAATAAAAGAAGAACTGGATCGAATAGAGAAACCCGAATGGCTCAATACTATATTTACTTTAATCGAGAACTTTGCCGAATACCCGCTTGATGAAGAAAACAAACCGGATGCGGCAATATACGAAATCCTGTCATCATTAGATAGAAATGACTCTCCAGAAGTTCGCTTTATTAATCAAATGGGCTATATACATGCATTTACATACCGCGCTTATTATCTGGATAATGAGCGCAATGCCGTTTATTGGAATCCTCTCAAGGAAAAATATACAGAATTCAAAAAGAATGCGACACAGATATACCAGGCGAGTATGGAGTACCCTGCGGCAGATATTATTCATAAGTGGCTGTTTAGTCAGTTCAATCAGGTACAGCCATAATGTTCTGGCACAGAACTCCAGCATTATCTAAACTACCGAATATCGATCTCAACAACCTGGATTACAACAATATTCCTGTATTAAGGTCTCGGGATATTGTTGATCTATTAGGACTTGGGCCAAAACTCAAGTCAATCGAGAAATTGACAGCCTCTGGCGCAGAGTATTTTGATCACCTGTATCGTCCAGCCATTGAGCAATTTATTGAGTCTGCTCAATTAGTCCCCGCTTCAACTGCTCATCACCACGCTGGCCCAGGCGGATTGATCATCCATACCCTTGATGTTATTGATACATCACTCCGGATCCGCAAATCCTACAACCTTCCACTTCAAGCTCCGGCTGAGGTTATATCAGCCCAGGAGCATATATGGACCTATGCTATATTTTCTGGGGCAATGCTACATGATGCAGGCAAACTGATCTCAAATACACGCTTGCTGCTTGATACAGGTAGAATCTGGACACCTCACGACACACCCATTTTAGATACTGGGGCAAATACATATAGAGTTGTCTTTGAAAAAAGCCGCTACAATGCTCACACGGTATTAGCAAATGGGCTAATACACATCCTGCCGAACAAAGGTCGGGGCTGGTTGGCTCAATACCCTGACATTCTGGTTCAATTAACGGCCTGGCTGGCAGGAGATCTATATGAGTGTGGCGCAATAGGCGATATTGTGCGTCAGGCAGATGGCCAATCTGTCGCAAGAAACCTGAAACTGGGCGGACAAGAGCAACGGTTTCCCAATGCGCCAACTATTCCGCTGGTTGATCGAATCACTACTGCACTGCGCCAATTACTGGATGAGGATATCTTGCGCATTAATCGACCCGAAGGCAGTGCAGGTTGGAGTGATGAGCATTACACCTATCTAGTCTGTGGAACTGTGGCAGATGCTGTGCGCAGTGCCCTACAGAGAACTGGCGCAACGGATATACCCAGTGACAATACACGCCTTTTTGACACTTGGCAGGAACATGGATTTGTTGAGAGCACCCCGGATAACCGGGCTATATGGCACCTGACAATAAATAATAGCCTTACTCTGACGGTTTTGAAATTTGAGACAAATCGCCTCTTCCACCCCAGCCGTAGACCTGAAGCCTTTGCTGGAGAGCTGTCTATATCGGCAGATAAACCAGAAAGTTCCCGAAGTGTTGCGACTCGCAACACCCAAAACACTGAAAGTGGTGGGAGTCCCACCACCCAAAATCATCATTCCCGTAGTGGTGTCACTGACACCACCTCAGATCATTCTATTGAAAGTGCTGCGAGTCGCAGCACTCAGAACCATCATTCTCAAAGTGCTGGGACTCCCAGCACCTCGAATGCTGAAAGTGATGTGACTCACATCACCTCAAAAAAAGCTGCTGATTATATAACTGACAGTGGTGCGAGTCGCACCACTCAAGACCAACCCCACGAAAATATTGGCCATGTAAAAGATTTTTACATGGATGAGGAAAACGAAAATATCGCACCATCATCATCTTCTGCTGGGCTGGAGAAATCACTAGATATGGAAGATCCAGATATTGCGCAGCACTTTTTGGATTGGGTCAGGGCCGGTATACGAGACGGTAAAATATTTGTGAATCGCAGAGACGCTCTGGTACATATAGTCAAAGAAGGCGCTTTGATTGTATCGCCATTAACCTTCAAGAAATTTGTCAAAGCTTTTGGACTTGTTGATTACGAAAAATATGATAAAAAATCAGAGGCAGAAACATTTGCTGCAACCGCGCTCCAGCGAAAACTCACAAAGATGATGAGTAAAGCGAAACTCCACAGAAAAACAAAGAAGGGCCTGAATATTCATACATACCTTATCCAGGGAAAGGAGCGCGAAGTTAGAATAAAAGGCTGGCTGCTGCCAGTGAGTGCTATTTTTGGTGATGCAAAGCCTCCGTCACCAAATAAAGTATTAGTAAACATATCGGGTTTTGATGATGAAAATAAGAAATAAACTGAGATTTTTGTTAGGTATATCTCGTATGTGTTTTTATTAATTTGTTAAATTTCTAGGTTATTTTTTTTAAACATATATATTGTTGATAACAATTTTTTAAAATTTATTGAATAAAAAGCTTGAATTTGTTAAAAAATAGATGATAATTTGTACTGTACGGTTAGTGTGGGTGTGAAACGTAATCCAATGTTCATTCCCCTGCCCTTCTTCCTATGCAACATAGGACATGCCCAAAAACAGTATATTAGTTTTACTTAATACATATTATGCACACATAAGGCAGATTTCATTCTGGTTTTCTTTGTACAGTCTCTCCATATATGAAGACACTCACTTATTTCATTCCTAGTTTTAATAATGCTTAATATTAATAATTAATTGATTTCAATAAATTACGTGTTAAATTTTCACTACTCTCGTCATACTTAACAAACGACCCTATTTTTATATTTTTCATACCTTCAATAACTTTTTTTCCATCTTTTGACGATGACATATTAATTACCTCGTCTTTAAATAAAGCTAATAATTTAAATGGAACTCCTTTTCGTGCAGCTATTATATTTTCTGGGTAACTATCACTCACTGCTATAACTTTTAAGTCAACATTACCTGCTTCTTTACCTATCAACGTATAGTTTAAACCACACATCGTAGCAGCATCATATTCACCTAAAGTAACGCCCCGTATGGAATTAAATAAATTATTGGTAAATATTTCATTACTATCTATACCATTTTTTAAACCTGCTTGATAAAGATATGCACGAGGAGCTATATATCCACCCGCTCCCATCGGATTTACAAATGCGATATTTTTTCCTTTTAAATCTGCTACTGTATTAATCTCACTATCACGTCTGACAATGAACTCACTCTGGCTGGTAATTTTACCCAGGGTGTTTTTCATTTGCGCAACCGCTACCACTTTACCTTTCTGTTTAAGACGATAAAAAACATAAGAGTTAATATAGAAAAAGTCGATATTCTTTTCATCAATTGCTTTCTGCATTTCTTTAAAACTGGAAATTACAACAATTTTTATTAAGCCTCCAGTGCGCTTACTCATATAGTCACTAAAAGGTTGCCATATAATCTTTATCCGTGGTGCCTTTCCAGGTGATAAAATCCCAAAATTTATTTCAGGTGCTTCTTCTGCAAAACATTGTGAAGTATAAAAACTTTGTAAGAAAATAAACAAACATAAAGACTTCCATTTACTTTTTATTAAAATAGTACTATTCATATTTTCTCGAATTGATATGCCGATGTATAAAAATCCACTTATTAGTGATGCATTTCAACCGGAAGCCCTGCTAATTTCCACTCAGGAAACCCATCTTCCAGGCGCCTGGCAACTAAGCCTTTATCTCTTGCCTTTGCAACCGCATCAAATGCCAGAACACAATGTGGGCCACGGCAATAAGCCACTATTTCCTGTTCGGCTTCAAGCTTATCTAAATAGCTTTCTAATTCCGCTAAAGGAATATTGACTGCACCGGGTACATGACCGGCTGCAAATTCTTCAGGTGGTCGCACATCAAGAACCGTGACCAGATCATCTTTTACCCGACGAATGAGCTCTTCTCTGGGGATAGGCTCTAAATCATCCTTTACTGTTAGAAAACTGCTGACCAATTGTTGTACATCAGCAATATGACGCTGGGCAACATCACGCATACTATCGAGAAGTGAAATGACATCATCACCCGTTACACTGTAATGGACTTTTAAGCCTTCTTTGCGTGATGTGACCAAACCGGCCTGCCTGAGTAGCTTTAAATGCTGAGAGGTATTTCCAACGCTTAAACCGGAGACTTTTGCTAAATCTTCAACACTGCGCTCACCCTGAGCTAAAAACTCCAGCAATTCCAATCGGTTACCATTACTTAATGCTTTACCTACACGGGCAAACTGACTAAATAATTCATGTTTAAAACCTGCCACTTGACTTACTCCATAATTTCAGTATTCTAGTGATTAATAGAATAATAGATTGTATTAGAAATTATAACCTTTTGGTCTATAGATACAAGCAATATTAACCTTCATACCCTCAGGAAATGGCATAGGAAAAGAGATAAATTATGACTATTTACGAATTCATAACCGATAACGAAAAAACTATTCGGCTAAGCTTTTTTATTGGCACGTTGGCAATAATGGCTTTATGGGAAATCATCGCCCCCAAACGTGCGTTAACCGTTTCCAAAGCACTGCGCTGGACGAATAACCTGGGGCTGGTTTTTTTCAATAGTTTTATTGTGCGCTTACTGTTTCCTGCGGCGGCTGTTGGCGTTGCGGCTTTTGCAAGTGAACATGGCTGGGGCTTATTAAATTATTATTCCATTCCATTTGCCTTAAGTGTCGTTATATCGATTATCGCAATGGATTTTATTATCTATTTACAACACGTCCTGGTACATGCAGTACCCGTATTATGGCGACTGCATAGAGTGCATCATGCAGACCTGGATTATGATGTCACCACCGGTGCCCGTTTTCATACCATTGAAATAATACTTTCAATGCTCATTAAGTTTGCCACCATCGTAGTACTCGGTCCACCAGTAGTTGCAGTGATTATTTTTGAAGTCGCCCTCAATGCCATGGCCATGTTTAATCACGGCAATGTCGGGCTGCCAAAGGCATTAGACAAAATATTCCGCTGGTTCATTGTGACACCGGATATGCACCGGGTGCACCACTCGGTTGAAGACGATGAAACCAATAGTAATTTCGGTTTTAACCTGACCTGGTGGGACAGACTATTCGGCACCTATCGTGATCAACCTCGCGGTGGACATCAGGGCATGAAAATTGGCATCCATAAATTTACCGATGTTAAGCAAACCAACTGGATTACCGGCATGTTAGCTATGCCCTTTATGGGCAAAATGTCCGGTTATGTCATTAACCGCCGTGAATGGAACGGGAAAGCTGAAGATGAAAAATAAACTCGCGCGCCTGATTACTTTTTTAGTGCTGGTCGCGGGCATTGCACTGGTTGTCATTTACCGTGACCAACTCGATGCCGCTCAGCTTGAAGTCTTAATGAATGATGCCGGGTCAGCCGCTCCCCTGCTATTTATGCTGATTTATATTATCGGCACTTTGTTTTTTCTGCCCGGATCGGTGCTCACCTTATTAGGTGGCGCATTATTCGGGCCTATTTGGGGAACGTTTTACAACCTTACTGCTGCAACGATTGGCGCAATGCTGTCATTTTTAGCCTCCCGTTATCTGGCTTCAGACTGGGTCGCTAAAAAAACCGGCGGACGTATGAAACAACTCATTAACGGGGTGGAAAATGAAGGCTGGCGTTTTGTTGCCTTCACACGGCTGGTGCCTTTCTTCCCTTTCAATCTGCTTAATTATGCGCTGGGTTTAACCAAAATTAGTTTTACTCAATACAGCATTGCCACTTATGTCTGCATGCTACCCGGTGCCATTGCTTACACCTATCTGGGTTACATCGGGCGTGAAGCAGCAACGGGTGGTGAAGGCCTTATTCAAAAAGCCATGTTGGCATTAGCCTTGTTAGCTGTGGTTTCATTTTTACCGCGCCTGATTGGCAACCTGCGAAAAGGAGCCACCATTGATGCCTCTGAACTCAAGCAACGACTGGATAAAAATGAAGAGCTGTTATTGCTCGATGTTCGCACAGCCGATGATTATGTGGGTGAACAAGGTCACATTGCCGGTTCGACTTTAGTGCCACTAGAAGAACTGGAACAACGTATTGATGAAATCGGTGATTTTCTTGAAAAGCCGGTTATTACCATTTGCAGAACTGATCGTAAATCTGCAAAAGCTGCACAGCTGCTGGCAAAAAAAGGTTTTGCTGATGTGCATGTCGCCAGAATGGGCATGACCGACTGGATTAAAAATGAATATCCAATTGAAAAATAAAAGGTTTAGCTGCGATGAAAAATAATCAACACCAGTCCATCTGGCCATCTGAAAATTATCTACATCAAATAAAAAAACTGAAGGCATTAATTGGTGAAGACATTTTTCTAGTTGAATTAAGACCGACTTATTCAAATATGGCAATAAGACATACAGACAAAAAATATAAGCTGCTAGCTGTTATTGACTTTCCAGCTCCAGATCCAGCAAGTGGTCTGTATCCACATAATATTTTACTAGATGATGGCCGTGGTATAAACCTGGGACGAATTGCCAGAATCAGTACCGATACTGCCTTTGGCCCATCGAAAGAACAGATCGTATTTGAAGATAATTTTTATCTAAACAAACTATTATCGGCTCAACATCGAGTTAGCAAAAAGTCGATTGCCGCCACATCAAAAAAAATACTCGGTGAAATATTAGGCGGTCAAGCTTCATCTCAAATTACGATAAATTCACGCTATAGCCATTCAATGCATAACACAAAAGGTATGGCTGATAAGAAAATTATTTAAACCAGGAACATTAAGAGGAAACCATGTCAACCGTTACCATAGTAATTCAAAATGCACCTTACCAATCTGATAATAAAGCCTGGCATGCTCTGCGTTTTGCCGGGGCAGCACTCACCGAAGATATGACTGTGCAAGTTCACCTTTTAGATGATGGTGTAGAAGTCGGTCGCAAGAATCAATCAATACCAGAAGGCACCGTCAATCTTCAGGAATTACTCAGTGAACTGATTGAATGCGGCCTTGATGTTCGTGCCTGTGGCATGGCACTCGATGATTGTGCAATAGATGAGTCCACCCTGCTGGATGGCATTGAACGCGGATCGATGAAAGCACTGGCTAACTGGGTAAAAAATAGTGATCAGGTTATTGTTTTTTAAGTAAAAAATTCTGAGTCATCTTCTCCCCCCCTGAGAAAGAATTAACTTAATAATGCATCAACTGATGCGGTTGAACAGGTCAAAACAAATGTGATCTGTTCAGAAAGTTATGATTAAAACAGAGGCGGTTATGGCAACAGAACACATCATTACCTATCAACCACGCAGCAAAAAAGGTTCGCAACAAAACCTTATGCCATCACGCTACGGTTTACCGGTACAGATACTCAGTATGCTGGCCTTTACCCTGGCATTTGCAGGCTGGTTAAATGAATCCTGGTTAATGTGGTTTGAAAATCCTATCTGGTTAAATCGCTACACTGAATATGCCATTATTCTTGTCTTTGGGCTTTGGCGTATAGCCGCAGAAAAAAACACCTACACCCGAAAGCGCCTAATTATTCTGGTTTTTATGGTCACTGTTTTCTGGTGGTTAATTCCCTGGTTGCTTCCCGTTTACGAACCCTACGTAGGTTTTCTCTGGGCACAACCGGTTTTTCCTTCCCTGCATGTTCCCGGCACGATTACGTTTTTTTTAATTCTGGCTGCGGTGTTTTTATTTGGCCGGCGTATTATTTGTGGTTTTAATTGTCCCTGTGTCGGCATCCGCGAAACCGTGGGCTTTCCTTTTCGAGATCGCACCTTACGCTCGAACTGGACCTGGGCACTACGCCATAGCAAATGGATATTTTTCAGTTATTACGTGGGCGTTATGGTCGTTACCCAGTTTCCACCTAATTCATGGACGGTGAGTTTTGTCGGTGGTTTTTATCTTGTTGTGGCGATGACTTACTTCGGCAGCTTTTTTCTTGCGCCATTAGTGGGTAACCGGTTTTATTGTCGCTACCTCTGCCCTTACGGTGCCACATTTGGACTGTTAAATCATGCGGGTTATTACGGCATTAAAATGGACGCAGAAAAATGCATCGACTGTCAGCGTTGTGAACAGGTTTGCGACATGGGAATTCCTGTTTGGCGACAGGGAAAAGAAGCCGGTCGTGTTACCGCACTGGAAGATTGCATGGGTTGTGCTCGCTGCGTGGTGTCCTGCCCTACCGATGCGCTAGAAATTACCGATGTACGAAATGTATTTAAAAAATCACTGGTGCAAAATGCCAGTTATTTATTAAAACGCAAACCATTAACCGATCTGGGCCGTCAGGAAGCTAATGGCCGTTCACCAAATAAACGTGTGGGCGACTGGTCAGAAATAACTAAACAACCTTCACTGACCATGATTAAGCAACAGGCCAGTCGTTGCCTGGATTGCGGCCTGCCCGGATGCAGCAATGCATGCCCTTTAAACAACCGCATTCCTGAGTGGCTGGAACAAGTGGCTGTCGGCAATATTCAACAGGCAGCTGAGATTGCCCAGAGCACCAGTAATCTGCCGGAAATATGCGGTAGCGTTTGCCCACAACATCGCTTATGTGAAGGCGCATGTACTAAAGCAAAAGAACCCGGTGGTGCAGTCACCATTGGTGCGATTGAGCGTTACCTGGTAGATGAAGCATTAGCTAATAACGGGCAGGGGCAGAATTCGATCCACAGTAATGGTAAACAGGTAGCTATTATTGGTGCAGGCCCCGCAGGTCTTGCCTGCGCTGATGAGCTTAGCAAGGCAGGCTGTGAAGTTACGGTATTCGATAAAAATAATAAAATTGGGGGCTTGATGGAAACCGGTATTCCCTCATTCAAGCTCGACAAAACTTTTCTATCTCGTCGTCTGGAAATTCTGCAGAAGCAAGGCATCCGCTTTAACTTAGGTAAAGAAATCAATGAAGCTGAATGGCAACAAATAAATAGCCGTTACGATGCAATATTCCTTGGCACCGGCGCTCAGACCTCCCGCGATTTACAACTACCCGGTCAGCATCTCAAGGGAGTTACCGATGCACTGACTTACCTGCAACAGGTTAATCTGGATAAAAATAATAATCTCATGGCAGGCAAACATGTTCTGGTGATTGGTGGTGGTGATAGTGCAATGGATTGTGCGCGTTCTGCGATTCGCCAGAATGCAGCAGAAGTCACCGTCGTTTATCGAGGCAATGAACAAGCGATGCGTGCTACGCCAAAAGAAAAGCAGGCGGCCTGGGAAGAAGGTGTGCGTCTGCTTCTGGAATATGCACCGATACAGGTAATCGGTGATGAGCATGTTTCGGCTGTGCGATTTGATAAGGTAGTTAGTGGACAGGAAACCATTCAATGTGATGCTATTATTTTTGCGGTAGGTCAGGTGAATAAACCACAAAAATGGATTGCACAACTGGCTATAAAAACCAATGAGCAAGGCATCATTATTGTGGATGACAATGGTCAAACATCTAATCCTAAAATCTATGCCGGTGGCGATAATACCAATGGCCCCGATCTTGTGGTCACTGCAATTTCTTCAGGTCGAATTGCAGCAAAAGGTATTTTAAAAAGCTTTGGACCGATTGAACAAATTAAATCCACGTTTAAACAACGGGTTATTTTCAAGCAGCCTGAAAATTATATTGCAATGCAAAATCATGCGGGTAAAAGCGTATGAAAAAACATAATCACCTCTTATGTCAGCAGGTAAGCAATGCTGAAAAGACAACATCGTCATTCCGGTATGCTTCTGAGCCGGAATCCAGTGACTTTATCGAACAGCAGCCTCTGGATACCAGCAACAAGCATGCAGGTATGACAGGCGTAAATATTTTTAACGTTTTCTGTCTGTTTTTATTATATCCATCTGCGTCTTATGCCCATCACAGTAAAGATCACATGATGTTATTAGAAAATGCTGATCAGGTTATTCAGAATACCCAACAAGGTAATGGTGGTGGGCTATTCTGGCTACTTTACACTGGCGTCTTTATTTTACTGTTGCTGGGTTTTATCCGCTGGTGGAAAAATCGCTCATGAAAATCGATAAAAATAAAAAAGTAAGATACATCTGGATACCCGTTATGATTTCGATCATTTTGGTGCCACTTGGTTTTTATTATGTCAACTGGAGCAAGAGTGGTGAAGGTGCCGGTTTATATTCACGTGACTGGAAACCTGATGAGGTTTTTGCCTACTGGAATCCCGATGATTTTTATCAGCCGGTAAAATCAGTTGTCGGTGTATTTAAAGGTGAAGAATGCATTAACTGTCATAAAGGCGTCACACCCGGCATCGTTAAAGACTGGCAGGCATCGCGTCATTCAAAGGCTGATAAAAAAGTTTTCTGTTCAGACTGTCATGGCGACAACCACGAAAACCTGCACATGCCCACGCCTAAAGTTTGCGCCAGTTGTCACACGGTTCAACATCAGCAATTTGTCGATGAAAAACGTTATGGCTTTCCCAGCCATGCACTGGCAATGGAACGGGCACTAGATGCGAAACATTTTGTCGATAAACCGAAAGCCGAAGTTACCGCCTGTTTGCAATGCCATTCAGTTGCAACCAAGTGTGACTCCTGTCATAGCCGGCATAAATTCAGTGCTGCCGAAGCCCGCCGCCCCGAAGCGTGTATTACCTGTCACAGTGGGCCGCCACACCCCGATGATGAAACTTATTTTAATTCGGCTCATGGTCAGTTATATCTTAAAGAAGGTGATCAATGGGACTGGAGCAAACCCCTTAAAAAAGGCAACTACCCTGCCCCTACCTGCGCTTATTGCCATATGGATGAAGGCAAACATCAGGTAGCGGATAAGTCTATCTGGAAGTTTGGCCTTAAACAAATTAACCCCTTAAGCTCGGGTAATGAAATTAAGCGCAATAAGTGGATAAAACTGTGTAGTGACTGCCATGATAAAAATTGGTCAGCTCAACAACTTAAAGCCATGGATGCAGAACGAAAAAAAACCTGGAATAAACTTTATCAGGCTGAAGCTATCCTGAAAGACTTACGTTCAAACAATAACTTATTTCCTTCAACAGAATTGCGTCCACCTTATCCCGGTGATACAAAACATTCCCTTATTCAACGCGAGCGAATCGGTTTTTTTGAGGGACAAGCATCGGCTTTTTATAATGTTTCCCCTATTGAACGTGATTATTTTAATATGTGGTATTTCGGAAATTTAGGTGCTTATAAAGGCTCGGCTCATGGGGATAATTCTTTTGTGAAAAAATGGCATGCATCGATGGATGAAAATTTAAAAGACATAAAAATTAAAGCCGAACAATTACAACGATCAGAAAAAATTAAAACCAATACAAAAATCATTAAAGACATCTGGCATAAGGGTGAATATACTGAATTTAATCAGGAGAATAACTGATGAAAATTAAATTATTCAGAGGTTATTTTTTTATATTTATTTTAAGTGTTTTAAGCCCTCAGCTTCATGCGGATAAAAATTCAATACCTTCAGGAAATATTGATAATAATACCTGTATTGTGTGCCATAAAAAACACAACCCTCAACTTATTAAAGATTGGGGAAGCAGCATTCACGCCAGCACTCAACCTGTAACAGATTGCATTAGCTGTCATGGAAAAAATCATAACAATAGTGCGGCAATGGCTCGCCCGGATAAAACCTGCATTGAATGTCACGGCGGAGATAAATCACCCGTAGTACATAGCTATACCAGCTCAAAACACGGCATCATTATGCGGCTTGAAAAAAACACTTATGACTGGCAACAACCCCTTGCACAGGCAAACTATCGCGCACCCGGTTGCAGTTATTGCCATATGCACGATTCTAATCACAATATAAACAGCTTATCCCGAGATTCGTTAATGGATAAAAAGGCGGCTGATAATAATGAAACATCTATACGCAGTGTTTGTCAGGATTGCCATGCACCTCGATACATAACTCGGCTGTTAGTCAATGGCGAAAATATGTTGGAGATCGCACGAAAAAAAGTACGTGAAGGAGCCGGACTTATTGAGCAGGCTTCAGCATTATTCAGTGAGTCTGAACTCAAACCCGCCAGACAGGTTATGGAAAAAATGCAACATCATTTAAAAAATGTTTATCTTGGCGTGGGCCATCAGTCACCTGACTATCAATGGTGGCATGGACACCCTGCCCTTGATGGTGACCTGCTGAATATAAAAGGCATTATAAGTGAACTATATCGAAACAAAGATACCAAGGCACCATAAGGACACCTTTAAAAATAGCTTACGGCTTTTAGGTGTTAGTAGGGTGGATCAAGCCATGCGGAACCACAGGGTTATTTAGGCATCGGTGGATCCACTGCGTTTAATCCACCCTACAAATAGATTGACTTTCACAGCAAGAATGCATTATCATTTTCGAAAATATCGAAATGAGCAATAAATAATGAGCCAATCAAATGCTGCAGACACCTGCCAAATACCCTGTTTTGATCAGGATAAAGTGGGCAAAATACAAAAAAAATTACTTAATGACGAAGCACGTTTACCCGAATTAGCAGAATTTTATAAATTACTAGGCAATACTAACCGACTTAAAATTTTAATGTCTCTGGCTGATTCCGAATTATGCGTGTGCGATATTGCGCATGTGTTGGGTCTAAGTACAGCGGCTACGTCTCACCAGCTAAAATTATTACGCGATAAAGGTTGGTTGAAAATGCGTAATGACGGCAAGATGGTTTATTACCGATTAAATAGTGTGGATTTATTAAGCGCACTCAAAACTGATCTTAAATTACTGCAACAGAAACTAGGATAATTTTATTATGTTATCTCGTTTAGTTATTATCGAAAATATAGTAATCAGTTTAAATGCTTTTTTAAATTTAAAATTACATTCGGGATTAAAACAAACCATCATTCAAAAATATTTATTCCTAGTGATAGGGCTAATCACTCTGCCCGCGTCAGCCCACGGGCCTATTTTTTCACCGGGACCAGAAACCATATATAAAGACGGCATAGAAATTCAGCTTGAATATTATCAGTCAAAAACACCATCTGAAACAGAAAACGAATTAATGCTGGGTTTGGGGTATGGCATCAATCAGGATTGGGAAATTGCAATAGAGTTGCCCTATTCAAACAACAGCGCAGATGATGTTAACAAGTCAGGCCTTGATAATATTGTACTGGAAACAAAATACCGTTTATGGCGACTCAATGCATTCGGTAAACAAGATTCTATTTCTGGATTTGCCAAAGCCATTATTAAAAACTCAAATAATCAACCTCAAACAGAAGCCACCAAAAATACAACCGATTACATTTTGGGTTTGGCATACGGGCAAGAAAGTTTAATCTGGCAACGCTGGGCAAGTTTAAGCTATCGCATTAATGGTGACAGCGATTTGAATATAGATTCAGCGAATGAGATTTATTTTGATGCTTCAATTGGATGGCGTGCACAAGCGCCTCAGTATTATGAATCCGATACACTCTGGATGATAGAGATCAATACAGAATATCAACAAAGTGCCGACGCGAATAACACTTCACTTTCTCAAAACAGTATAACTGAATATTTTATGTCACCCGGTGTGATCTGGTCGTACAGAAACCGTTCATTAAAAGGCGGCATACAAATTCCCATTTACAGTGATTTAAATAACCAGAATAAATCTGATTACCGATTTAAAGTCGCTTTAGATATTAACTTTTAATTAAAGGATACAATGATAATGAAAAAAATAATCTTATTGACTGTATTAGTCTTATTTTATAGCTCAGTAAATCATGCTGAAAAAATGCATATTATGAAAGTGCACGGAGCGGTTTGTGCATCCTGTGCTTATGGCCTTGAAAAGAAATTTAAAAAATTCGATGGAGTAAAAACATTTGACGTTGATTTTACAGCCGGTACCGTTTCAATCTGTACGGATGAAAATTTAACTTTTACAGAGAAAGAACTGTCAAAAATATTTGTAGAATCAGGCTATACATTTAAAGGCGAGGAAGTAAAATCTGGCTGCGCAGAATCACAGAGTTCTTCCCATAAAAAATCAATACTACCCATAGGCGAAAATGTATCTGTTACGGGCATTTATAACGGCATGTGTGACGATGGTGAAGACTTTTATTTTGTGTATAAATCGGATGTACTTGAAGTTATGTTACCTGCAAATGGAATGCCTAAAAACCTTAAAGTAGGTGCACCATTAAACATTCAGGGGAAAGTTATTAAACATGGTGATGAAATAAAAATTGAAGCCAGCAGCATTAAAATCAATTAATAGTATTTAAATTTATACCTAACAGGATTCAATTCATGGCAGAAAAAAACAATAAAATCAGGCATTGGGGATGGCTAATTCTCCTTTCCTCCTCAACAACACTTGTGTGTTGTGTTATCCCTATTATTTTAGTGAGTTTGGGTATGGGCGCTGTCGTGGCTTCACTGTATGGCAGCCTCCCCTTTCTTACTTTTTTAGGCTTACACAAAATTTGGACGTTTATCATTACCGCAGGCATTTTAGTTTTATCTGCATGGGTTTTATTTCGCCCTGGTAGAAGCTGCCCGACTGACCCTGAACTCGCTCAGGCATGTGCATCTGCTAATAAATGGAATAAAAGATTGCTGTGGATTTCTTGCGCTTTCTGGGGCATCGGTTTTTTTGCCGCTTATCTACTGTTACCGCTTACTCAGTTTTTAGAATCGAAATAAAAACAATCGTAATCCTTAAATACAGCTTATAATAATCAACATGACCCCATCCAAATATGACGCCTGGTACCAAACAGATAAAGGCAAGTGGATTTCGAATATAGAATTTAATCTGTTAGTTAATTTACTTCAACCCAAAGCAACTAAAAGCCTGCTTGATGTCGGTTGTGGCACAGGCCAGTTCAGCAAGCGTTTTAGTGATATGGGACTACAGGTTACAGGACTCGATAACAATTTAGCCATGTTAGATTATGCTAAAACTATCGACAATAAAATTGATTACATTCAAGCTAATGCAGAAAAATTACCCTTTAAAGATGAGACATTTGATTATTGCAGTGCAGTTACCAGCTTATGCTTTATACAGAACCCTCAACAATCCTTACAGGAAATGGTACGAGTAAGTAAAAAAGGAATTATTCTGGGATTACTGAACCGCTTTAGTTTACTTTATTTACTAAAACGTAATAGCCCAGGATATAAGGGAGCACGTTGGGATACACCAGCAAGCATCTATCAATGGTGTGACGAATCAAACCTTAACGTAGATATTACAATACGCACCGCTATATGGTGTCCGCTTGATTTTCAAGCCTGTAAGTTACTGGAAAGTGTGGTACCGGACAAATTCAACTATGGTAGTTTTATTGCTGTTTATTTAAAGAAAAACTAACTTCAAGTTAATAATATTTTATTTTATATCTAACCGTTTTAAACTACGAACCGTATCAAGTAGTTTTTTATCATCCCAGGCACGACCACCAATAGCCTGATAAACAATATACCCATCAGAATTTAATACAAATGTTGTAGGTAAACCTTTTATTGGCCAGTGTTCAGATACCTCTCCCGTTTGATCTAACAACACCGTAAAATCAATTGGATAATTTCCCATAAAGGAAAAAATAGTGTCTTCATCCTCACCCACATTCACAGCCAGCATGATAATCCCTTCCTGCTTAAGCTTATCCCATGCCCTGTTCATTGAAGGTAATTCTTCTCGACAGGGAGGACACCAGCTTGCCCAGAAATTTATGATTACTGGTTTACCACTGTAATCAGTAAGCTCATGCACTATCTCATCCATATCTTTTAATTTTAAGGCAGGCGCAATAACTGGATTTTTTAAGCGGGTTAATAATTCACCCGCTAAAACCACTTTAATATTAGCCAATAGTAGAATTATTATAAAGCTAATAATTTTTTTATACATAATGATTTCTTATTTGTCCTCTGGGCACTGCATGTTTTTAATTATGGCCTGACTCGATTTTTCAGCTACATTCCAGTGAATATTTAAATCAAAACTTTCACCCGGCTTCAGACCAAAACTTATCATTCCCCAGTTATAATCACCCGCCGGGTTAAATATCTGTTCTGTTGGAAATGTCGCCCAACGAAAAGCCAGCTGAGCAGATGGTTTAATGCGGGTGTCTGCCCATTCCTGATTCCAATCTTCTTTTAATTTAAGGGATAAAGGTTTGCTATTCTTTATAATTTTCCATTCCTTAAGTGATACTACAATTGGGTTTCCCTGGGCTTCAGACCCCTTATTTCGTACAATGGTTTGAAAAACACACGCTGTTGCTATGTCGTTCGCCACTATTGCAGAAAACCCTCTGGCTAGAAAAAAACCTCGGGTCTGATCAGGTGTTCTTTGAATGAGTTCCAGCTCCATATCGCCCTGATTAAATTTCCAGCCTTTTAAATTTGTTTCAGCGTCGATTGATAATTTTATATCAGATAATACAGAGCTGCTGTGAAAACTGATGATGATTACAAAGAAACAAGCAGAATATTTATTCATAAATTTCATTGGATGTGAACACACTTAAAACGATGCGCATATAATACCTTTTATAGGTTTTATGTCCTGGTTTTTTTAGTCACTTTCTTCTTACTTGCCGCTTTCTTTTTAACAGCTTTTTTCTTCACGGGTGCCTTAGCAGGTTTTTTTGCTTTCTTTTTTACGACTGCTTTACTTGCTTTGCTATTAGCTTTTACTTCAAGTGTTAGTTTTTCTTCAGTTGCCAATCTCGCCAACAAATAAGCAGTACTCTCAGTTGTTAATTTCAACTTTTTCGCAACATTTGCAAGATCGTGCTTACCACTTTTTGCAATTGTTTTAAGCACATCTTTTTCTTTACCTTCTAACCATTCGCCGAATAATGTTTGTAGCTCGGGGGTAGCAAATGCAGCCATAGAGGCCGTTTTTTTAACAGAAGACATCATGTCTTTACACATCTGCATAGGCCTGCCGCTTTCACTATCACCGCCACCCATCATTTTCTTCATCATATCCATCCCCATTTTGGGGTTCATATCAGGCTTATCCATTAACTTACCCTCTCATTTATTTTGTTTGGGTCTTCAGTTCATTCATCATTTTGCTTAACATCGTTTCTGCCAGTGACTTTCGGTCAGCTGGTTCAAGTTCTGAAAACATCATATTCATGCAACGTGGCAGCATGTTTTCCATAAAGCCCATACGATCTTGTGGTGTCATTTCTTTAAACATACCATCCATCATTGAATTCATCATACCGGGCATATCTTCAGGCTTCATCATGCCCGACATCATTTTTTCCATTACTTTTTTCATTGTTTCATTCATGGCTCTATCCTCTTTAGTGGTTTCAGTTTTTTATAAATATGGCTGCATAGTGATACGGTCCCACATCAATAACTTTTTCCAGTTTGAAACCAGACGGTTCAACAACTTTTTGAACCTCTTGCGGTTGCATGCGTAATTCTGTATCTGGCCCACGGGGTTGATCAAGCACGGTGGTTTCTTCTCGTGGGCGTTTATGCCAGTTAATCACAGCAAAACGTCCACCTGTTTTTAGAGATTCATATACGGCTTTAGATAATTCAGTTTTTTCCGGTACACCATGAAACGTATTGGCAATAAAAACAAAATCTACCGGCTCGTCTATCTGCTTACCCAATTCACGTGCATCGCCCAGAATGGCATGAAAATTAGGATTGTTTTCACAACCTTTTTCAGCTTCACCCAGTAAATCCTTATCCAGATCTAACGCCCATGTTTTACCCGGGCGCACCAATTCACACATGGGTTTAGTAAAGTGACCATCACCGCAGCATAAATCAACCACCTGCATATCTGGCCCTATCCCGACTGAGTGCAGTACGCCTTGTGGATCTGGCCACAGGGCTTGCCACCAGTCTTTATCGGGCATCATTGTCGCGGGAAAAAGGGCTTCTTTATTCATTGTGTGGCTCCAATTGACAGCAAACATAATTTAGTAGATTATGTGGCTTATTACATGCGCTAATACTCATATGCGAGTTTACGCATAACATGCCGTACAGGTCAACCGTCTGGATCAAAATAATGACAAAATTACAATTTTACAGTAACGATGTATGCCCTTTTGCCTATCGTGTACGCTTAGTGTTAGCCGAAAAAAATATCGACTATGAGGCAATTGAAATAGATTTACATAATATTCCTGATAGTTATTATCAAATTTCCTCTGATGGCAAGGTGCCTTTAATTAAACAGGGTGATGATATCGTTTGGGAAAGCACGGTTATTAATGAGTATCTTGAAGATGCGTTTACCGATAACCCTTTACTACCCGCTTCACCCATAGAGCGAGCTAGGGCGAGACTATGGATTGATTACTGTAATACGGCATTTCAGCCAAATTATTGTGGGCTGGTGTTTGAACTGGATGATTCAAAACATGACGCTATCCGGCAGCAATTAACTGCCGCACTCGATTTTATGGAGCAAGGCTTATCTGAATCCGTTGGGCCTTACTGGATGGGAGATCAATTAACCCTGGTTGATTTAACCTATTACCCATTTTTTGAGCACGCCCCTGTATTATCGCATTATCGAAAATTTAATATTGCATCAAAATATAAAGCCATTCACCGCTGGCTGGAAGTTATGGCTGAACGACCATCCGTAAAAGCTAACCGCTGTGATGACAAGTTTTATATAGAGGCATACAAGCCATTTGTTGAGGGTGATGTTGAACATGAATAATAGTAGATGCGACTACTGAGCAGATTAATGTTGTACGACAATGGTTTATTACAATTTATGAGCAATGGCCTTTTCACAGGTAAGATAATAGCCGGATAATCAGTCAATACCGACTACCCGACTATAATTTAAGACATTACTTAGTTTTGGCAGGTGCCTTTGTTTCAGTTTTTGCTGATTCAGTAGCGCCTTTTGAAGGGGGTTCTGCAGGTGCATCTTCACCACTTCCACCCATCGAACCCATGCAGTTTTTTGCCATTCCCATGCCTTTCTGCTTCATTCCTTCCATACCCATTTTTCCCATCATTTCATTGCACATATTCATCATGATTAAATCCTCAATTAATATTTAATAAAATGCCGAGCAGTAGATAACTTATCTGTGCCCAACTTGTTAAAGCGCATGCTTATTTAATATGTTGACTCAGAACATTGACATTCATACTGTAATCGTTGAATATGAACACATGAGCAATTCCACATATGAGCGATAACGCATATGAGTATTAACGCATACGAATGCGGGCAAGTCAAGAGCCTGAGTAAAATTTTTAAATTACTGTCAGAACCTAACCGTTTAAAAATATTGTGCAGTCTTGCACTAGAGTGCCGCCCCGTGTCCGATATTATTGAAGACACGGGATTAAGCCAGACCAATGTGTCTTTTCATTTACGCACATTGCGGGAAGCGGGTCTGGTGCGTCCTGAGCGCAAGGGTGCTTTTATTTACTACTGTTTACCCGATCCTGAGCTACTTAGTTTGCTAGAGAATTTCAGCGGCTGGATGGCCACACACACAGCTAACGTCAATGCTAAACAGCCGGATAAAAAAATCGCTCAATAAACAGCGATTGTTTAATAAGTATTACTTATAATTTTTATTACTGCATATTACAGGAGAAAAGATATGGGCCCTGATTATTGGATGGGAAATGGTTTTGGATTTATGTGGATATTTCCAGTTATTTTTCTTCTGGTTTTTGTATTTTTTATGCGTGGCATGTTTGGGCAGAATAATAACCCGAACAACTACGGCTCCGGTCATGGTAGCAGTAGCCACAGGTCAGAAAGTGCCCGTGAGATTCTGGATAAACGCTTTGCCAAAGGTGAAATCAATAAAGACGAATATGAAGAAATGAAAAAGGCGCTTGGTGACGATAACGCATGATGGTGCTGATATTGTTAGCAGAAAAGTTAGTATAGACAGCTATTATCCATCCGTGGAGTATTAAAAACAAAGACTTAGAGTCAATATAAGCAAATTTTAGATTGAATGTCCGTCTAAGAAGCATTAAAAACTTTAGCGATGAGGACTCCGCTTTAATTTTATATCCGTTCTTCTCTGCTGTGCCAGACCCGTACAATAACAACAGTGTGTTGCTTTATCCGGTAGCGGATGGTGTAACCGCCCTGCCCAAACGGGGCGTATAAATCCCTAAATAATTCACAGTCTTCATCGGCACTGGGGGTGCCGGCTTCTGGGTTGTTGATCAGGATTTTCACGGCACTTAAAATACGCTGCCCAGCCTTTTTTGCAGCACTTGGGTTTTCTTTTTGGATGAACTCTCTTAACCGGGCAACATCCCGGGTTGCACCCGGCAGCCAACTTATTTGATAGTCGGGCACGTTTTTTCCTTATCCTCGCCCCAAGAGGATAGCCAGTCCTCCATGGCCTCATGTGGGATGGTTTCTCCATTTTGCTCATAGGCTTCCCAGCGCTCAAGGGTTTCTTTTCTGCGTCGTTCCAGTGTGTCCAGCCGATCCATGTAATCGCGCAGAGCTTCTTTGGCAAGATAGCTTTTGGAGCGTTTGGTTTTTTCGGCCAGCACACCCAGACGTTGTTCCAGCTCAGGATCTAATCGAACGCCTAACATAATGATTACCTCATTGTTTAACGATGTTTAACACTGTTAAACAATAACACATTTCAGGACATTTAATCGTCATTCTTATCGACATAAAATTACATGACTAACAGGGACAGGTCCTTGATTGATGATTCCTTAATATCCCACTCACCGTAGAATAATAAAAATTGAAAGAATCTTAAACAGTCATTACCCAACATAATTTTTCCCACCTTAACTCTAACCTTTTGTTTTTATAAACAAATGCATGATGACTGTCCATATAACTACTATTGCGCATCGCGCAACAACCAATCACAGACTATACATACTGGCAATTGTGGCATGGAAATATCTGATCCTCGAACCGCTCGAATCCCACTCAGATCTAAAAACTCCCTTCTTTCATAAATATCCTTGACCTTTCTCCTGTTAATGATATTCTACTATTCTAGTGATTTATAGAATAGTAGAATATTTGATTAATAGCGCTATTCAATCACCCTAGTTGCCAGAGGAAAGAAACATGTCTATTTCAATTATCATCGCAGGTCTCGTTACAGGTATGCTACTCGGCATCTTTGGCAGTGGTGGCTCCATTATCACTATGCCCGCCCTGCTTTATTTATTAGATGTTGAGCCCAAATCGGCCATCGCCATGAGCCTAGGCATTGTTGCAGTCACTGCGACTATCACTGCATTACAACACTGGCGCCACGGTAATGTGGATCTCAAAATCACGGCTGTTTTTGGTTTATTTGGTGTGGCTGGCACTTATGCTGGCGCATTGGTGGGCGTAGTAACCCCCGTTGTTATACAACTCAGCGTGTTTGCTCTGGTTATGTATGCCGCCGCCTGGAAAATGATTAAGCCCTCACCTCAACATAAATCGGTAGGTGCAGCTGCCGTTGATTGCCCGGATGGACACTGTGATGATCTTCAATATGGACATATTGCCTTACATGGCATTGCCGTTGGCATATTAACCGGCATCGTGGGTGTTGGAGGCGGTTTTCTGATTGTACCTGCACTGGTTTTATTATCGGGTTTATCGATGAAAAGAGCGGTAGGCACTTCACTCAGCATTGTTTCACTCAAGTCATTTGCCGGTTTTGCCGGATATGCCGGTTCGGTAGCCATCGACTACCAGTTAATGGGTATCTTCACCGCCATTGCCGTTGTTGGCAGTGTTGCGGGTAGCCAGCTGGGGCATCGTTTACCGGCGGATTTACTTAAAAAAGGCTTTGGTGGATTCCTGATGCTGGTGGCCAGTTATATTATATTCAAGAGTGTTTTGTTCAATTAAGTCGACACTCTCCCCCCATTAGATTAAAGACAAAGAGGTATCAGTATGAATAATCAAAACATCCCAAAAACCACATCAAAGCTTGCCCTGTCTGGACTGGCATTGAGTGTAGCGGTCATTATCAGTGCATTAATGTCAGGTGTTGGCTATCGGCTTGGCTGGTGGCGACACCCGGAAGCCTTTTCCATTTTTGAGTGGGCGACCTATGCTGCCATTGTTGCGGTTGTTATATCTGCGATAGCCGTTTTCAAAACACGCTCTCAGTCTCAACAACGAGGAATGCTGCTGGCGATAACCGGTATCGTGCTAAGTGTACCGGTGATATCAGCCACCGCTTTATTTGAATACAGCGCAAGCGCCTATCCCAAAATTAATGATATCACTACGGACACTCAGGACCCGCCATCTTACTGGGATGTGCCCAACCCGATTGAGTACCCTGGAGAGTCCTTCGCAGAAAAACAGTTAGCGGCTTATCCAGATTTAAAACCATTGGCCTTATCGGTTTCTCAGGAGAAAGCTTTTGAAAAAGCCCTGGAAGTTGTGACTAAAAATGGCTGGGAAGTGATCGCAAGCGATGCCGATGAAGGACGAATTGAAGCGGTCGACACCTCTTTATTGTTTGGTTTTAAAGATGAAATTGTTGTACGAGTGGCTGCATCGGATGAAGGCTCAATTATTGATATTCGCTCCCGCTCGCGCATCGGTCGAATTGATCGTGGTGCCAATGCCAAACGCATTCGGCGCTATCTTGACGCATTAAAGCAAACAACTACATCGTTATAAAAACAATACAACAGAACCCGTTTGAGTCTGTATCGGCAGGCTCTAAAATAATTTAGAGAGTTAAGAATGACACAATTAAACATAACTATTTTATCTAATAACCCCGCCGGTGGACGCTGCACACTTTACACAAATTATGCTCAAACACTATCAAATTCACTTGGCTTTGACATGCAAACTATTTACCCCGATGAAGATCATACTCACAGCGCACCCGGCTTATTGCTGGATGGTAACCCGGTGATGCCAAATGATGGCTTCATTATTGATGCTGATGATCTTTGTCGTGCCATTGAACAAACGGGGTTCGATAATGCTGATCTGACTGAAGTTCATAAAAAGCTGGATAACCTGATAGAAGACTTAATGAGTGGTGTTTAGAAATCCCCTTGATAGTCGCTCGTAATTACAAGCAATGAGGTTAGTTAATATGCACAATCCAATCTATCTAGACCACAACGCAACAACCCCTGTTGATCCACAGGTAGCGGATGCTATTGAACCCTATTTAAGACAACATTTTTTTGGCAACCCTTCGTCTAACCATATATATGGTCAACGAGCACACGATGCGGTGGAAAAGGCCCGTTATCAGGTTGCCACATTAATCGGCGCGCAGCATGATGAAATACTCTTTACCGGCTGCGCCACTGAAGCCAATAATCTGGGTATTCGAGGCGTTGCTGAGGCCATGCGTAATAAAGGGCGTCATATTATTACATCCTCGATAGAGCATCCTTCGGTAAGTGCACCATTACAATTACTCAAAAGAAATGGCTGGGAAGTCACTGTTCTACCCGTGGACAAGTATGGCCTGGTCAGCGTTGAATCTGTAAAAAATGCATTGCGCCCAGATACCGTATTGGTGTCTATTATGCATGCCAATAATGAAGTCGGCACAATCCAGCCTATTTCAGAAATCTCTGACATGGTTCGCCCCAAAGGCATTTTATTGCACACCGATGCGGCTCAGTCCGTGGGGAAAATCCCGGTATCTGTAGATCATCTTGGTGTTGATTTACTCACACTTGCTGGGCATAAGTTTTATGCCACAAAAGGTATTGGTGCACTTTATGTGCGTAAAGGCACACCGATTGAACCACTAATTGTAGGCGCAGGCCACGAACAGGGCTTACGACCGGGCACAGAAAACGTACCGGCTATTGTCGGTATAGGTAAAGCAGCAGAATTGATTTATAAGAGCGATGGTTTCGAGGGTATTACACTTCGTATATTACGGGATATTTTACATGAGCGCTTATTAGAGGCCGTACCCGATTTAAAACTCAATGGGCATCCAGATATGCGTCTACCCAACACACTGAACGTCTCTTTCCCCAACATTACAGGCAGAGAATTGCTCAAACAAGCCGCCAATGATGTTGCAGCATCTCTAGGCTCAGCCTGTCATGAAGAGTCTGATAAAGTTAGTGGTGTCCTCGGCGCCATGGGCTTATCACAACAAAGAGCACAGGGTGCAGTTCGATTTTCGGTTGGTGTGTCTACTTCAATATCTGATATAGAATGGGCTGCAAGCACATTAGTATCGGCACTGTGTGAATGTGGATTGAAAAGTGCGTGCCATATCCCCGATAAAAATAAATTAATCTGCAATAAACAGATTTACCCCCATTGATGTGTAAAATAAGCCTCCGTATTATTTAATACACCCAAATTAAACACTCTGGTTAAACATCCAGACTAACTAAATTTAAAGGCTATGGTAAATGAGTACATTTTCCTGCGAACAATTAAAACAGCAACTCCAACAGGTGATCGTTGGACAGGAAGACTTGTTAGACAGACTTATCATTGCACTAGTCAGTGGTGGCCACGTATTACTGGAGGGGCCACCCGGGCTGGCTAAAACCACCGCGGTGCATGCACTGGCCGGTAGTGTACATGCGTCTTTTCAGCGCATTCAGTTTACCCCCGACCTGATGCCGGGGGATCTCACCGGCAGCGAAATATTTGAGCCGGATAAGGGCTCATTTCGTTTTCAGCCCGGCCCCCTGTTCCATGAAATTGTACTGGCCGATGAAATCAACCGTGCCCCACCCAAGGTACAATCAGCCTTGCTTGAAGCAATGGCCGAACACCAAATTACCGTAGGGGCTGAAACACATATATTACCGCCTTTATTTATGGTGTTGGCCACTCAGAACCCACTGGAAAATGCGGGCACCTATAGCTTGCCGGAAGCTCAGCTGGATCGTTTTTTGTTTCACCTGATTATGCAATACCCCAGCCATGAAGAAGAAATTGAAATACTCAGGCGTACCCGTAAAGTTGATGATGGAAGACTCGACGCAAACTTAAAATCCATTGCTAAGCCAGAGGATATTCTTTCCTTACGATTACAACTCAATGGCATTCATGTTGAGCCTTCAATCGAAAAATATGTGATTGAACTGGTGGCGGCCAGCCGTGATATTAAAACCTACATTCCCGAATGGGACGGGCTGGTTAAAGCCGGTTCTTCGCCCCGTGGTGCTATTTCATTATTACGTGCGGCGAGTACACGCGCCCTGCTCGCAGATCGCGATTACGTGATTCCTGAAGATGTCATTGATTTGGCGGTAGACGTACTGCGGCACCGTTTAGTGCTGGATTTCTCCGCTCAGGCTGAAGGCATTGATGGCAAACAAATCATTACAAAGCTACTTGAAAAAGTTGATGCACCCTAAATTTATCATGAGCCTGTAATATGCGCCGCAAAGACCTGCAACGCCTGCAACAGCCCTTACTCGATTCACAGGCCATTAATCAATGCATTCAACATGGGCATCAGTGGAACGGTGATGGCTTACCATTAAGCATGCGTGAAATACGCCTGGGCGGAAGTGGTGATTTAAGCTCGACTCAACAAGGAAGTGGTATCGACTTTAGTGAAACCCGGCCTTACCAGCCTGGTGATGAACCGCGGCACATTAACTGGCGTGCAACCGCACGTACCGGCAAACCACAGGTACGTGTGTTTCATAAGGACTTATCCCCTCAATGTTATTTTTTAATTGATCGTCGGGCAAGCATGCGCTTTGGTACACGCAGTCGTTTAAAAGTAACACAAGCAGCCCGGTTATCGATTTTTCTGGCCAGCTGGGAAGCACAGGCAGGTACGGAGCTGGGCGCTTTAATATTAAACGAAACACCGAAGTGGCAAACAGCCACAAATGGCCAGCAGGGTATTTATCAACTCGCGAAGTTTGCAAGTCTTGCTGCGCCTCCTCTAGATATCCATTCAACATTTAGTCTGAAACGCGCATTATCATTACTCACAAAACAAATACCACAAGGTAGCCATGTTTATTTACTCAGTGATTTCTATGATTTAAATAATGAAATGCAGGCTCAACTTTATGAACTGGGTCAACAGCACCGCGTGCTTGCCATCCATATATATGATGCAGCCGAACGCCAATTATCGAATGCTGGACATTTAAATTTATGCTGGGGAGAACAACATGGATTAGAAAGTAATTCACTAGTCGATACCGGCAGCCATAAAATACAAAAAGCTTATCAGTTTAGTTTTAATGAGCGACAGCAAAACATAAAACAACGTTGTAAAAAATCCGGCATCCATTTCATCTCAATTTGTAGTCAGACAGATAATCTTGCAGAAGCTCTTCAGGCAACAGAAAAATGAGTAAAATTGAGCTAGAAAAAATAGCAGACATTTTACCGCCGTCTGCACCTCAAAATGAAACAGATGCTATCTGGATAGTACTAATCAGTTTCATATTATTAATTGCTATTGTCGTTATAAAACATTACCGGTCTGATAAACAACAACTTAAACGGATTCAAAAAAAATATAACAATAAAAAAATCAACCAGAGACAGTTAGCGTTGACTATTTCAAATATGTTAAAAAATAATACAGAGAAAAAACACTTAAATAAAACATTTAATGAACAATTACAGGCAGCCTGCTTTAGTCGTAACGGTGTAGATGAGCACACAATGAACCTTTTAATCAGTCAGACAAAAAAATGGATCTAGCGGTTCTTCTATCTGATTATGAATTGCTTCAGCCTGAATGGCTGTGGTTGATCACGCCCCTCATTATCTATATATTTATCAGACCCTTTTTGATAAAAAAACAATGGATAAAACAAAACAATCAACCCAGTACGATAAGCGTAAAACACCCTTATGCATTGGATAACACCGCATTACATCTTAAAACAAAACAATCAACAAATATTTTTACAACACTGCTTGCAGGTAGTTTAATAGCATTGGCGCTGGCACAACCAATACATCGGGGAGAAAAAGTAACAACCGCAGATACATCAGCCGATATTATGCTGATTATCGACACCTCGATTAGTATGGTCATCAGAGATTATCAACTCGACGGAAAACGTGTTGATCGAATGACCATGACACAGACTTTACTGGATCGTTTTTCCAGACGCTTTAGCGGGCAACGTATCGGCATTGTGATTTTCGGTGATCCACCGCAAATTTTGCTTAAACCCAGCAAAGATAAAGACCTTGTTCGTCACCTTATTCATCGTTTAGAGCCGACTGTTTCTGGCCGAATGGCTGCACTGGGTGATGCAATTGCTATTGCAGCTGATTTTGTTAAATCGGATAAACAATCCAAAAAAACTGTATTGGTATTAATTAGTGATGCGACCACTCCCGTTGGAAAGTTGTCTCCCATAGAGGGTGCAAAACGAGCTGCCGAATCCAATACGGTATTACATACCATTGCCATTGGTTCAACAGACACGACAAAAAATAATATGTCTGCCAGTCAAATGGGTGAACTGCTTTATGAAGCAAGCGATGTAGAATTATTAAGTGAAATGGCCAAAATAACCGGTGGTGAAAGTTTTCATGGTACCGATGTAAAATCAATTGATGCGGCATTAGATTATATCGAAAAACGCCATCAGGTGAAATCGAGTGACCGTTTTTCTCCGCGAAAAACACAGGCACTATATTTTTGGCCTTTATTATTGGCCATATTATTATTAGGCATGAAAGAGCTCTTTTCTATCCGCAACAAAAAAAGCTCAAACGCATGAATGATTTTTTAACTCAACTCTACTGGAGGGAATCACTGTGGTTATTGCTGGCCTTTTTACCACTCTTTATAATGGCATGGAAAAGCTTGCATCATAACCTCAGCTTAAAGCAATATGCCGATGTTGATTTGCTACCCTGGATAACACTACCTCATGCGCAGAGAAAAACGCATTGGAAGAATATTCAACAATTTATAATATGGGTTTTACTGGCCATTTCCGCAGCGGGGCCTCGCCTGCTTATATCCGCACCTGAAAAAATACTACCCCCTCAGAGTGCTGCGATTATCATTGTCGATCACTCTCGCTCTATGCAGGCTAATGATGTTTACCCAAGCAGACAAGCCATTGCCGATAAGATGATTAAACAATGGACTCAAGCAAATGAAAATCAGAAGCTAAAGAATATAAAATTAGGTTTAGTTATTTTTTCCGGTGCATCACACATTATGTTACCGGCTACATTTGATATAAATGCACTGCATGAGAGTGCGTTGCTATTAAATGAAATACAACTACCGACTCACGGCAGTGCTATTACTGAAGCGCTTTTACAAAGTCAGTTGCTATTAAAAGATGTATCGGGCGAACGCACGATTATATTATTAACGGATGGCGATATTACAAAGCATGAATTTATACGACTCAAAAATATAATTAATAAATTACAGAAAGACAACATTACATTACATATTCTAGGTATCGGTTTGCCATCACCGGTTGCGTTAACAGATACCGCAGGTCACTGGTTGAAATTTAACAATAAGGCCGTACAAACTCGGCTCAAAGAAAATGAATTACGACAATTATCCAACGATATCATTTACGCAAGACTCAACCCTGATACGCATAATCAACTTTCCAATGTCTGGCAACCGGCAAGGATTAAAATATCAGAAAAAAACCAGAATAAGGCCAGCTGGAATGAGTTATTTTACTGGCCATTGTTAGCCGCTATATTGTTGATTTTTTTAAAACAATTCAGCTTAGAAAAGCTAAAAAAAGTTCAAGCACTGACTGTAATATTTATAAGCTTAATTTTGATACTACCTACGAATGAAGTACATGCTGATAATATGCAAACAAGCTCTGATGTATTAATACAAGCATATCAGGCATGGGAAAAACAGGATTATACTCAGGCAGCAAAGTTATACTCAAAAACAAAGGGGTACATGGCGCGCATGGGCGAAGGTGCCAGCTGTTTTCGTATCCAACAAATAGAATGCGCCATCACCTCATTTAGTCACGCAGCATGGGAAGCAGAAACTGACACTCAACGAGGTCAGGCAGCTTTTAATTTAGCTAATAGTTTTTTTAAACAAGGTGATTTCAAGTCAGCTATCCAATTATATAAAGACGCATTACGTTATCAGCCTGAACAAGCAAACTACAAAAACAACCTGGAATTCACAATAGAAGTTCAACAAAACATTGAACGCTATTTACGCTTATTGGCAAATAGGGATAGCAACTTACAGGAAGGCTTAGGCAACATCGAATCAGTCATAAATTTTAACAATGACCGAGTCTCTACAATGGATATTAGTTCCTCAAGAAGATCAAAAGACTTAGCATCCATCTTATCAAAGCCCGGCAATTTAACTGAACAACAACTTACAACATATTTACTAAGACAGCAGAATTTTTTAAAGCTATCAGCCACATCAAAAGCTAGCCAGCAACAAAAGAACGACTGGAGCCGATTTAGTAATGACAACCCCACTGCTGCAAATAAAATTCAATTCTGGCAACGCTTGTTTGAGTTAGAAGAAGGTATACCTGCACACCCTCAAACACCTAAAACTATACAGGGTGTGCGCCCATGGTAAACAGACTGCTCATTGCCTCTATATTCATGTTTTATATAGTCACACCGGTGCACGCACAGGACACAATCTTAGAAGACAAACTAACGGTACAGGTATCGAAAACGGAAAAACAATTGGGACAATATTTCAGAATCACTATTAATTACACAGGAAACCAATCATTAGAACACTTGAACTTAGATCTCTGGAAAAAACATTTTTCTATTGTTTATGGCGACGAATACAAAGATGAAGACGAGTATGGACGTATTATACAAACTTTAAAGTTACGCCTTTATCCTAGAAATAAAGACATAAGGCAGTTGCCAGCATTAACCTTAGAAAAAGCAAAGAGCATTTCTATTCCATTAAAAGTCACCCCAGCAAAAATTAAAAACGAACCTATTGAGTTAAGCTGGAATATTTCAAATTTATCCCCATGGCAACGCGAAGCCATTATCATTCATGTGCGAATACAAAGTTCCGATACAACAGCTCATGTCCTACTTGACTCGCCTGACAATAACGAATCCATGCTACGCGAATTGAAAACTGAAAAGCATATTACAAAAAATGGACTCGCTATTTTTGATGCTGGCTGGATCTTTTACCCCTTAAATGAAGGCAAGCAATCTATTGATTTACCGGCTATTCGTTATCAGTTATCAGGCAGTGACCGAAGGCGCTTTTATTTACCAGTACAACATTTACAGGTTAAGCCCTTACCCAGTTACTTACCACCGAATCTACCTGTAGGCGAATTAAAATTAGACTCAAAGATTGAGAATGGTGAAATAAATTCATGGAAAACCATCGTCCACACACCTGCCCTTATCCCCTTTGGTGTGCCGGGTCTTGATAAGCAGTTATCAATAATAAACGGACAGGATGTCTCAAATATTAAAATGAAGTATAAAAAACTATCTAATTACAAAGACTATGGCGACCTAAATATAATTAACGCTCCTTTGCCAAAATGGCTAATGCCTTTTGGGCCTAAAATTAACATTAAACTACGCTATTTTGATCCTGAGTCTAGCACGCTAAAAGAATCTCTGCATAATTTACCACGGCACTGGACAATGCCTGCATGGGCATGGTGGATAACATTAATTATCTGTAGTTTTTTAAGCCTGATTATTTTTAAACAAATACGCCCATGGCTAAATCATCAAGCTGTTAGATGGAATATACGCAAGCAATTAAAAACTGAAATGACAGCCGATCAACTCAGAAAACTGCTTCTTAATAATGGGCAATATATTTCTCTTCATGACTGGGCTAAAGAAAATGATAATAGAAAAACATTGGTAGCTGAACTTAATAACGCATGCTTTTCAAATATGACATCGCTTAACCTGTCGAATTTACAGTCTGAGATTCTGAAAGTAATTTAATCTATATTCTAATAACTTCAATTTAAACCTGAACGGATAAAGGCAATATATAAAGGGTGTGCTATTGGCATAACGAGAACGCAGTGATATGCGGTTCGAATCAACGATAAAACAACTGGCTACCCTGAGAATCCCTTGCGAAAATACTCCTCACTGATTTTGCCTATTATTCCCAAACAGCTTGAAATGTCAGACATTTATGATACCTTACCTAAAGTAAGGCGTAATTTTAGGAGTAAGGTATGACGACGGCCACGATTACCAGCAAAAGCCAGGTCACGATACCGGCTGAAGTTAGAAAAGATCTTCATGTCGGCCCTGGCGATAGAATTGAATTTGTTAAAGTTGCTGATGGCCATTATGAAATCATCGCCGCCACGCGGAACGTATCCGAGATTAAGGGCATGATTAAAACCAACAGAACCATTAGCATTGATGAAATGAATCAGGCTATTCACTCTAGAGCCGCTCAATCATGATTGGTCTGGATACAAATGTCATTATCCGTTATCTGACACAGGATGATAAGACTCAGTCCGGCAAAGCAAACAAATTGATTGAAAACACATTAACCGAAACACAGCCGGGCTTTATCAGCTTGATTAGCCTGGTTGAAGTGGTTTGGGTACTGGAGTCCTGCTACGACCAGAGCAAAGAAAACATTCTGGATGTTGTTCAGGTACTGCTCACAACACGACAGCTATTGATTGAAAATGCGGAGGTCGCCTATCTGGCGCTTAAACGATTTTCGGCTGGCAATGGTGATTTCAGTGATGCACTGATTGCGGTTATTTCGGAGCAGCGTGGTTGTGAATCCATTAAAACATTCGATAAAAAAGCAACATCTTTTGGTATGACATTGCTTTAAATCTTTCTTTGAAAAATTGATTGATATTTTTCAGCCTAGTTAAATAAAAAAAACTTGTTTTTTTCAAAAAATAGATGATAATTTGTAGCGTACGGTTAGTGTGGGTATGAAACGTAATCCAAATGTTCATTCCCCTACCCTCTTCCATTCATTCCTATGCAAAATAGGAATCGCCTCAAGACGGTATATTAGTTTTACTTAATACATATTATGCATACTTGTAAATTATTGGCTTCGCTTACATTACAATACTTACTTGTAATTACGCCATCAAATGCAAGCGTGGTTCGCAAAGCCATTAAAAAAACATAAATTATTTTCAATGGATGATGCAGTAAAAAAAGTAGTCTTTCTGGTAATTCAGGAAGCCTCTAAAAAGTGGATTTTGCCCAGCTATTGTCTTTACGTGAACAGTTTTCATTGTTGCAGGACAAATGAGCGATTCGGATTTAGGGGAAACTTTAACGGAGTTTTTTTAACGTTCCGCTTATTAAATGCTTAATCGATCAGGCAACATGTAATGCAGATTTATGCCAGTCTTTCATTTGTCTTTTCATGTGGACCGTGTCGCCATGGCTCCGTTACAACATAGATTACAGGCAACAGGTTAAGGGTCAGCAGCGTCCCTGCTGTAAGTCCACCAAATAGCATAATACCCAATGGCTGCAAAAGTTGCGGCCCCTCTCCCAGACCCAGAGCTGCAGGGATCAAAGCCAACAGCGTAGTAAGATGAGTTAACAGCATGGGGCGAGTGCGTAGACGAACCGCCTCACGCACAGCCGCCACTGCATCCATTCCCTGACGACGGAAGTTTCGGGTGAAAGTGAGCAACATAATGCCATTGTTGGTTGCGACTCCAATGAGGGTAATGAAGCCGATAGCCACAGTGAGATCAAGATGTTGTCGGGTGATAAACAGCGCCAGCGCAGCGCCCATAAAATCCAGTGGCAGCTTGGTCAGCACTACGGCAGGATCCAGCAGATTGCCGAGCTGTATAGCGATAATGCCGTACACTAGCAGAGCTGAAGCCAGCAACACCCACAGTACCTGTCCGCCTGTTTTTAGTAACTGACCATATTCACCGGTGTAGCCCCACTGTACAGTTTCAGGTAAATTCAGCTTGGTCAATGTTTGATCTAGGCGATGCATAACGGTATAGGGATTGCCATCGATTTCGGCTGTTAGTGTTAATGCTCGCAGTCCACGCTGATGCTCAATGGTCGGGTAGCTCGACAGAGTCTCGATATGGGTGAGCTGAGATAAAGGAATCAGACGACCTGTGGGTACAGCCACCTGTACCTGTTTAAGCGCATCAAGACTATCACGTCGAACATTGCCATAACGCAGAATAATATCAACGGGTTGCTGCTTAATAACGACTTGGCTGATACTTTCACCCTGCATGGCGGTGCGCACAGCCTGAGCCACGGTTTCTGCACTCACATCAAAGCGAGCCAGTGCCCTCCGATCGATGCTTATGCGTATCTGATCCACCGGTATTTTTGTATTGTTGACAATATTCGTGAGCCCTTCCACCTTATTTGCAGCGGCTTCCACACTGGACGCTGCCGCATAGAGCTGTTGTAAATCATTGGCATAGAGCGTAATACCGAACAGGGTCGGCAGTCCGGAAAAAGATTCATCCAGTTTCTCGGTAGTTGGCTCGTTGACCCGGCCAATAACACCAGGTGTTTCCGATAACAGGCTGTCGATATCTGCCTTCACTACCAATGGATCAGGTGCCTTTTTTTTATCCAGTCTAACCACCAGCTCCCCTTCATCCGGGCCTTCGATATAGAAGGATGATTCGGGGGAGCCAGTACGGCGAAAAACAGCTTTAACAGCAGGCATAGCCAGCAGCTGTTTTTCCAGCGTATCACCGACACGATTGCTTTCAGATAACGAAGTCCCAGGGGCTAACTGATAACTTAATAGCAAACTGCCTTCATCTAGTAAAGGCAGTAGTCGTGCGGGATTAAAGATCAACAATGCAAGGCTCAGCACAAGCAATAAGACTGTGACGAATAGGGCCTTGACTCGGTGGTGTAGCAGGCTGTCTAGCAGACTCAGATTCCACTCACCTAAAAAGTTGATCCAGCGTGCTCCTCCAGTTATATAAAGTGTTTTAAGCTGTTGCCGCGGAGCCCAGTAGACAGAAGCCAGAGGTATCAGAGTTAATGAGGTTATCAGGGAGAACAGTAAAATAAAACCAAAAGTCAGGCCGAAAGGTTGAAACAGACGACCCGCCAGGCCGCTCACCAGAACCAGTGGTACAAAAGCGGCCAGCACGGTCAGGGTTCCGGCAATATCCGCTGCAAGGACTTCTCGAGTACCATCCAGTGCCGCATTCAAAGATGACTTTCCCAGTGTGCGATGACGCTCAATATTTTCCATGACCACGACAGCATCATCATCAATCAGCCCAATGGCCACGGTTAATGCCCCTAGGGTCATAAGATTTAAGCCAAGATCAAATATCCCCATGGCAGCAAATGTGGCCAGTACCACCAGCGGAAAACCGATGGCAATCACCAGGCTGGCGCGGTTACGCCCCAAAACCCAGATCACGGCAATAATAGCCAGGAATGCACCGGTGAGTAGATTGTTGCGCATATTGCGGTAGGCCAGACCAATAATTTCCGCCTGATCATAAAATTTTTCCAGATGAGTATCAGCCGGCAGTTTCAGCTGCCTGAGCGCCTTGTCCACTTCCTGTGAGACAGCCAGTGTGCTGGCACCGGGTTGTTTCTGGATAGTAAAGGCGACTGCCGGAAGACGATTACTGGAAACGACATAGCGCTGTGGTTTGCTACCGGCATACACATCTGCAACATCATCCAGACGCAGGGGCTGATGGTCCTGACCATAGCCCACAGTAACCTGTTTCAGCTCATCCAGGGTCATCAAGCGCCCTTCGGTACGAATCAATAAATCACGCCCATGACTTTCCAGATAACCGCCGGTATCCAGTATATTCGATGCTTTCACTGCCGCAGCAATGGTCTGGGCTGACACTCGATGGCGCTTGAGACGCAGTGGGTCCAGATCAATACGCCAGGCGGCTTCACCTCCTCCCATTACCTGCACCCGGGAGATGCCGGGCAAAGCGGCCAATTGCGGGGCTAACTGATACTGGACAAAAGCACGGCTTGCCACTGGGTCACCACCACTTAAGGTATAAGTTGATAGCATGGCCAGCGAGGTACCGATATTCTCCATCTCCGGTCTAGCAGCTGCAGGCAGATTGACACTTGCCAGCCGATTACTAACCAGCTGGCGAGCCTGCAATACGTCCACACCCCAGGTAAATTCTACCGTGACCTGAGAAAATCCCGGTGCCGACGTTGAGCGTACCCGGCGCAGACTGGTTAGCCCCAGCATCGCATTTTCGATGGGCCGGGTAACCAGTTGCTCCATATCTTCCGCGGTACCCGCAGGGTAATGGGTAATAACATTGATGAGCGGATAATCCAGACGTGGAAACAGGTCTACCGGTAATTCGTGCAGACTGGCAAGTCCGCCCAGACCGAGCAAAAGACTACCCAGAATAACGGCAATGGGGTGACGAAGGAGCAGTTTGAGCATATCGGCTACTCCTTAATCTACAAACTTGATCAGTTCTTTAAGGTCGCGGTAAAGCAGCTCGTAAGCACCGCTGGTCACCACCCTGTCGCCGCCAGCAATACCTGAAAGCACCGGTACACGTCCATTAACAGCTGCACCAACTTCTACCTCAACGGGTTTAAACTGATCACCATTCTTAACGATACACCAGGTTTTTCCATTGCGGGCCACCACGGCAGATGCAGGCACCCAGACCACCGCTACAGGCATACCTATATGTTCAACTTCAATCCAGGCCCCATCGCGCAGCAGTCGCTGCGGATTTTCCGCCTGGTAGCGTAATAGCCAGAGACCCGACTGCGCATCATATAAAGGGGTGCCATCCAGCGACTTGAGTGATCCCGTTGCCGATTCGACATGCCAGTGTGTTTTACCTTTTTTCCAGATTGGCAGTGCCGAATGGGCTACACCTACATCCAAGTATACCTGTTCCAGCGCCTCCAGTTCGAACACTGGTCTGGTCGCCTCAACCTGCTCACCCAAGGCAACCCGGCGCTCAGTTACAATACCGGTAAAAGGTGCCCGCAGACTACCAAGCGAGCGCGCCACAGAGGGCAAGCCTTCTTTGTTAATTCGCGCCTCAAGCTCTGTTGCATCACCCTTGATATGCAGCAGATCCAGATCCGCCGCCAGTATTTCCCAGCTCATGCGTGACCTGCCCTGCGCCTGTGCAGCAGCCTGCTCACCAGCCATCAGCTCCCGCCGGGTAATGGCGTGCTGGGACTCACTTTCCCGCAGTACCTGTAAACGTTTCTGCGACAGTCGAACTTCCAGCAACGCCTGCTGCCAAGCCGCCAGATGTTGCCTGAGTAATGGTGCATCGAAGCGTGCCAGCTCATCGTCTGCTGCTACTCTTGCACCGGGTTCGACATTCAGCGCAATAATGCGCGCGGCAAATGGCAGGCCGAGCACCGCTTGTTGGCGAGCACTGACCCGGGCGAAAGCTGTTGAGGTCGGTTGCCAGGTGCCCGCAACCGCCGTGATCGGTTCTTTTGCATCGCTTAGGGATGGCAGCAGGCAAACCAAAAGTATTAGTTGTTTTAGCATTCTTTTTCATAGCCTTTGGATAATTGAGCTTTAAGCTGTCTGTTATTATCAACGTCATGGTGTTATTTTTTCCTTACCATTTGGCAAGGTTAGCAGACCCTGCCGGGTCATCCTGTTACTATTTTTCTTCATAGGATTCTGGCCGCTGACTATCATGACATGACCGACTCAATCACTCACTTCATCTTTCCAGTCATCCAGCATTTTCAGGAATTCAGTTACTGGATTGCCTTTTTTGCTGCACTGGTAGAAACCACTTTTCTCATTGGATTATTTATACCGGGATCAACACTGCTACTCTTGCTGGGTGCTTTTTCTGCCAGTGGACATATTGATTTTGCCAGCTTGCTCTATTTTGCCATTGCCGGTGCGATTATCGGCGACAATCTGAATTACTGGCTTGGTAAACATTACGGTCAGCACTGGATACATGATGGTGCTGGGTTTATAAAAACGAAACACATAGAAAATACCCAGGATTTCCTGGACAGACATGGTGCAAGAAGCATTTTCCTCGGCCGCTTTGTTCCCGGTATCAAGGAGCTGATCCCGTTCGTGGCCGGTACCGTTAAGATGCGCCGCCCGGCATTTATGTTCTGGAATGTGCTGGGGGCAACTGGCTGGGGGCTTGAATGGCTGGGGGCAGGCTATCTATTTGCGCGCTCCATAAATCTTGCACAGCTATGGCTTTCGCGTATGGGCCTGCTACTGGCAATATTATTCGTTCTGTCCCTGCTGCTTTTGTGGCTCAGGCATTTTATATTCCGTTATGGACAACAATGGCTGCACTTCCTGAACTCCGTCTGGCATTCGATCAGAACTGCTATCGCTAACAATTCGGACGTTACCCGGTTGATTCAAGACCACCCTCGCCTATTTAGCTTTCTTACCGTGCGCCTCAATAAACAGCATTTCAGCGGTTTGCCACTGACTTTATTGAGTCTTGCCTTTTTATATGTGCTGGCCCTGTTTGGCGGAATTGTTGAAGATCTGATTTCCAGAGATCCCCTTGTTGCAGTTGATCATAGCCTGGCTCAGCTTATCGCAATGTTACGCACAGCCGAAACAGTACAATTCTTTATCTGGATGACTGAACTCGGTGCATGGCAGCTGATTATTGCCTTTACACTGATAAGCATGACTATTCTCTGGCTGGTGCAACGGCAGCAGTTTATTGCCGGTCTGCTGACCGCAGTATCAGGCAGTATTGTGTTTACAACACTGGGTAAAATCGCCTTTCATCGTCCACGTCCGGTGGAAGCGGTTCTGCTCGAAAATTCCTACTCCTTTCCCAGTGGTCATGCCACCATTGCCGTTGCCTTTTACGGTTTTCTGGCTTATATCCTTATCCGTAGCTCGGATACATGGAAACATCGGGTGAATTTATTTTTTGCCTGCCTGGTTTTAATTCTACTTATCGGGCTCAGCCGTATTATGCTGGGCGTTCATTATTTAAGTGATGTGCTGGGTGGCTATCTGATTGGTGCCCTGTGGCTTATTATTGGCATCAGTTTAAGTGAATGGTTAAACAGCAAGACTGTGAAGTTGCCGGATAATAACCGGTCCGTTGCTCAACGAATTTCCTGGGGTCTGGTTGCAGTAGCTATTATCATTTATCTGAGTTTTGCATCCCAATATCAGCCACGTTTTGCAAAACCAGCGCAGGTCAAAATACAGAAAATCAAAGGCAGCCCCGCCCTCTTTCTTAGATCACATGCGCCCGCCTATAGCGAAACCGCCTTCGGCCAGAAACAGCAGCCCCTGGGTATCATTTTTATTGCTCGGGATAAAACCAACCTGCAAAAAGCTTTTCAAAAATCAGGCTGGTATAAACCGCAGCAAGCTGATATTCAGAATCTGCTTACTGTTTTGCAATCAGGCGAGGTCAGTCCATATGCACCCCTTGCACCTGCTTTCTGGAACAATCAGATTAATACGCTTGCATTTGAAAAAGCGCTTGAAACACCGGGTGGTAAACATGCTTTGACTGTACAAATCTGGGAAACGCCTTATGCAACACATCAGGGCAGAATTTTTGTTGCCATTGCAAAAACATTTGATGGCGTTCACTGGGGTGTTATGCGTACTATTGACCCTGATCTTGATGCTAGTCGCAATGCTGTTGTTGCATCATTTCGGGCAGCAAACCTGCTGAAAAACACACGGCTTTCCCCCTATCTCCCATCAATCGTTGGCCAGACCCTGACAGGAAATTCATTTTTCAGCCGTGGGCAGATACAGCTTGTTGAGCTAAAGACTCAGGACAATATGAAAAATAACAGCGATACAAATACGCCATACAATAAACAGTAATGGATAATTTTAAATCCTTACAATTCGGTAATGTTCAGGATAGCTGTTGGCAAGGTAGACTATGTCAGAATTTTCTCCAACGTTATTAGGACGTTTGAATCTAAATTAAACTGGAGAAAATTATGAGTACATTAAAACCAGCGCTGACATCGATTGCAATCATCAGCATGTTAGGCATTAGTCTAGCGGCATTAGCGGACAGCAATAACGCCAAGGCTTTTAAAGGCATAGTCGTAGAAGATATTCTCGTCATGGAGAACATCCCTGATGAAGTACAGTCAGGCTCTATCAAAATTAAGGGTGCCAATGACCACACAATAGCTGGACTGGCCAGCATTAGTTCGGGTGAAGCGGCCACTATCGCTATTCGAGCCCTGCCCGGTAAAGTTATCGAAACCAGACTGGATAACGAGAATGGTTTTCTGGTGTGGGAGGTAGAACTCATTACAACAAAGGGTAAGGAAACAGAACTTATGATAGATGCGGGAAATGGATACCTGCTAGCTGCCGAAGTGAGTGATGAAGAGGGTGACGAAGATCATGAGGACGATAATGAAGATAAGCATTTCAACTGGAAGTTCTGGGAAGATAATGATCAGGATGAGCACCAGAATCACAATTAAACCTGATTGGGGTGTTAACGCATTAACACCTTATCTAATTAAATATGACTGAGACAGATATGTTAGGACAAACATACCGAGGAGTTTTATGGCATAGGTTGTTTCCTGTATTAACCACCGTCACATTGCTCGGGGGCTGTGCAAGCTACCAGGCCAAACCTTTGCTAGAACAGGATCTACTGATAAATGATCTGGATATACTGACAACCCAGGTCAATAAGTCTCTCGATGCTGAAAAGGGTTCTCATAAAATTAATCCGTCCGATGGACTGGATCTGACCGAAGTGGCCATACTTGCGGTGCTCGCGAATCCCGATCTCAAAGCCAAACGAGCTCAACTTGAGGTGGCCGGTGCACAGGCATTTTCTGCTGGCCTGTTACCTGATCCTCAGCTCTCAACCAGTATTGACCATCCTACAGGTAATACTGCGGGCCTTGTTAATGCCCGTGGGCTTGGACTGGGATATGACATTACGCCACTGATTACGCGTCAGGCACGGATTAATGCTGAACAGGGCGCACATACAAAAGTGCAACTGGAGCTGTTATGGCAGGAATGGCAGGTGATTCAGCAAGCGCGTTCGCTAGCCGTCCGTTTGCAGCTGGAAAACCTGCGCCTTTCCCTGCTACAAAAAATGCGCAGCCTTTACCAGAATCGTTATCAACACTCTGAAAAAGGCCTGATGGAAGGTAATGTAACCCTTGATGTCAATGGAACAGATCTTACTGCTCTGATAGATAGTCTTTCTCAGATCACGCAACTTGAACAGCAACATAATCAAACGCGTCACGATCTCAATCATATATTGGGTCTTAAATCCGGCGCGGTGATTACGCTGACTAAACTGCCTGCCGAACCTGTATTTGATCAAGCCACTATTGAGACACAGCTCAGAAAGCTGCCCGAAATTCGACCGGATCTTCTGGCTCTAAAAGCCGGTTATCAGGCACAGGAGGAGAGAGTTCGGGCTGCTATTCTGGCTCAGTTCCCGTCATTCAGTATCGGTATTAGTCGAGCACGGGATACAGGCAATATTTATACCAGCGGATTTAATATCGGCCTTAATCTTCCTTTGTTTAACGGCAACCGTGGAGCCATCACCATTGAGCGGGCAACGCGCAGGCAATTGTTTGAGGAATATCAGGCGAGGCTTGCACAAACACAAACGGATGTCGATCGCCTGCTGGAATTGCAAAATATCATTGAGCAACAACGGGTCAATTTACAGGCTTATCTGCCCCGCTTAAAAGCTCTGGTTGAACGTGCACGACGCGCCTATCGCCAGGGTGATATTGATGCCCTTACCTTCCTGAATATGGAATCCACATGGGTCAGTAAACGTCTCGAACAGATCTCACTGCAACAAACACAGTGGGAAAATCGTATCGCACTTCAGACCTTACTAGCATTACCGGATATCAAATCCAGCCCGACAGATTTGCCTGCTTTCCAGAAGGAACAGCCATGAATATATTGCCTGTCTTATTGATCGCTCTGGAAATAACCATCAGCTCTGTTTCCCATGCGGCTGACGTAACAAGTGTGGCCGTAAAAACGGCCGTTGTTACAGAAAAGAAGTTCGGCGAAACCCTTGTTGCCTATGGCATTCTGGATCCAGATCCAGACCAGGTACTCAGTCTTTCACTACCCCATGCTGGATTAATTAATCGAGTCTGGATACGACTGGGTCAGCGCGTAAAAAGTGGCGATAAATTACTGGAAGTGGTCACGGCACCGGATGCTCGCATGCGCTATCTACAGGCACAAAGCTCTGTTGACTTTGCCAACCGTGAACTAAAGCGTAAGCAACGTCTATTACAGGAGCAGCTGGCTACCAAAGCGCAAGTTGATACAACACGCAAGGCCCTGCATGATGCCAAAGTGTCTCTGGATGCCCTGCGAAAACGCGGCTTGGATCGCACAAAAGACACGCTGCGTGCACCCATGGACGGTATCATCACCCGACTTGATGTCGCTCAGGGGCAGCGTGTACAGGCAGATAGCACTGCAATGCTGATTGCGGCTGAGAAACGGCTTATAGCACGCCTTGGAATTGAGGCAGAAGATCTGACTCATCTGAAACCTGGCACGCCGGTTACTATCACCTCCGTCTTTGTGCCTGAGGTTAAGGTAGAAAGTCAGATTCGCGAGATACATGCCATGATCAACCCTCGCACCCATCTGGTAGAAGTGCTGTCCCCTATTCCAGAACAGCAAATTGATCACTTGGTACTCGGTAGTCGCATTATGGGGCATATCCAGCTGGCACCCCATCAAGCTCTGGTCGTTCCCCGCAGCGCTGTGCTGGGTGATGATCAAAATGCATTTGTATATACCATCAAACAGGGTACGGCCCGCAAAATAAAGGTGCAGACCGGCCTGGAACAGGGTGATGATATTGAGATCATCAGTTCATTAAAAGCAGGTGATAACATTATTACGCAGGGGAATTATGAGCTGACTGACGGTATGGCAATCAGGGAGACCCCGTAATGGATGTCGCTCACTGGGCTGCAGCCCATCGCCGTTCAATTCTTTTCCTAGTGGCCATCCTCTCCTTGGGCGGTATAGCGGCAGGACTCAGGTTACCCGTCGCCCTGTTCCCCCATGTCAACTTTCCCCGTGTGGTTGTGATACTGGAAACAGGTGATCGCCCGGCGGATCAAATGGTTATTGCGGTCACTCGGCCCGTTGAGCAGGCAGTACGTTCTGTTCCCGGCGTTGCCAGCCTGCGTTCAACCACCAGCCGTGGTAGCGCCGAGCTGTCAATCAACTTCCAGTGGGGCGATGACATGGTCGCAGCCATGTTACAGGTGAGCTCTGCAATCAATCAGATCCTGCCCAGTTTACCTGCGGGTACAAGTTTCAGTATCCGCCGCATGGACCCTACCGTGTTTCCGGTTGTTGCTTACAGCCTGACTTCGGCAACAAAATCTCTGGTGCAACTACGGGATCTGGCGCAGTATCAATTGCTTCCTCTGCTGTCATCGATTGATGGTGTTGCAAAAGTCATGGTCATGGGTGGTAAACAGGCTGAGTACCGGGTTGAAATTGATCCGGACAAGCTTGGAGCCTATAAGCTGACCTTTGATGATGTGGCTAAATCCCTGTCAACCAGTAATGTGCTACAGGCCGTAGGCCGCCTAGAAGATCATTATAAGCTCTACCTGCTGTTGTCTGATACGCGTATTCATTCACTGGAAACCATCGAAAGTACGGTACTACGCAGCGGTGCCGATGGACTGGTGCGACTGGACGATATTGCACACATTTATCCAACAACCGCGCCTCAGTGGTTGCGGGTGACAGCCGATGGTAATGATGCGGTGCTGGTACAGATCTACCAGCAGCCCGGTGGAAATACGGTGCAGATTGTAAAAGATATTCAGCAGCAATTAAAAAACTATGGCAAAAAATTACCGACTGATGTGCATATTGCCAACTGGTATGACCAAAGCCAGCTGATTACTGAATCGGCAAAAAGTGTACGTGATGCAATCGCTATTGGTGTTGTACTGGCCGCATTCATTTTATTGATCTTCCTGCGCAATCTTAAAATCACCCTGGTCGCCATAGTGTTTGTGCCTTCGGTGCTGGCCAGCACTATCCTGTTACTCAGCGTCCTGCACATGAGCTTTAATATCATGACCTTGGGGGGAATGGCTGCGGCTGTGGGACTGATTGTTGATGATGCGATTGTTATGATCGAACATATTATCCGCCGCCTACGTGAAGAAGGACAGAATATTACCCTCACCATACGCCAGGCTGCCATTGAATTTACTTCACCATTAGCAGGTTCCTCCGCTGCAACCATCGTTATTTTTGTCCCCCTGGCTTTTCTGAGTGGTGTTACCGGCGCGTTCTTCAAGGCGCTCTCTCTGACCATGGCCAGTAGCCTGCTCATTTCTTTTCTGCTGGCCTGGCTAGCTGTACCTTTATTATCAGAGCATCTGTTGCATAGAAAAGATGCTGAAAAGGATGATACGGGGCCTGTATTCAAGTGGTTGCAAAACAGATATCAGCATTTAATGCATAGCATTATGCATGCACCTTGGTTATTGCTTGCTGGACTCATTCCCCTGTTTTTACTTGGTCTGTTTGCCTATAAGCAGGTTGGTTCCGGTTTTATGCCTCGTATGGACGAAGGTGGTTTTATTCTTGACTATCGCTCACCTGCAGGCACTTCACTGGCAGAGACGGATCGCCTACTACGTCAGGTCGAAACAATTTTGCGCAACAATCCAGCGGTGGAAACTTATTCACGACGAACTGGCGCACAGCTTGGAGGAAGTATTACCGAAGCCAATGAGGGGGATTTCTTTGTCCGCCTGAAATCCTTCCCAAGAGCTTCCATCGACACCGTTATGGACAGGGTTCGTCAACGCATCGAAACAGAAGTACCCGGACTTGAAGTTGAAATGGCTCTGTTAATGGAAGATCTTATTGGTGATTTGACGGCCGTTCCTCAACCAATTGAAATCAAGCTCTACAGTGACAGGCTTGATGAATTGCTGACAACAGCACCTCGGGTTGCCGCTGCAATTAGCAAAATTACCGGCATAGTGGATGTCAATAATGGCATCGTGCTGGCCGGAGATGCTATCAATATTATTGTTGATCGTGATAAGGCAGCACTTGAAGGTATAGATCCTGATTTTGTTACTCAGCAGCTGGATGCCTGGTTTAGCGGCTTGGTAACCACTCAAGTACAGGAAAATATCAAGTTTATCGGGGTACGTCTCTGGGTGCCTGCTTCTGTGCGAGACAAAACAAGTGCCATTGAAAAAATCTGGTTGCGCACACCACAGGGGCATCGCTTTCTGCTCAAGCGCATTGCCCATATTTCGGTGGAAAGTGGTCAACCACAAATTACTCGTGACAATTTAAAACGCATGGTTGCAGTTACGGGGCGTATCAGCGGTCGCGATATGGGTTCAACCATTCGCGAGATAAAAAAGGCTCTGGACAATTCCGATCTATTGCCCGGTGATATGTACTACCAATTAGGCGGGCTGTATAAACAACAGCAGATTGCCTTTCGCGGATTGATCGCTGTATTTATTGCCGCCCTGGCTCTGGTATTTTTACTTTTGCTGTTTCTGTATGAAGATTTTGCCGCAGCCCTTGCCATTATGGTATCTCCCCTGCTGGCTATGCTGGCGGTGTTTATCGGCCTGTGGCTGACGGGCATAGAGCTGAATATTACGGCCATGATGGGCATGACCATGATTGTTGGCATAGTAACCGAGGTATCTATTTTTTATTTCTCAGAGTATCACGATCTATTGAAGAAAAATTTGGCGCCATACGAAGCGCTGATACAGGCTGGCATCAATCGTATGCGGCCCATTGCAATGACCACAACCGCCGCCATTCTTGCACTCATGCCATTAGCATTGGCGATGGGGCAGGGTTCTGCAATGCAACAGCCTCTTGCTGTAGCTATTATTTCCGGATTACTGGTACAAATTCCTTTAGTCATTATTGTTATGCCACTGATTTACCGAACAGTATCTAAAATAAGCGATAAGAAAAGGTTTGCACAATGAAATCATATTGCACTGCTTTTATAATTTCAGTAACCCTGTTAGTAATATCAACGACCGTGGTAGCAGGTAAAAGCAACAGCGAAAAAAAAGGCGATATTCTCCAGCTTCTTATCCCATTATCTGCTTATGGCGCTACCTTCTATATGCAGGATTTTGCTGGCAGAAAGCAGTTTTATAAATCATTTCTAAGCAATATTGGTATTACACATGTTCTTAAACGTATAGTAAACAAGCGGCGTCCTGAAAATAACGGGGATTATTCATTCCCATCTGGGCATACCTCCGCTGCTTTTCAGGGCGCAGCATTTATACAAAAAAGATATGGCTGGAATTCAGCCTTACCTGCTTATGCAGCAGCTGCTTTTGTAGGCTGGAGTCGGGTTGAGGGAGAATCCGACAAGCATGATAACGCTGACGTACTTACCGGTGCAGCTATTGGTATATTCAGTAGTTATTATTTCACAACGCACTATAAGGGCATCACCATTACACCTTATGCAGCTACAAAAATTCTGGGTGTCAATTTATCGATAAATTGGTAATAACAATAAATGAGCCTCTGATCAATTCATGGACTCGTATTTCACGCTTAGCACCCTACTTCTACGTTGCGAATCTTCGCGATAGCTTGCTCACGTGCGATTCGTCGCCTTGAATTCGTGAATTTTAAACGCAAACTGCTACGCCCAGAATTAATCAGATGGTTCCTTAACCTTTAAATTCAATCACTACTCGTAAACCCGGATTGTTATCTTTCAGGTGCAAGCTGGCTTTGTGTAAATCAGCAACGGCCTTAACCAGACTTAACCCAAGTCCATTTCCCGCTGTGCTACGCGCCGCTTCCAGCCGAACAAAACGCTGCAATACCTTATCTCTCTGATCTGCTGGTATTCCAGCACCATCATCACTTACAGATACCTGTATTTTTCCGTCCTCGTGGATTGCTTCAAGCAAAATACTGCCACCGTTGTCTGTAAACTTGAAGGTATTGTCCAGTAGATTTGTAATAACCTGTGCCAGCAGTTGCCGGTTACCTGTTACAAGCAGTTCTTTTTCGATCTGTACTTTAAAATTTCGTTTATGCTCTGCCGCCTGATCTTCATAGAGTTCACTCAGCTCTTCAAGCAAGGCTGATAGATCGACTTCTTTCCACTCCCCTCGATAACTTCCTGCCTCAGCCTGGGCAATCTCCAGCAGAGCATTGAAAGTTCGCATTAATTCTTCTGCATCGGTCATAGTCTCTTCCAAGGCCTGCCGATAGTCTTCTGTTTTCCTGGGTTCTAACAGCGTCACTTCAATTCTGTTGCGCATACGTGCGAGTGGCCTGCGTAGATCGTGAGCCACATTATCGGTAACTTGGCGCATCCCGGTCAGGAGAACTTCGATTTGTGACAACATGCTATTGAGATGACCGGCAAGTTCATCGAATTCATCATCCTGACCGCTGAGGGGTACTCGGCGCGACAGGTCTCCCGCTGTAACTCTTTCCGCTGTTTTATTGATAAGCTCGATTCGATCAAGCAGAGACCGACCTAGCCGCCAGCCCATAGCCAGAGCAAGGCCAACGGAAACGACGATAATAATAGCCATGGTGGCAAGAATAAACTCCTGTAAATCTTCAGCCTGGCGTACTGCCTGAGCGACTAGCAAACGTGCGCCATCATCCAGAACCACACCAACCATGGGCCAGTAACCATCCTGATCCTCCATATAACCGGGAATAAGATCATCTTCAATCCAGATATTCTGTACTTTTCCTTCCACCTTTAGTGCATGTGGCCAGGCAAGAAGGTTGCCTGTCTGTTTGTTAGACTTAGTTTCATCTAGAAGGTAATAACGACGATTTTCACCAATGATGAGACTTTCTGATTTCAATAGTGCTTTTAACTTCTGTCTGCCCTGTTGTCGATCCAGACTGGCAAGCTCATGGACTTCCTGCTCCAGACCAGCAGCTAACTGAGCATCAACATAGCGACTGATTGCCCAGTAGAGAGCCCCAAGCCCGAGCGCAATAAGAACTGCATAAAAAACCGCATAGCGCAGCGCAAGGCGCATGGCGGTGGTGTGTAATAATAAGCTACGGGGTTTCATCAAGCTTGTAACCTATACCGCGAACAGTATGAAGTAATGGGCGGTCAAATCCTTTGTCAATTTTTGAACGTAAGCGACTGATCTGGGTATCGATTACATTCGTCTGTGGATCAAAATGAAAATCCCATACCTGTTCGAGCAACATGGTGCGCGTTACAACCTGACCGGCATGATGCATAAAAAATTCCAGCAAACGAAGTTCTCTGGGCTGCAGTCGTATTACCTGGCCGGCGCGTGTCACCTTATGTTTTAATAAATCCAGCTCCAGGTCTGCAACACTTAAACCGATCGAACTCTCATTCTCATTACCACGCCGAGCTAAAGCATCAAGTCTGGCTAATAATTCAACAAAAGCATAAGGTTTAACAAGGTAATCATCCCCGCCTGCGCGCAAGCCTTCAACTCTGTCATCAACTTCACCCAGAGCGCTTAATATAAGTACAGGTGTTGTATTATTATCGGCACGTAACATTCGTATAATAGAAAGCCCATCACGCTCAGGAAGCATCCGATCTACTACCAGAACATCATACTTCTGGGTCAATGCCATATGCAGGCCATCCTCCCCATCAGCAGCATGATCCACAACATGACCATTTTCAGTGAGCCCTTTCACCAGGTAGGCTGCAGCACTGAGGTCATCTTCTACTAACAAAATATGCATATAGCTATCATAACTCACATAAGTTATCTGTTATTCTTACAATCTCGTAAGGTTGGAAATAAAGATTTTTTAAAAACAATATCCAGAACACATACTGTGATCTTATTTCCAGCTATGTCGTGGATTGCACGCACCCAGATAAACGAATAAGCTTTACCAGAGGAAGCGGTTGCCATTGTTTCAGCTCAGGAATGAGTTTATATGTGATGCTGCTGATCATAGCATTCGAGATACTCTTCTCATAGAGTTTAGCTCCGTATGAAGCGATATCCTGATAACTCATACCTAGACAAACATGGAAATGATTTTTCGCTCAATCTCATTGGTCAAATGAGTTTGATGTTTTTTGACTAATTGGGCTTCAAATGTACCCGCTCGATCACGGGGTGTTTCCAATTCAATCTGCCTGACAAGGCCTTGAAGGTTTTCCTGGATGAGCTATTTTTACGGTTAGGTACGTCTTCTGCTCATGGTAAAACTCCAGCTCTTCTTTCACCTCCCTGAAACAAATATTCTAATCCCTGAATAGTGAAATTTCTGGTATAGTATCGAAAGGTACTACCTGGTAATAATGGGGATCCCAGTATGGCAACATCCGTGAAACTTGATGACGACCTGAAAAGGCGTATCCAGCATCTGGCCAAGGTACGGCACCGCTCAGCCCATTGGATTATGCGCGAAGCAATCCGTGACTATGTTGAGCGCGAGGAGGCAAGCGAGAGCTTCAAGCATGAGGCTCTGGCCTCCTGGAAGGCTTATAAGGAAACCGGGCAACATCTGACGGGCAAGGAAGTACAAGACTGGCTGAATACCTGGGGTACGGATAAAGAAACAGAGATTCCTCAGTGCCACGAATAATTGTCACGGAAGGTGCAGCACAGGGATTGGAACGATGTCGGTTATTTCTGGCTGAAAAGAATCCCCAGGCAGCAAGGCGAGCGGGTGAGGCTATTCAACAACTGTTCGTATTGCTAGAAGCCGAGCCAAGGATAGGCCGCCTCTTAGATGATTTGCCAGAACTGCGCGAGTTAATCATCCCCTTTGGGGACTCGGGTTATGTGGCACTCTATAACTTTGATGTAAAAGACGATACGGTGTATATACTTGCCTTCCGGCATCAGAAAGAAGCGGGTTACTAAATAAGCGACAACTACACTGAAAACATAGATTTACACTAAGTGGTATTTAATTATGCGAGTTACCCGCAAAGGCCAGGTTACTATTCCGCAAGAAGTTCGTGAGGATCTGGGAGCCTGCCTGCGGAAACAGAGGTAGAACTTGTTAAGGACAATGGACATTGGTATTTGAAAAAGGCTCAGACAACAGGAGCCAGCCGCTTCAGGCGTGCTCATAAGGCAGAAACCCTGCAAATGACTACCGATGAAATTATGGTGTTGACTCGTGGCCATGTACCCGCCGCCTAAATAAGGTGG
>JALSUJ010000460.1 GCA_027071355.1 Gammaproteobacteria bacterium | reverse complement strand
CCGCCGTGTTAACCACTGAGGATCACAAACAAACAGAAGGTATCATCACTATGAAATTCAAATACACATCTTTATACGCTGCCATCCTGACTGCTTCTTTAGGTATGGTCGGTTGTTCATCCAGCACAACACCAGGTGCTTCCAGTTCGGCTTCTTCAACTGTTACCGGTCGTATAACCGGCTTTGGCAGTGTATTTGTGGATGGCGTTGAATATGATACCGGTGCAGCCACGGTAACCAAAGATGGTGTTGCTGTAAGTGGTGATGCAGATTTGAAAGTCGGTATGATTGTTACACTAAAAGGTACCGCCAATGGTAGTACAGGTGAAGCCGCAACAATTGAATTTAAAGATAATCTGGAAGGGCTGGTACAGATAAATGGTCTGGCTTCCGGTGGTAGCCTGGTTGTAATGGGGCAGAATGTAACAGTTGATGCCAATACTAATTTTGAAAGCAGCGACCCGGCTGTTAAAGCTGTTACAGATATTCCTGCAAATGCTGTTGTCGAGGTGAGTGGTTATCCGGATGCTACCGGTAATATTCTGGCAACCTTTATTGAGTTAAAGGTGTCAGATGTAAATGATCCATCATATAAAAATGAAATGGAAACCAAAGGTGTAATTGCTGATATTGATGTGGCTGCACCGGGTACTTTTATGCTGGGTAATATTCAGGTTGATTATGCAAATGCTGCAACTCCTCTGGATTTTACGCCTGCAAATGGTATGTATGTAGAAGTTAAATTTAATGCTGACCTGAGTGTTTCAAAAATTGATCTGGAAGACGGTGGCAAGTATGGTGTTAAAGGTGACGTTGGAGAAAAACTTGATATAGAAGGTATGGTTACAAATGTTACCGCTACAACTTTTGATCTGAACGGTCAGACTATTCAAATCCCACAAGGTGTTGATGTTACTCAGTTTACAACCGGTGATCTGGTGAATATGGAAGTAGAGGTTGATGCGAATGGTGCATTGGTTGCCAAAACAGTACAGCAAGATGAAACCAATGATGATGGTAGTCACTTTGAGCTTGAAGCACCGGTTGATTCTGTAGATACCACAGCCGGCACCATTACAATTGATGGCAAAACTATAGCGATTGATTCCTTTAATACGATTATGGATGATGACACTAAAGTTGATAAGTACTTCAATATAAATAACATCTCCGCAGGCGACTGGCTGGATATGAAAGTGGCTGACAATGGTGATGGTACATATAGTGCGGTAAAAGTTCAGCGTATAAATGAGGCAGATGCACAGGAAAAAGTTGAACTGTCAATCAGTATTGTAAATGGTGTGCCTACTACAGGTAATGATGCAGTTGATGCAGCGCTGGCGGGCTTAAATCCTGATGTTTTATCGCAGGCTATAACTCTGATTAACAGTTTTGCTCAGTCAGGTGAAGGCTTTGATGTGAAGGCCATGCTGGATGCAACTGGAAACCTGCAAAGCCTGCTGGTTGATCTGGAAGCTGCTATTGCTGTAGATACTGCTGGTGGAGTAACAATTAACGGTGTTGCGGTTACTGCTGACATGCTACCTGCTGGCGTTACTCTGGATGATGTTGCTGCCAGAGCCGGTCAATCTGTTGAAGTTAAAATGGATTTGATGACAGGCACAATTAATGCCATGAAGTCTGAGCTGAAAGGTGTTGCTGCAGTTGATGCCGCAGGTAATGTAACGGTAAATGGTGTTGCTGTAACACTGCCAGCCGGTCTTTCTCTGGATAATGGTCAGAGTGTGAAGCTGGAACTGGATGCCGCCGGTAATGTGATTTCCATGGATATTGAACACCAGTCTGAAATGGAAGGAGCTGATTCAGGAATGGATGCGGGTACAAATGACCCGGCTGGCAGTACAACTCCAGAAGCGGGTACAGGCGTATAAGCCTTAAGT
>JALSUJ010000459.1 GCA_027071355.1 Gammaproteobacteria bacterium | reverse complement strand
TTTACTATTCTGTCAATTAATCGGGGTGAACCATTAAGTAACATACAAAGCTTTATCAGTGCCAATCCTGACAGTTTTCAAATACTACTGGAACCACAAAAAAAAAAAGAAAAAAAATGGCAGGTATTTGCTTTTCCCACCAGTTATTTACTGGATAAAAAAGGCCTTATCCGTTTCTCAGTGGCTGGCGGAATTGACTGGAATTCCAGTGATGTCAGAGCAGCAATAAAGACTCTTCTTGCAGAATAAATTTTGTCAGTATTTCTGGATAAAAACGTTGGTTTTAAATATGACACATCAGGTGCTGAAGCTCTTTACAATAACCGTCATATTATAAGCCTGTACCGGTTCAATAAAAGAACGGCGCATATACCAACTGTCCACCAATACAAATTATTCAGTGTAATCTGAATGAAAACATATGCATCAGTCATTAGCACACAATGGATATAGTTTGAAAACTGAACTTAAATTGACTATCATCTAAAACCTTACTAATAATCAAGCTGTAAATAATATGAAACGTGTAACCTATAAGGATCTGGTCGCCGAAATTGCGCCTCAGATTCAGGAATATTTTCCCTGGGATATAGAAGATAAAATAGACGATGAAAAGGTTTTATTCCTCGATGTACGAGAAAATCAGGAATACGATACCATGCACATTGAAAATTCACTGCATGTGCCTCGCGGTATTCTGGAAACAGCCGTGGAATGGGATCATGAGGAAACTGAACCTGAACTGGTAGAAGCTCGCGATAGAGAAGTTATTGTTGTATGCCGTTCTGGAAGCCGAAGTATTTTTGCCGCTTTTACCCTGATGCAAATGGGCTATAACAATGTCTCTTCTTTAAAAACAGGGCTGCGTGGCTGGAATGAATATGATCTGCCACTGGTCGATATGGAAGGCAATAGCATTGATCCAGAACTTGGTGATAAATACTTTGCCAATAAATTACTGGATTATCAGCGCAAGCCTGTCAAATAATTTAAAAACAGGTAATTTATCCTGTACACCTAAGACAGATAGACCGTACAGACTACCGTATTGCCATTGCCCTGATATTCCAGTTTATCAAAACTGTTTTCTCTGGCCATGGCAATTCCTCTGCCGTGTTGATCAAACACTCGGTCAATACTGAGTGTTAAATAGGGCTGCCAGTCAAATCCCTGACCTTCATCGCTAATAGTGACAACTATACTATCGGCATTTTTTATTAAATGAATACCTCCAAGCCTGGAAGCAAAAGCCTGCTGTTCAAGTCGTTCATCAATTTCATCAATCAGTAATTCCTCTGCCAGTAACTGGGATTTCCGGTTATAACCGATTTCCAGATTACCATGCTCAACTGCATTGGTCATCAGTTCAGATAAACCGAAAATAACCCGTTCTGGTTCGGGAAACATATGCGCCAGTGCCACTGCCAGACGCTGACATTCCAGCAGCGTTTGAAACTGAAACCGTCCTTCCTGACAATTTTTAAAAATTGAACCCAGGCTTTTAACCTCTTTTTTAAGATACTGATGACGTCTGAAGTCACTCACACAGGTGTTAAGAGTAGAAATAAGCCTGTCTCTGTCTACCGGTTTGGTCAGATAATAATAAGCCCCGTTATTAAGACCTTCCAGGATGGCATCATCACTGCCCTCTGCAGTCTCCATTATAACTGGCAGTTCCATTAAAGCCGGTGATGATTTAATTTTTTGCAATAATTCCAGACCGGAAATACCGGGTAAATTTCTATCCAGCAGCACACAGTCAAAGCTCTGTTGAGGGCTATGATTTAGGGAATTTACAGACTGCCGGTTAAGAATACCCCAGGCATCTTCCGCATTTTTAACAACCTCGCAGGAAAAGCCTGCTTCCTGAAGATATAAAAGCAGTAAATCAATCATCAGTTGATCATCTTCAACTATTAAGATACTGCCCGCATCATAGTCCGGTTGAAACATTGGTATGACCGTATTCATTTAAGTTTATTCCCATAGTAGAACTATATTAAGGAGCTTGCCCCTGTAACACTAAATAATTTTTCTGGATTTAATGATCGACTGGCAGTGTTTATTAAAGTTCATAAATTGTTCTTTAAAATCACTATTTTGTCCATTTTTAAGTAAATCATCAAGTTGTGTTGCCATTTCTGTAATTTCATCAAAGCCGAAGCTGCCACCTCGCCCCTTAATATTATGGATAACTTTCTGGCATTCCTGCCAGTCTTCGTTTTCAATAAAAGCCTCTATATTATTGAGTTCTGTTTCCAGGGAAAGCAGAAATTGCTGTACCAGCTTCTGAAACATATCACTCTGATTAGCGGCAGGAGACTGAACCGCTTTTTTGACTGTTTGTTCAGTTTCTAAAGGCTTTAACCATTGTTTAACCGTGGCATAAAATTCATTAATAACTATCGGTTTGGACAAAATAGCATTACAACCTGCCTTTAAATAAATATCTGTTTCATTTTTAAGCACATTGGCAGTCAGCGCAATAATAGTACCATTATAATTCTCTTCTCGTAATCTCCGAGTGGCTTCAAGACCATCCATTACCGGCATTTGCATATCCATAAGAATAAGATTGTAGTTATATTTGGTCGCTTTATTGAGTCCTTCCAGACCATTAACAGCAATATCAATAGTGAGTCCGGTTTGACGAAGATACATGGATATCAATTTCTGATTGTCTTCAATATCTTCAACCAGCAGCACTTTACCGGATAATTTAGGGATTTCGTTAAGGCTGTTAAAATGGACACTACTGGTTTGAGCATCACTAGTCAGTCGCCTGATGGATTCAAGGCTACCAGTCTGAATAGTAAATTTGAATACCGCACCTTTATCTACAATACTGGTGACCCCGATTTTACCTCCCATTAAATTAACCAGTCGTTTAGCTATCATAAGCCCCAGTCCCGTACCTCCGTATTGCCGGGCAGTGGATTTTTCAGCCTGTACATAAGGCTGAAAAATATGCTTAATTTGTTCCCTGGTTAAACCTATTCCATTATCTGTGACGATAAAAATTAATAAATCTTTATCAAAATCACATTGAGTACGTACTGTGACACGACCATTTTCAGTAAAACGAATAGCATTGGATAATAAATTAAATAAAACCTGTTTTAAACGAGTGGGATCACTGCAAATTTGTTCCGGTAGAGGATACTCATTTATAAACTGCAGGTGGATCCCCTTTTCTTTTGCCTGAATAGACATTAACTGCTCTACCTCCTGCAGCATACTGACAGGTGAAAAGAGTAATGATTCAACTTCTAATTTATCCGCTTCGATTTTTGATAAATCAAGAATATCATTGATAATATTAAGCAGATGTTTGCTATTACGATAAATAGCCTCCAGAGCTTCCCGCTGCTGCTGCCTGTCATCAATACCAAACTGATGCAAACTTTCTGCATAACCCAGAATAGCCGTCATTGGGGTGCGTATTTCATGACTCATATTGGCCAGAAATAAACTTTTGGCACGACTTTCCGCCAGTGCCATATCTTTATTATGCAGGGCCCGTTCAAGGTACTGATTAGTATCAGACAAACTTTTCTGCTGTTGTGCCAGCTCTTCAATCATATGGTTAAAAAATCTGGAAAGATGTCCAAATTCATCATGGGTATGAATATCCAGACGAGTTTCCAGATCACCGCGCGTAACACTCTGGGTGGCATCAATAATTCTCTGAAACGGAGCCTGTAATACACTGCGGATCACATAAACCAGATATAAACCTAAAATAATGGTAAAAATAACAATAAGACTGCCGTATTGCATTCTGGCCAGCTCTATACCTCTTCGAATAGAGGGAAATTCCATCTTTATGGAAAGTATTTGTGGTTTACCAGCCATCGTTATTGAGTAATCAGCATTATATTTACTATGTTCCGGCAATGGCCGGCCAATAACAAGAGTATGATTATTTAGTAATAATTGCAGATAGGGAAAATCAAACTGCTGTTGTAATTTCAGCAGTTCTTTTTTTAATTGCTGTGGTTTTATATCCTTATGATCTACGGCCAAGCTTTCTATATGTTGATGTACCTGCTCCACTACCCACAAATGATCCTTACTAATTTCATCTTCAATTGAACTAAGCAGAGGTATTGTTAAGGCAAAGGCAATGGGCATGACACCCCAGACCACTACAGCCGTTATTTTTACCGCAATACTGGTTGATTTCCAGCTTTTTGATAATTCTAAAGAGGGATCAGACGATATCTGAGCCGTTTTTAAATGGTTGTTTTTCACCGGAACCCCACCCAACGCAAAAACATAACCATTGGGCAGATACTGGTTATTCCAGAGACGATCATCATTCCGGCAATATACCAGGGGAAAAACCACAAAGCATCGGGGAAAACAAAATAGGACAGGAAAATAAACAGTACCATAGTAAAACGCATCATTCGTTCGGCTTCAAAAGTGGCAAGAATATTTTGTTTACCCTGTAAATTAACAGTAGAAAGATCACTCTGAGAGGGAGAGCCATAACGGATGCGGGTAATAATAACAGGGATCCGCCAGTTGGTTATTCCTTCCAGCAGGAAAATCAGGCAATAAGCAATTAAAAATATATCATTCTGATACAGAATTGAGAGCAGCAAAACGATCCAGAGTGCCACTCCGGAAATAAGCCTGAAAAAACGTTCACTCATATAACCTCGGGTAAAATATAGTTGAGTAGTTACACTAATTTTAGGATATTAAAGAGGAATGTAAAGAAATTATATATAGCCAAGCAGCAAGCAGGAACAGGATATCCCTGCCTCGCTCAGAGCCGATTTTAATGTTCCCGGGTTTCCAGAAATTCTATTTCGGGCCAGCGCTCCATAGTTAAATTAAGATTAACCCTCGTTGGCGCAATATAAGTCAGATCGCCCCCCCCATCAAGTGCCAGATTATCACTCAGTTTCTTTGTAAACTCTGCCAGTTTTACTTCGTCTTTACAGTTTACCCAGCGTGCTGTCTGAACATTTACAGGCTCAAAATCACAATCCACCTTATATTCATTTTTAAGCCGTTCCCTGACCACATCAAACTGTAGAATACCAACTGCACCCAGAATTAAATCATTATTATTAAAGGGTTTAAATAACTGCGTTGCCCCCTCCTCACTTAATTGCTCAAGCCCTTTTAACAGGGCTTTCATACGCATGGGATCTTTAAGCCGGGCACGGCGAAACAGCTCCGGTGCAAAATTGGGAATACCAGTAAATTTCAGCTCTTCACCCTGGCTAAAGGTGTCGCCAATACGAATAGTGCCATGATTATGCAGGCCAATTATATCACCGGAATAAGCCGTCTCCACATGGGAACGATCCTGAGCCATAAAGGTAATAGCGTTAGCCACCTGAATATCTTTACCAATTCGTACATGGCGCATTTTCATGCCCTTATTATACTGCCCGGAGCAAATCCTCATAAAGGCCACACGATCACGATGCTGCGGATCCATATTAGCCTGAATTTTAAAGACAAAGCCTGTCATTTTATCTTCTGCAGCGTCCACTTTACGAGTCAGCGTATCCCGGTTTTGCGGGGCTGGAGCATAATCTACAAAGGCATCAAGCATTTCATCAACACCAAAATTATTAATTGCCGAACCATAAAAAACAGGGGTCAGTTCTCCGGCCAAAAACAGCTCCAGATCAAATTCATTACTGGCACCACGAACCAGTTCGACTTCTTCACGCAGTTCTTCCGCCTGCTCACCTATCAGTTCATCCAGTCGTTGATTGTCCAGCCCTGCTATTATTTCTCCGGACTGAATCTTACCGCCATGAGTGGCCGAAAACATATGTATTTTGTCATGATAAAGATGATAAACGCCTTTAAAACGCTTACCCATACCAATAGGCCAGGTAATGGGAGCACAGTCTATTTTCAGCACCGATTCCACTTCGTCCATGAGGTCAATAGGATCACGACCTTCCCTGTCCAGTTTGTTAATAAAGGTCAGAATGGGTGTATCACGTAAGCGACAGACATCCATCAATTTAACCGTACGCTGTTCTACACCTTTGGCTACATCAATAACCATTAATGCAGAATCCACTGCAGTTAAAGTACGATAAGTATCTTCAGAAAAATCTTCATGTCCCGGAGTATCCAGCAGATTGATAATACATTCTTTATAGGGAAACTGCATAACGGAGGAAGTAACCGAAATACCTCGTTCTTTTTCCATCTCCATCCAGTCCGAGGTAGCATGACGCGCTGCCTTACGACCTTTTACCGTACCGGCCATCTGGATAGCACCACCATAAAGAAGCAGTTTTTCAGTCAGGGTTGTTTTACCCGCATCCGGGTGAGAAATAATAGCGAAGGTTCGACGACGCCTTATTTGCTCCAGGAATTCACTCATATTTAATCTCTAGTTTATTTTTAACTACTCAGCATAAATAACCCTATCAGACAGTACTCCCTGTATTCTAATTCTATAAGGTTATAAAAGTCTGAAAAAGTCGTTATATTTATTTAAAAAAACTCACAGGCAAAAAGTTGCGCATCTTCTCTGCCCTTTTGGGCTGGATAATAATTTCTGCGCACACCCAATTCATTAAATCCCATACTCTGATACAGATACATAGCGGCCTGATTTGAGATGCGCACTTCCAGATACATGGTTTTAGTGCCTTGCTCCCGCATAAAATCCATTAACCATTGCAGAAACTGACGTCCATAACCCTGGTTCTGATATTCCGGGGCAATACAGATGTTTAGTAAATGTGCT
>JALSUJ010000458.1 GCA_027071355.1 Gammaproteobacteria bacterium | reverse complement strand
CTTTCCTGCTGAGTTAAAGTCGCCCAAAGAGGGAGACGTGGCAATTAACTGGGTGACCCGGACACAGGTTGAGGTGTATATGATTGCACGTCCGTTTGAAATTCCAAAAGAAATTACAGCCAATATTGTTCTGGATTTAAGCGCACCAGTAGCGTAAGCAGAAACATTTTAAACAGCAACGAGTTTAATCGTTAATAAAATCAAGGAAAAATGATGAACCACATTTCCGGACAAAACTTTGATGTCATGATCGGCGATTTATTAGTACACGTCGAGTCCATGTCAGCTTCCATTACCGATAATCGCAAAGCCGTTCAGACACGAGGTGTGCCGGACGGTTATGTGGACGGTGACGTAACCTGCAGCGGTGATATTGAGCTGGATGCTAAAAACTTTGCCCTTTTTACCGAAGCTGCCCGCTCTGCCGGAAGTTTCCGTGAGCTTGAACCATTTGACATTAACTGTATTGCAAAAACAGCCACCAATCAACAAAAGATTGAGCTGTTCGGCTGCCTGGTCAAGGTCAGTGACTTATTAAATATTGATCCAAAAGGGTCTGAGAAAAGTAAGTACAAATTGCCCTTTGAAGTAACCAGCCCGGATTTTGTTCGAGTTGATGGTGTACCGTATTTGTCTGAAAATGATGTGCGTGATTTTTAGCGGGTGATTAAATGAACAGAATCCTGATATTAAAAAACGAGCTCACAAATGACCCGGAGGCTGTTGGTTACTCAGGCATGAATGACCAGCAGACCACGGATTCATTAAATGCCAAAACTATATCAACTGCACAGGATATCATCACAAGAGATATTCAGAAATATTTATCATTAAACGGGTTGCTGTTGCAGATTGAAGACTCAACTGCAAATAGTGCAAGAAACGCTGTTAAAAATATGCAGTTGTTTAGCAGTTTTACTATGTCTGAACCTGCTGTTAACGCTGCATTAGTCGCCACATTGGATGCGCTTGTTACTGACTCATTAATTACAAACGCTGACAAAGACAATATTCTCTTACTTGGTAGTAAATTAATCAGCCGTGGCGAGCAACTGGGCCTGGGTGTCGTTAAAGTTGGTGAAGTAATGGAGTCCAACACATGAGCTTAAGACCAGTATTAGAAAATGCAAACACATCCCTAACAGTCACAGGCTTATCTACATTAGCCGCAGGCGCAAAAGCCACGTCTGATGAGTTAAGTCTTGCTACTTTAAACTGTATTGCATTAAGTCTTGATGTAAGCCTATCTATTGTAACACCAGAGGCAAGCACTGTTGATGTGTATTTAGTGGGCAGTAATGTATCAGGTGGTTACGGCTCAACCACTGACGTTAAAAATCCAGTATTTTTGGGCAGTGTGGACATGAATGAAACTACGCCTAAAATTAATATTCAGATTGAGCAATTGCCGCCTTTCTTTAAATTAGTGTTTGTAAATAACGCCAGTGCTGCTTTGACTGCTGAAACTGTTACTTATACAACAAAGACTCTGAATAACGTCTAACTGCTAAGGAGGGCTTTAAATGAGTAATAAAAAGCCCATCGGGCAGTATAAAATTGATTGGAGTCATCCTTTAACAAAATATTTAATAATAGATGTCCCCATAATAGACACCACGAACAACCTGGTTGATAATAATATTGCAGTACCAAATGATGCCATAACAACACTAGGTGCATCTAATAGTGGCAAATGTATCATAGATGCGGATCAGGTTACTGGTGGATATAATTTGCCAAATGCGTCAGATCAAATAAATGGGTTACGAGAAATAACCATAATTGCATCTGCAAGGATTGATTCACTTAGAACAGGAAGTCAAGATGAAACAGATTTTATACGCATAGCAGGAGGTAGTAATGATAGAGGAATAGCTCTAGCGTATATGGAAAATTCGCATAAGCTACGATTTTTAATTAACACTTCTGGTACAGGTGTGTGGACAACTGCATATGATGTTTTTTATCCAATTGCATTAGGTGAATTTTACACATTCGCTATGACGTATAGTGACATATCAGGTATAACAAAATGGTATGCAGGCAAGGAAGGGGAGGAATTAACCAAAGTACAGAATATAACAAATATTTCTGGAAATGTAGTTATAACAAGCGTAGCACAATCAGATTTTAGATTATCCGGTGGTTTGCATACCTATGTTGTTGGACAAAAAAAGTTTAATTATGCAAAAGTATTTAAAAGTGTATTAACTGAAAATGAATTGCAGGCATTACATAGAAAACCTTATTCATATATAAAACCAGTCCGCACAGTTGCAAATGATGGCTGGTATGCTGAGTTATTTTCATCATCTGCAGCCACTTTATTTATTAATACAGCAGGTATTCAATCATCAGAAGCGGTTGGTAATTTAGCACTTGATGCACAACCAGCAAACGTTCAAGCATCTGCAATTAACAGCACCGAAGCGCTTGGTGATATCACTGTTTTTTCTAACAAGCAAATTCTAAGTGACTCAATTTTGTCAATGGAGCAGCTGGGCAATGTGGTTATTAATAGCCATGTTGATATAACCCTTAACGCTATTAGCTCAGACGAGACAATTGGTAGTGCGGATATTTCACCCGGCTTTGTTTTTATCAATACTCAATCAATTGGCAGCACAGCGGCATCAGGAACGCCGGTGGTTTTATCCGGTGGCGTGGTGTTATATCCCGCTGGCCTGTCCAGCAGCGAGAATCTGGGTAATGCATCTATTCTACCCGGTAACGTGTCAGTTGATGCTGCAGCGATTAACAGCTCAGAACAGGCGGGCAACCCGGTTTTATCATCCGGTGCCATTAACATACAGGGCAATTCAATTAATTCGTCTGAGTCGCCAGGAACAGCGAATGTATTGCCTGGTGCAGTAACATTGACCTTTGATGCCATTGCCAGCGCTGAAGCCCTGGGAAATACAGTATTGTCGAATGGCTCTACTAACGTACAGTTAATATCTATTGATGGTTCTGGCACCACAGGCAACCCGACTCTGAGCGGTGTATTTAATTTACTGCTAGAGGGTATCGGCTCTGAGCAATTTGTTGGCGCAGCGTCCGTTATTCCAGGAGCGCTGGATATTAACTCAAACTCTATTGTTGGGGCAGAAAGCCTGGGTAATGTGCTCGTAGTGCAGGGTAATGCAATACTGTCACCGTCCGGCATCGACTCTGACGAAGCCCTGGGGGTTATAACTCTCATTGGTGGGCAGGAAATTATGGGTTATTTACAAGGGCGGTTAAACGTTCGCCCTGCGCTGTCCGGCAGTTTGCAACTGCGCCCGGCACTGCGTGCAAAAAAAAGGTTAAATCATGTTCATTGAGCTGCTGATTGGTAATGACAATTTAATTGAGTTTTACGGGTTAAAAAATGCAGTGTCTGACGGTTATATCAGCTCCGCTGATGTCAGCGCAACATTAAACGATGAAAACGGTGATCAAGTTGTTGGTCAGAACTGGCCGGTAACATTGAATTATGTAGCCGATTCAGATGGACATTATCGGGCTATTTTAGAAGAATCTATGGCGTTATCACCCGGGCACTTTTATCAGTTAATTGTCGATGTGGTTGCTGACGGGCTGCATGGACACTGGGAAACATTTATTGAGGCGAAAATAAGGAGCTAAAATGTCAAATGCACTATACGGTTTAGGCCGAGAAGGTTTTTTGGGCGGAGATATCGACTGGGATGCCGATGTTGTTAAAGCGGTTATGCTGGATGTGGCAAACTATACAGTGTCTATTGATACCGACCAGTTTTTAAGCGACATACCCGCAGCAGCTCGAGTGGCGACTTCTGCTGCTTTAACCAGTAAAACAAAAGCGTTAGGGGTGGCCAATGCGGCCAATGTCGTTTTTTCCAGCGTGTCGGGTAATAGTATCGAGGCTATTGCGCTGTATCAGGACACCGGTGTAGAAGCTACATCCCGGTTAATTTGTTATGTCGATACAGCGACAGGTTTGCCGGTCACTCCCAATGGCGGTGATATTAACCTGAACTGGGACACGGGTGTTAATAAAATTTTTAAACTGTGAGGCAATAATGAAGTCTTTAAAAAATATGACTATTGAGCAGCTTGAAAAAGAGGCTCAAAATTTAATGGCAGAACGCGCAAAACTGCGCTCAAAAATGCTGGCTGTGCAAGATGAGCTGGGTCGTAAAATTGAAAATCAACGCATCAGCAAAATGCTGGGCAAAGACGTTCAGGTAGTTGACGCACAGGGCATTGAATCTGAAGAGCAAAGCCCAGGGGGTTAAATATGAACGCTATCGCACAGCAGGCTGTAAAAGTTTTAAGAGCGCACAAAGCGGCCGGGTACCCGGTGTTTTACGGCGATTACAATTTAAACCTGATCGGCCTGCGCAGTTCGATGCGTGACAGCAATGCATTTAATGACCGTCTATTTGTTTTTTACGATTTGCATGATCGGGCCATGATGCATTGTTTTGATATAACGACTGACCCAGGCACATTTTACCGTGAACACCCCATCAATGTAGACGGTACCGCCGTCGTCGCCCCTGGGCATTATTCTAAATGTTGGGAAATCGGCAAACATCGCGGGCTGTATGATGCTTTGGTACAGGTTGACGATATGGCGGTGTTTCGTGATAACAATGCAGATCGTTCGCTGGATATGAAAACCGACACGCTGCAGGTGGGTATATTTGGCATTAATCTACATAGGGCTAATGAGAGACGGCAATCCACTGTGGTGGGAAAATGGAGTGCCGGTTGCCAGGTCGTGGCTGATCCACTGGATTTTAATATTGTAATGGCCCTGGCAAAAAAATCCGCCGATATTTATGGCCCGCTGTTCAGTTACACATTGTTAGATGAGGCTGAGTTATGAGTTTTTTATCCGGTGTCAGTGATTTTATTGGAGGCTCTTTATTTAAAGAGCTGCGCGAAGGCATTATGGCGTATTTTCCTCCGGACATGACGCCACAGCAAAAAGCCAATGCTGAGCTTAAATTAAAAGAAATGCTGTATCAAAAAGAAATAAAAGCCAATCAAATTTTAAATGATGCCGCCAAGCAACTGGATAAACGCATTGCAGAGCAAGAAGGCACTGCGTCAGATTTAAAAAACATACCACTGCTTGGGCATGTGGTGTTGTTTGCAAGGGGCGTACAGCGGCCATTATGGGGGTTTGCTACGCTGTTTATGGATTATAAGTGGTTTTTTGAGGTTCATGATTTTAGTGAACAACAACAAACTGCCATGATTTTAATTAACATACTGGTTTTGGGTTTTTTGTTCGGTGAGCGAACGCTAAAAAATCTGGAACCGATGATTATTAAAGTTTTTTCTAAATAAAATGAAAATAAGCACTGGAAAAATAATGCCGGAAAAGGATCCTTTAACGTATTCACTGCTGACGTATGTCTGGATTTTATTGATCAGCGTATGGGGTGGCTTGATAAATTATTATCAGAAAATAAAAAATGGCAATGTCGCCAGGTTTTCTATTGTCGAGTTCATTGGCGAGCTGGTTACTTCGGCATTTGCGGGTGTTATGACATTTTATTTATGTGAAGCGGCGGGTGTGCCATCGGTTTTAACAGCCGGGTTGGTGGGTATTGCTGGTCACATGGGTTCACGGACGATTTATATTTTTGAACGGATTTTACAAAAAAAACTGGACCCGTATTTACAGCAAAAAGTAAAGCAGGCCAAAGAATCTAAAGGTGATTTATGAAAAACATTACAGTGTCAGTGGGTGATAAAGAGTTGATTTTTAATGTGGATGTGTCCGACTACAATCAGCTGATTAATGAGCAAATGCCCAATGATAAAGTGGCCCCCATTTATAATTTTTTAAGCCGCACGGTGGACAATAACTGTAAAAAGGATTTTCGTGACGCGGTACTGGTGGATGGCCAGCCAAACGGTATTGTGCTGATGCAGATCGGCGGTATTGTTACCGAAGAAATGGCCGACAATATTCAGGTGGTGGTAAAAAAGCCGAAAGCTATGCAGGCCAGCTAGAATGCAACGGATACGACCAGCTTGTCTGGTTGTGCCGACGCTGGTACCCGGGTGAAGATGTAAACTCAGACACTATGGGCGCTGCTTTGTTTTGTGAGAAAAACTATTGGGACAATATGCAGCAGGCGGTAGCAGCAGGCATATCAAAAGCATTTAACGGATAATTATATGAGCAGCTCTCTGCAAAATTTAATGTTCAAGGTTTCTATGTTGGATCATGTTTCCGGAACGGCCGGGAAAATCATGAAAAACATGGACAGAATGACAAACCGTGTGCAGGCCGGTTACCAAAAAATAGGCGTCGGCATGGCCGGTGTGGTCGGCTCTGGCTATGCCTTGAATAAGTTAATTGCTCCGACTAAAGAAATGGATGCAGCACTGGGTGAGGTCAAGTCGCTGAATGTGTCAAAAAAGGCATTAGATCAACTAACAAAAGCCTCTTTGTCTTTTAGCACCCAGTACGGTGAGTCTGCAACGGATTTTGTGCGCTCAAGTTACGATATTCAGTCAGCCATCAATGGCCTGACGGGGAAGGAGCTGTCTGAATTTACTACCGCATCCGCGGTACTGGCTAAAGGCACTAAATCAGATGCGCAAACCATTACTAATTACATGGGTACCATGTACGGTATTTTTAAAAACAGTGCCGACGCCATGGGTAAATCGGACTGGGTAAAAATGCTAACAGGACAAACGGCTGCAGCCGTACAGATGTTTAAAACCACCGGTAGTGAAATGTCTGCCGCGTTTT
>JALSUJ010000457.1:5086-6754 GCA_027071355.1 Gammaproteobacteria bacterium | reverse complement strand
CTGTACGCCTTTAATATGGTCAACCAGCGTCGTCGTGAACATCCTAATAAGGCCGCGGTCTTATGGGCACAGGGCACGGCGGTTATGGCCTTCCTGGGTGCCGGTGTGTGGGGCTTTATCCATACCTTAGCCCCTGTTAACTACTACACTCACGGTACTCAGGTTACTGCGGCCCACGGCCACATGGCTTTTTACGGTGCCTATGTGATGATTGTACTGTCCATTATCTCCTATGCAATGCCACTGTTGCGCGGTCGTGCAGCAGCCAATAGCAATAAGGCTCAGGTGGTGGAAATGTGGTCATTCTGGTTAATGACCGTGGCCATGGTCTTTATCACTCTGTTCCTGACCGCTGCCGGCGTACTGCAGGTCTGGTTACAGCGTTATACTGAAAACCCCATGGGTTTCATGGAAGTACAGGACAAGTTACAGGTGTTCTATATGATGCGTGAAATTGCGGGACTTGTCTTCCTTATCGGATTAAGTGTATATATATACAGTTTCTTTGTTAAGGGTGAGGAAGAAGCAGCTTAAGAGCAGCGCTGAGCGTTCAGGGCTCAGCAAGAGCTAAAGCAAAAGCGGGGTCTCAGTTTTGGGGCCTCGCTTTTTTTTGCTTTTGCTTTTGCATTTTCATTTGCTTTTTTTGCTCTTGCTCTTGCTGAACGCTACACGCTCAACGCTCAGCGCTGCAGCTTTATTTTTCCCCTTCACTCCATTATAATTTCGGTCACTTACAAAATGTCTGCCCCACTATAAAAAAACCAGGCGGACTCCGACAGGAACATATATCTTGAGTATCAGTAAACTTTTTCAACAGGAATTGCGTCAGCATTATCTTTTTCGTCGGCTTCCTGACGATGCTTTTAATAGTATATTACAACAATCCAATTTGATGTCTCTAAAAAGAAATGAGATTTTATTTGATCAGGGCGATCCTGCCAGCCGTTTTTTTTTTTTTTTTAACGGTCAGGTCATGCTGTTTCAGACCTCGCCTGAAGGTAATGAAAAAGTGGTGGATATTATAGGACCGGGCCAGACTTTTGCAGAAGCCGTTATGTTTATGGAAGGTAACCGCTATCCGGTAAATGCCCGTGCTACCAGCGATACTGAGTTATTTTATTTTGAAAATGCCGCGTTTATAGAACAGTTACAAAATTCCAACACCTTATGTTTTGCTATGATGGCAGATATGAGTACACGTCTGAAAGGTCTGCTGACAGAAATCAGCGAGCTGACTATTTTCAATGCCAAACATCGCCTGATCAGTTATCTATTAGGGCATATTAATGACTTAAAAGAGCAACCCACAGTTAAGCTTACTGCCACAAAATCCATGGTTGCCTCACGCCTGTCCATTACCCCTGAAACCTTTTCCCGCATTCTTTCCAAACTAAAAAAAGAAGGCTTGATCAGTATTGATGATGAAACCATTACTCTGATTGAACCGGAAAAACTAAAAGAACTTATTGGTGAGACATTTGAAAAAAACAGGACGGGTTGCGTGTAGCGCTTATCATCTGCCAGCCCTAAGCTATTCGGCAAGCAGATAAAATGAATAGAGTTCATCCTTGTACCGCAAGTGTGCATCCGTTAATTGACATTCTTAGACGAATAAATTCGTCACTACACAGATAGAGCTAAATTTATCAATAACTTATAAGAGTAATA
>JALSUJ010000457.1:0-5076 GCA_027071355.1 Gammaproteobacteria bacterium | reverse complement strand
GAGTAATAATTGTAGTGACGAATTTATTCGTCTATTTATGGATGCACACTAAATAGAAAATTTACTGACCAGATTATCCATTTCCTTAACCAGCCCATCAACCTCATGACTTGACTGAGTTATCACCTGAGAGCCATTAACGATTCCCTGGGCAACATCATTGATAGATGTAACATTGCTTTTTATGTCTTGCGTGACATGGCTCTGTTCCATCGCCAATCCGGAAATTTTAGCATTCATTTCTGCTATCATAGAAACCGCAGATGAAATAGTTGCCAGAGACTGCCCGGCCTGAGATGCCTGAGATACGCTATGTTGAGCCTGTTCCTTACCCTCCCCCATGACTTTAACAGCCTGTGTGGATGCCTGCTGTAAACGCTCAATCATTTCTTCAATCTCTTTGGTCGATTCCTGAGTTCTGCTGGCAAGTGTCCGTACCTCATCGGCAACTACGGCAAAGCCCCGCCCCTGCTCCCCCGCTCTTGCCGCCTCAATAGCCGCATTTAATGCCAGTAAATTAGTCTGTTCTGCAATCCCTTTTATGACGTCAATAACCGTACCAATATTTTCACTGTCTCTGGCCAGTTTTTCCAGTGCATCGGATGTTGAATCCACATTATTGGCCAGATTTTGAATAGAACTAACCGTTGAATTGACTTCCTGCTGGCCTTTGTGAGTTTCACTGCTGGCATTATCCACTGCATTCGAGGCTTCATTAGCACTATCAGCCATTTCCTGAACTTTCATGGACATATTACTAATCGTACTGGCCACCTGTTCAGTCTGCTGTTTTTGCTGATCGATTTTCTCCTGAGTTTCTTCAGAAATACTATTCATTGAAACACAGGTGGCAGATAATCTTTTACTGACATCCACTATCTGACGAACCATAGTTCGAAGGTTTTCTGTCATATCATTAAAACTACGCGCTATATCACCCACCATATCATCACTGCTAACATCCAGCTGACGGGTTAAATCATTTTTACTAATGGCATTGGCAGTAGATGATATACACTGTAATCGTTTTAACAGCACCATTTTCATTAACAGGTAGTTAATCAGTCCAATTGATATCCCGGCTACTATGCAGGAAATAACAAACCAGCCCTTCATTCCGTCCTTCCATTCAACAAAAATATTGGCCCAGACCGGAAACAAAGCACCTACAAACAGACCAAAAGCAACAAATGCAATAAATAAGTTTTTTAGAATGCTGGGTTTTCCCAAAGCAAATGAAGCAGCCATTATATCCCCCGATATATTTACAATAATCCCTGTACCTTTACACTCTCAGAACGATGTGCTTTAGATGTACTCTATATATGCTATCGACACAAAACCAGAAAGGTTTAGTAAAAATATAGCTGAATTTTATAATTCTGCCATTTTCACTAAAACCATTCCCGGTTCAAACATTACTATTTCTGGCTTAAATATTGCTTAAATTAAATATATAAACTGAAATTTATCTTAAGAAGCCAAAAAAATGACACCGAAAACAGCCCAACTATCTTATACCCGCGCTTATACTCGTACCCGGTTTTTCATTGTGTTATTCATCAATATTTTAAGCCTGTGCTGTCTTACCCCCGCACTGGCAGACAAAGAACTGCAATCCCATGATTCAATTCGTACCGCTGCGATAGAATATGTCCGAGCCCAAATACCGAAAGATATTAAAATTGAGGAAATTAAAGCAGGTAAACTGGATTCCAGAATACATTTCCGTGAATGTGCAGAGCCTCTGGAAGCACGAGCCACAATGAGCCGACATATTTCCAGCCACTGGACCATTAATATACGCTGCAGTACACCGGTTGCGTGGAATATTTACATTCCGGTTAAAACCCGTTTAATTCAAAAAATACTGGTCAGTCAAACCACGATAACCCGTGGTGAAATTATCAGCTCCGATAAAGTGAAGCTGGTGGAGCGAGAAATCAGCAATCAGAACCAAAAACATTTTTCTAATCTTAAAGATATTATCGGACGCCAGGCACGAAGAACGATCAGACCTGATCGGGTTATTAATAGCTCCATGCTGCAGCAGGCTTATCTTGTGCATAAAAAAGAACCGGTATTAATTTTTGCTCAAAATAGGAGAATAAGTATCAGCATGAAAGGAACAGCATTGAAAAACGGCCGTTACAATGACATTATACGAGTACGCAACAATAGTTCCAAAAAGATCATTGATGCTGTCGTTATCAAAAGAGGGGTTGTTGCTATTAATTTCTAAGGATATTTCTACCATCCGTCAGCAACACCTGAAAACCAGTATTTTTGGAAATTCATGTTAGAAAATGCTAAAGTTTACCTGTTCAGAGCCGATATAATAGCTAAACGGGAGAGCATACAATTATGCCTATAGATATTAATAATATAAACAGCAATACCCCCCGGAGCGGGAAGCTCGGCAGCAACGTTAAGCTGGTTAATAGTGATTCAGTAAAAAGCAGCACAGAGACGGGCAGTTCTGGTAAGGCACAGGACTCAGTAAGCCTGACCGATATGTCACAGCGGCTCAAAGCTATGGAACAACAAATTGCCCGCCTGCCGATTATTGACACTCAAAAAGTGGAACAGGTTAAAAATGCCATTAATAGTGGCACATATGAATTTAACTCCGAACGTATTGCTGAGAAAATGATTCAATTTGAAAGAGACATACTCTAACAATTCATAAGGACAAACACCATGACTCCGTTTTCTCCCAATCGTGTATTCACACCTGATGAACAGATACTTCTGGATATTCTGCTGGAGGAGCATCACTGCCTTGAACAGGTTACAGAGTTATTAAAAACTGAGCATGATGCCATTGTCAGTCACGATACTGAACAGATGGGACATCTTCTGGATAACAAGCTACCATTATTAAGCCAGCTGGATCAATACGATAAGCAACGCCAGCAATTCTTTCAGGAATCCACAGGACTGCCCTATCATGATGGTGATTTTTCCCGTTATATCAAAGAACAGTCATCTGTTCAGATACGCTCATTATGGAATTTAATTACCCATCTGCTGCCGGAATGTAAAACCCAGAATGAAATAAATGGCCGCATTATCAGTATGCAGCAAAAAAATACTGAACAGATACTGCACATTCTGACCGGCCAGTCTAACAACAATGCTCAAACCTATAGCCACCTTGGTCAGACCAGCGAGCAAAAAAGAAACGCCCTGTACACTTCCGTTTAATTATTTGTGCTATTCACCGGCAGCTATTACATAAGTAAAATGCATTACATGAAAAAGGAGTGAATTAGTGTCTTTTAATTTGAAACTCCCCTCTTTTTTCAAATTCTGGCATTCTCAGAAAAAACCCGTTCAAAAAAAAATTATTGATTCTGAACAGGATATTGACCGTCTGCTACAGCGAATGCAGGAACATATTGTTATTATTACTGCCCGCTTTGCCGCTGATGAAGAACTGTACAATACCTCCATTATTAAAGTCGATGCCAGAAAAGCCCTGTTCTATCTGGATGAATTTCTACCATCTCATGGCAATAGTCAAATCAGATCACTAAAGAAAGTAACCTTAAGAGTTCGACTGGATGGCGCCATTCTAACTATGGACTGCCGCTTATATCAAACTGAAGAGGAAGCAGGAACACCCTGTTTTATTATGCACTTCCCTGAAAAAATACGCTCAATTCAGCGTCGGGAAAGCTATCGTGTCAGCATTCCTGTCAGTAAACGCTATCAGGCCAGTTTGCAAACCGATGCCGGTCATTTTATTGCTGGTTTTCTACATGATATCTCATTCAGCGGTGTTTCTATCCGTCTGGAGCAAAGCCCCAATTTTGACTTAAAAGCGGGTAATAATATCCCCTTTTTAACCCTGCATCTGGATGAAGTAATTACCTGCTCAATGGAAATTAAACGCATTTCCCATGTAGTGGGTAAAATTATTGTATCTGGACGTCTGGAAGATATTTCTCCTGCCCATCAACGTATTATACAGCGTTTTATCCTGCGTCTTGACCGGGAAAAACGTCAGCAGGAAGCTATCGACTAAAGTCAGAGTATTTTTTGACGACCAGGTAATAAAATTATTTGTTGGCTCTGGGCAGTTAAAAGGTTAAAATCACTAATTATCTCCCCATAGTTCAACCGGATAGAACAAGGACCTCCTAAGTCTTAGATGTGCGTTCGAGTCGCGCTGGGGAGGCCATTATAATAACGTGTTTTCATTCTATATTCAGGATCAGAAGACCATGGCACATCAACTTATCTGGGAAAATAGCGGTGTTTTATCGGTCTATAGCGGAAAATTTGATGAAAGTATTCATAATACCGGTTTGAACAAGTTATTCGGTGATCCGAACATAGATCACATCCAGTATATTATTGGTGATTACTCACAAATCACGGGTGAACTTTTAACAGAAGAAGATGTAGATTATCCGGTAGCCATGACTGTGGGCGCAGCATCTTACTTAAAAAATATAAAAGTCGCATTAGTTGCCAGAGATCAGCAAATTATTGAGCTTTGTCAACATTTTATTCAGCTCTTTACCAGTATCAATGCCAGCTGGGAATTTAAGATATTTGACAATATGCAGGAAGCAAGAAACTGGATTACTGCTAATATTAAACGACTGTAAGTCTTTGAAAAGGGAGCAAAAGAAAAATCAGTTGGTATCGGAACCGGGATGTTTACTTTCTGAAAGAGGTTTAACATGAATTGCGCCATAGGTTTCTGTCTGGACAATTTCCAGCAGGCGCTGCTTACTAAGTTCCAGTATGGCCAGAAAGGTCACTACCACCCCGCTGCGGCCTTCTTCATAGGTAAATAAAGAAATAAAACGGGTAAAGCCATCCTGATTGAGTTTTTCCAGAACAATGGTCATACGCTCCCTGACCGAGAGTGTTTCCCGTTCAATATTATGGTGGGTAAACATTTCAGCCCGTTTCATAACATCTTTTAGTGCCAGCATGATTTCTTTCATACTGACATCGGGTTCTTTAGTGGCTGCCGAATAATTTATTTCTGAAGAAACGGGAAAGACATCCCGTCCCATGCGCGGCAATTCATCAATATCCATAGCGGCTTTTTTAAAG
>JALSUJ010000456.1:15213-23318 GCA_027071355.1 Gammaproteobacteria bacterium | reverse complement strand
TGAGATTTGATACAAAATAAAATCACCCTGTTCACCAGCATACCCAAATTGGGAAATTTCTCCCTGCAGGTATTCTGTCTGTTCCACCAGTAGAAGGCTTAATAAACCGGGCTGAGCAATAAAATCGCTCTCATTAAGCAGGTCGTTTCTGCTTGCCAGCAGCAGACGGTATTCAAAGGGGGTTGAAACAGCTTCAATACCGTTAAAGTCCACAACACGCAGTTCTTCATGCGAATTATTAAGCAGTTTAAAGGTAAACAGGCTGTGATTGGCAGAAATACGCTGTTCGGGTGAAAAGGCTTCAGGTGTTGCCGAGGCGGTACTGTCTGTACCGGGTGTGCTGTCCAGTTCCATTGTTAGATTCTTCCATGAATATTGTTCTGGCTATATTATTTAAGCTATATCGTTAAATTATTTGCCATTCAAACCGCCTGCCGTCAAACATCTCCATGATATTCTGACAGACAGCCTGTATTTTCTTATATTTACCTGGTCAGGTCAAATAAGAACAATATAAGGGCAATATAAGAGCTATAGAGGATAAACAGGATGGGGTTTATCTTCTTTGTAGTATTTCATCATCTGTGGTGCCAGATTTCTTAGTGTGGCCTGACGATTTCCCGGTGATGGGTGGGTACTTAAAAATTGTGGTGGACTGCTGCCGCCGACTCTGCCCATTTTTTCCCATAGGGTTGCCGCCGCATAAGGGTCATAACCGGCTTTGGCCGCCAGTTCAATGCCCATTCTATCGGCTTCTGTTTCTGCTGTACGACTATTTGGTAATTGAATGGCCAGACTGGCAGCCAGTGCGGCACCGGTTAGTGCAGCACCACGGTTTGAATCATTAGCAGCCACCGCTACGGCCATCAGGCCAATCTGTGACGCCATAGCTACCGACATTTTTTCTGCTGTATGATTGGCCAGGGCATGGGCAATTTCATGTCCCATCACCTGAGCCAGTTCATCGTCAGTAGGTTTTACCTTGTTTAATAATCCGGTATAAATAGCCATTTTACCGCCGGCCATACACCAGGCATTAACCGTATCTGGTTCATCAATTACTTTCACACTCCAATCCCAGTTACGGGTTTTGGGATAATCATGAATTGCCTGAGCAATTAAACGCCCGGTAATTTTTTTTACCCGTTTTGTTACCGCCGGATTATTATCTATTTTTCCTTCTTCCGCTAAAGGCTTAAGCGTTTGAACATAAGCCTCCTTAGAAGCAGTAATAGCCTGTTGTGGAGAGACCAGCATTAATTGACTGCGCCCTGTCGGGCTGGTGGTACAGGCGGTATTTAACACAGCCATTAACAAAATTACTGGCAGCAGGATAAATCGTTTCATTATTATTCCTTAAATTGTTCTCTTAATGGCTTGAACAGATATTCCAGCCCATTGATCTTAATTTCCAGTACCATAGCCAGCATGGTTCCAAGCTCCCCCTCAGGAAAACCTTTATTGGCAAACCAGACTACATACGGCTCAGGCAAATCAATCAGAAGTCGATTCTTATATTTTCCAAACGGCATTTTATATTGTGCCAGCCTGAGTAGCAATTCCGGGTCAGCAATGAGACAATCATATTGGTCCATTTTGTATCGCTCTGATAGTGTCAGTATATTTTACAACAATTAATATTAACACAGAATGAATGATTTAAATTTTGTTTATCCCCTTGTAAAATATAAATAAATTATTCAGGGTATAAATATTGCTTAACTTATATTCAAGTTAAATATAAGTTAACAGGCCATACTGTTGCAAATACATAAGATATCAACCTGAGCTGAAATGTCACATAAAAAGCCATATTCTATTATTATATTTCTATCATTATTGACCCTGGCAGGTCTTAGCGGTTCAGTTTCTGCCTATGAATCTCCTCTGCTCGCAACTCTGAGCAGGGCCGAATCCGGGATTATTGATGCTCAACTGGAACTTGCTATCGCATATGAACATGGCGAAGGTATTAATAAGGATCCAAAAAAAGCGATTAACTGGTATTGTCGCGCCGCTTTAAAAGGCTCTGTTGATGCTCAGCGTAATCTGGCCTGGATGTTCCTTAATGCCCGTGGCGTCAATAAGGATGAGGCACTGGCCGTACGCTGGTTCAGCGCTGCCGCAAAATCCGGCGATAAATTTTCCCGGCAGACATTATCCCGTCTGGATAAGCAATTAAAAACAGATAAAACTGTTTGTGATGCATCGGCCATCCCCTTATGGGAAACTCGAAAATGCACGGTCAAATGCCGTAAAATAGTCAGACAGGCTCGTGACATTGCTCAGGGATATAACATCGAACCTCGTCTGGTACTGGCAATGATTCAACAGGAATCTGGTTTTAAAGTTAATGCCCGTTCTCACAAGGGGGCTATTGGTCTGATGCAATTATTACCGGAGACAGCCAGGCGCTTTGGTGTTAAAAACATTCATAATCCCGAGCAGAATATTAAGGGTGGAGTCCGTTATCTCAGCTGGCTACTGAGTGAATACCGGGGCGATGTTGCTCTGGCACTGGCGGGTTACAATGCCGGTGAGAAGGCCGTTGCCCGTTATCGGGGAATTCCTCCTTATAAAGAAACCCGGAACTATGTGCAGCGCATTTTAAAAGTTTATGGTAAAACCTATCACCCTTATGAAAAATCCCTCACTATGAGCCTGCAAAAATAGTCGTTTTACAAGCCGTCAGACCACTCCTGTAAATTGACAGATCCAGGCTTGTTAACTAATCTTAAAGCATGAATTTTTTTAAAACAGTAAAAGCTAATATCATTTTTCCATCTTACTCGGCCCGCTCTATTACAAATCATTATTTTTTCATCGGACTAGTTCTTTTTTTTAGCCTGCAAAACATAACTTTTGCTCAAAATAATACACCAAAAGAATATGAGCCGGTTACCTTACAACTCAAATGGTTTCATCAATTTCAGTTTGCCGGATACTATGCAGCAAAATATAAGGGCTTTTACAAAGACGAAGGTCTGGATGTAAAAATACTCGAATTTAAAGGGCAAAAGACACAGCTCAACCCTGCTGAATCTGACGATGTAGACTATGCCATCAGCGATAGTTCAATTGTCGTTGATTATGCTAATGGCTCAAAAATTTCTATTCTGGCAGCAATGTTTCAACACGACCCACTGGTGTTTATCAGCAAACGCTCATCACATATTATCAGTCCTTATGAAATGGCCGGTAAACGCATTATGTTTGATACTCACTTTGGAAATGAAGCTTCGTTAAGGGCTTTACTTTATTTGTCAGATATTAGTGAATCTAATGCCACCTTTCTCAATCACAGCTATAACAAAGATGATTTAATCCAGGACAAAGTGGATGTCATGTCAGCATATCTGACGGATCAGGTGTATTATTATAAAGAACGCGGCATTGCCTTAAACATCATTAATCCGCAAAACTATGGCATTGATTTTTATGGTGATTTACTGGTCACCAGTCAGAAAGAGATCATCGAACACCCCGGTAGAGCTGAGCGTTTTAAACGTGCCTCGCTAAAAGGCTGGCAGTATGCTCTGGAACATACTGAAGAAATGATAGACCTTATAAAAAATATCTATCATAGTAAATTAAGTATCAAAAACTTGCGTTTTGAAGCCAGAGAAACTTACCAGGTCATTATGCCTGATAAGGTTCCCTTAGGTCATATTGATGTTAATCGTTTGCGCAGAGTCTCAGAAATATATGCGCAACTAAAGCTTGCCCCTCCACTAAATCAGACCCAGTTGCAAAAACTGGTTTATGGCTCACAAACCCATCTAAAACTGACGTCTGATGAACAGCAATGGCTGGACCAGCATCCCATTATTAAAGTAGGCGTAGATCCCGATTTTGCACCATTCGAGTGGATGGATGAAAATAACCAGTTACATGGTATGAATTTTGAGTACCTTCAACTTCTGGAAAAAGAATTGGGCATACAATTTCAAATTACAAATACCAATAGCTGGCAACAAACTCTGAATATGGCCAAAGCAGGCAAAGTAGATATGCTCTCAGATGCCAATAAAACGCCTGAACGGGAAAAATATTTATTATTTTCCGACACCTATATTGAGACACCTGTTGTTATTATCAACGATATAAAAAATGGCTTTATTGGTAGCCTGGACAGATTAAAGGGCAAAAAAATTGTTCTTGAAGACGGCTATTTTCTTAATGACTTAATAAAAAAAGAATATCCTGAAATATCCATTATTACTACAGAAAATGGCTTTGAGGCACTGGACTATCTTAATCTTGGACTGGCTGATGCCTATATTGGTGATGCCATCTATGCCAATTTTCTGATTCAGAAAAAAGGGCTGCTAAACCTGCGAATTTCCGGCACAACTCAATATAAGAACCAGCATCGTTTTGCCGTACCGAAAGACAGAACATTATTACTTTCCATTTTGCAAAAAGCTCTAAGTAAACTGTCTAAAAAACAAAAAGAACAAATTTTATATAAATGGCGTGGATTACATGTAGAACATGGTATTACTATTAAACAGTTGCTTTATGCCACAGCGATTATCAGCCTGATATTTTTAATATTTGTTTACTGGCTGTTTAGATTGAACAGAGAAATCCTGCAAAGGAAAAAAATTGAACAGGCATTAACAGAAAGCGAAAGCCGCTTCCGTAAAATTTTTGAAGCTACTGATGCAATTGCTGTTCAGGGATATAGTAAATCCCGGGAAGTTATCTACTGGAATTCAGCCAGTGAAACACTCTATGGATATAGTGCAACCATGGCTCTGGGGAAAAAACTTGAAGATTTAATTATACCGGATGAAATGCGAGAACCGGTAATAGATGCAACCAATAACTGGCTTAATGGCGGTCCTGGCATTCCTTCCTCTGAATTAACCCTAAAAAAAGCAGATGGCAGTCCGATAGATGTTTTTTCCAGTCATATTTTATTACAAAATATAAATAATGAGCCGGAAATGTATTGTATCGATATTGATATGAGTCTGCATAAAGAACAGGCACAAAAGATTGAACATCAGGCCTTTTTTGATACTCTGACAGATTTACCCAATCGTTTTCTGGTACTGGATCGTTTATCACAATTATTAAATAAGGCTAAACGCAATAGCGAAAAAGTGGCCGTACTATTTCTGGATCTGGATGACTTTAAAAAGGTCAATGATACTTTAGGTCATGAAACGGGTGACAGATTACTTATTGAGGCAGCAAAACGTCTGCAAGCGGTAATACGTTCAAATGATACTGTGGGAAGATTAGGCGGTGATGAATTTATTATGTTAATAGACAGCCTTAAGCAGATCAGCGAAGTTCAGCCTATTATAGAAAATCTGCTGTCACAATTTCGCAAACCTTTTAAAATTAAAAATAGAGAACTCATACTGACCGCCAGTATTGGTATTGCAATTTATCCTGATGACAGCAAAAATGCATCTACCCTGCTAAGTAATGCAGATTCAGCCATGTATCATGCCAAAAAACACGGCCGCAATACCTTTTCTTATTTTACTCAAAAAATGAATAAGGAAGCTTCTCGCCGTCTGATACTGGATGAACAGATGCATGGAGCCCTTGCTCGCAACGAATTTGAAGTTTATTTTCAGGCTAAAATAAATATTGCTAGTGGCAAATTAAATGGTGCTGAAGCTCTCCTGCGCTGGAATAATCCTGCACTTGGAAGTATTTCACCTGAAGAGTTCATACCCATCAGTGAACAGACTGGACTTATTATATCTATTGGAGAATTTGTATTACAACAGGCAATAAAACAAACTATTGTATGGCAGAAGACATACCAGAAAGACTTTACTATTGCTATTAACCTGTCACCCCGTCAGTTTCGTGATCCCGGACTTGTTGATACCATTCATACTATTATTAATAATAGCGAACTATCGGCTGAGTCCCTGGAACTTGAAATTACTGAAGGTGTATTAATGAGCGGCCACAATTATATTAAAGAAGCCTTAACACAATTGAGCAATATGGGCATTAATATTGCCCTGGATGATTTTGGTACCGGTTATTCTTCTTTAAATTACCTGCGCAATTATCCTTTTAACGTACTTAAAATTGATCGTAGTTTTATTCAGGACATTACCACCGATCCAGCAGACAAAGAACTGGTCAATGCGACTATAGCGATGGCGCACGGACTAAAACTGAAAGTTGTGGCAGAAGGTGTGGAAACCCGGGAACAATTAAATCAGCTTATTAAGCTTAATTGTGATATTGCCCAGGGTTATTATTATAGTAAACCACTGCCAGCCAGTGAATTTAGCCAATTACTTGAGAGTGGATTTTAATTCAATAAACGTATGAAACATCCTGTTACAATTATTTATCATGGTAACTGTCCTGATGGTTTTGGTGCTGCCCTGGCAGCCTATCTGTATTTTAACCAACAGGCCAGTTATAAAACCATCAAGAAACATATTATTTATTATAAGGGCAAGCATGGTAACGCTCCACCTGAATGCATAAATCATGATGTTTATATCCTGGATTTTAGTTATTCACGTGACCATATGCAGGCACTTTGTCATAGAGCACATAAGGTGATCCTTATCGATCATCATATTAGCGCCTATAATGAGCTGAAAGATCTTGATCAGGAATTCAATAATCTGACCCTGCTTTTTGATATGCAGCAGTCCGGTGCCGTTTTAAGCTGGCAGTATTTTCATAATTCTCCAACACCTGAATTATTGCTACATATTCAGGATAATGATCTCTGGCAATTTAAGCTGGACAATACCCGTACTATTCTATCCGCAATTATGTCCTACCCCATGAAAATGAGGCTATGGAACAGCTGGTTAAATGATAAACAGGCACTGGAAAAACTGCATGCAGAAGGTTTAATTCTGGAACGGCAAATAACCCGTCAGATTAAGCATTACAAACGAGCTGCCCGTATGGGAAAGATTGCCGGTTATACGGTTCCTGTTGTTAATGCACCGTCCAGTATAGGCAGTGAACTGCTGCATCAGCTTTCCGAGGGTCATCCATTTGCTGCCGCTTATGAAGACAAGCCCGAACGTCGCACATGGCAGCTTCGTTCTGGCGGGGAACAGGCCATAGATGTGTCTGAAATTGCCCGCTTATTCGGCGGTGGTGGGCATAAAAATGCCAGTGGTTTCAGTACTGAAAATTTTACTATTGAACTGACGACGTCTCAACAGACTCACTTGAAAAAACATGAAGTTCCATAATTACTTTTTTTGATATTTGGTATTTGGTATTTGGTATTTGGTATTTGGTATGATAGTTTATTACTCAAAATAACAATTATTTCAAAAAATCAATCTAACTAGTTTCCATCCGGAAATTGCCTTCCTGGCAATTTACCGGAACGCAAAAGAAAAAGTGTGATTTTTCTTTTGCTCCATTTTCAACGACTTACGGTCGTCAAAAATGAGCGGCACATCCTTATGCCGCTAGTGTGCATCAATAAATGGATGCACACTAACTATATCAGCATTAGATACTATTTGTATTAAACAATACGCAGCTATATAATACTTCTGTTGTTTACTGAGAGAAACAAGCCTTACCACTATGCATGCCTTACCATTATGAAAGTTCAGATCAGCACAATTAAATTATTTAATCGATTGTGGTTTTATAACCTGATTGTTGTGCTATTGCTCAGTGCCCAGTTTATTATTCTTGAACACTCAACAGCACACCCATTCCATGTTCATACAGACTACTGCTTAAACTTTCAAACTGCTAACTCGTCACCCGCTTTATTTGCTCCAGCAATAGACTTTCAGCTTCCTGAAAAGAAGTTTGAAAATATTCTTTGTATCATAACCTATAATATAGTAGTACCTTTCAGAAAGCATTTTTCTACCCGAGCCCCGCCTTTTCTGGTTTAACCTAAAATAATCACCTGCTCACAGATTATAAAGCTTAGATTGTGTCCTTTCATTTATCAATGGACACGTACAGCACTGTAACGTGCACTCTATTTTATTCTGAATGATTGTCAGAAGGACAATTTTCGGATGGAATCCAGATAGTTTTTCTAATCTAACGAGCTTTTTTATTAAAAATCCATATGACTATTCCTGGAACTATTATTTTTCCAGATTGAATATTTTTGG
>JALSUJ010000456.1:0-15203 GCA_027071355.1 Gammaproteobacteria bacterium | reverse complement strand
TACTAAAACATGAAAAAAGCACTGTCAATACTGGTGTCTGCAAGTTTTATCTGCGCCTCTGGCACAGCATTCTCTGACACCCAAATAGAAGAATTAAAACAAGAGCTTAAAGCATTAAAACAGGATTACGAAAAACGCATCCAGGTACTTGAAAAAGGCTTACTTGCTGCTCAAAAGGCCTCAAAACAAAATGAACAGAAACTGGCTGATGTTCAGGAGCAGGCAGAAGAAGCTGAATTAGCCAGTGACGATACACAAACTGTCGCAAAAAATGCCTTTAATCCTCAAATCAGTTTAATTCTGGACGGTCGTTATGCCAGCTACCAGAACAATACAGATAACTACCAGTTACCCGGTTTTTCTCTTAATAGTGATGCAGGTCTGTTTCAGGAAGGCTTTAGTATAGGTGAAAGTGAAATAACACTCAGTTCTAATATTGATCAATTATTTTACGGGCAAGCAACGTTCTCCTTTGCTAACAATCCTGACGGCAGTACCAGTACTGAAGTAGAAGAAGCCTTTGCGCAAACATCAGGATTATTTGATGGTCTGACAATTAAAATGGGACGTTTTTTCTCTGCTATGGGTTATCTCAACGGCCAACACGCACACGCCTGGGATTTCGCTGATGCACCACTTGTCTATCGTGCTCTGTTTGCTGATCAATACGGTGGTGATGGCCTTCAGTTTAGCTATGTAGCACCAATAGATTTGTTTGTTCAAGTCGGTACCGAACTATTTTCCGGTAGTAGGTTTCCTTCAGCAGGTAATCATAGTGGTGTCGGAACCTGGACAACTTTTGCCAAAATCGGGGATGATTTTAATAGTGAAAACAGCTGGCAAATGGGACTTAGCCATTGGCAGGCGTCAAAAGTTGATAAGCGGGAAACTAATAGTTTAAATAACGCTGGAACCACCCTGTTTAATGGTGACAGTAAAATAAATGCCCTGGATCTGGTGTATAAATGGACACCTAATTCCAGTAATAAAAGTTTCAAACTCCAGTTTGAATATTTTGACCGAGATGAAGACGGAGATATTGCTATAGATGACTTTTTATCTGCTGACATCAGCACTTATCACGGCCACCAGAAAGGCTGGTATACCCAGGGTATCTTTCAACTGAATAAGCAGTGGCGTAGCGGCTTACGCTATGACCACCTTTCCAGCCATGCCAGTGGCTCAAACGGGTTGGTACTAAATAATGCAGGCCTGGAGAGTCATGGCTATAAACCTGAACGCTATAGCGCCATGCTTGAATGGCTACCCTCAGAATTTAGCCGTATTCGCCTGCAATATAATAATGATCAATCTTATAAAGATACTGATAATCAACTATTTTTGCAATACACCTTCAGCATGGGAACTCATGGAGCTCATAGCTATTAATCAGCATATATTAAACAGAGAATTTCAAAATGAAAATAAATCAATTTTTTTTGCTATTACTATTGTTATTAAACATTCATAACGCCTATGCGTCATCTAAAATTAATATTTTTGCCTGTGAACCGGAATGGGCCGCGCTCAGTAAGGAGCTGGGAGGCTCTTTGGTTACCACCTTCAGCGCGACCAATGCCAATCAGGATCCTCATCATATTCAGGCCCGACCCGGATTAATTGCTAAAATCCGGCAGGCTGATTTATTGGTATGCAGTGGTTCCGATCTGGAAATTGGCTGGCTGCCAGTGTTATTGCGAAAATCAGGTAATTCAAAAGTTCAGCCAGGACAAAAAGGTTATTTTGAGACCAGTAAAACTGTAAAATTACTGGACAAACCTACTGTTCTGGATCGTTCTATGGGAGATATTCATGCTGCCGGCAATCCTCATATACAACTGGATCCCCGTCGTATCAGGATTGTGGCAAAGAAACTGTCACAACGTCTGCAGCAGATTGATTCTGAGCATGCTTTAGAATATCAGCACAAACTGATATCTTTTGATTCTCGTTGGCATAAAGCCATAAAAAAATGGCAGGAAGAAACCAGAGACATTCGGGATAAATCCATTGTTGTCCACCATAATAGCTGGGTTTATTTACAGCAATGGTTAAAGCTTAATAAAGTGGCCGAACTGGAACCCAAGCCTGGCGTACCACCAACCAGCAGCCATTTATCCAGATTATTAAAACAAATGCGGCAGACTCCCGCTGATATTATTATTTACAGCACTTATCAGGATCCCAAAGCAGCTACCTGGTTATCAAAAAAAACCGGTATAACAGCGCTAGCATTACCGTCGACAGTTAATGATAATGAAACCTTATTTCACTGGATGGATCGTTTAATTCAATTATTAACGGAGCATATCAAATGAATTATGATGGCCTGGATTTAAGTATCTTATTTCCGGCCTTTTGTGCCGGGTTAATTGTATTACTCACACATGTGCCGTTTGGGCAGGAGGTTTTAAAACGAGGTATTATCTTTATTGATTTAGCAATAGCACAAATTGCAGGACTGGGTGTTATTGCTGCCCACTATTTTGATCTGGATCGATATGGAAACTGGTCCATTCAGATTACAGCTATGGCCAGTGCCTTACTGGGTGCCTACATATTAGGACAGATTGAGAAAAAATGGGGACAATATCAGGAAGCTGTTATTGGTATTACCTTTGTTCTGGCTGCAACGGCCAGTATTCTTTTACTTGCCGGTAATCCTCATGGCGGTGAGCATTTAAAAGATCTGCTGGTGGGGCAGATATTATGGGTCACCTGGGATCAGTTATTACCCGTTTTTGTACTGGCAATATTTATTGCACTGATTTGGTTTAGTTTTAAAAAACACATTAAAGGTATTAGTTTTTATGTCCTTTTTGCCATGGCCATAACCACTTCAGTGCAACTGGTTGGTGTCTATCTGGTTTTTTCCAGCTTAATTATTCCAGCTTTAGGGAGTATTCATTTTAATGGCAGAAAAAAACTTTTTATTGGATACAGCATTGGTATAACAGGTTATCTCAGCGGCTTAATATTTTCTGCTATCCTTGATTTACCCAGTGGTGCAGTCATTGTCTGGAATATTGCCATAGTTGCTATAATATTAAATATACTGATAAGTTTTTATAATAAAAACCATAATCAGATAAAATCTATCAGGGGCTGACTTAATGAAAGTATTATTTTTATGTACAGGCAATTCCTGCCGCTCACAAATTGCAGAAGGCTGGGCTAGAAAGCATAATTATGACTGGCTTGACATACAATCCGCCGGACTTGAAGCGCATGGAAAAAATCCTCGTGCTATTGCCATAATGAAGGAAGTCGGAGTCGATATATCCTCACAGGAATCGACTATTCTCACAGATACTATGTTAACATCAACAGATTTCCTGGTTACTGTCTGTAGCCATGCTGATCAAAATTGTCCTGAATTGCCAGCTAAGATACAGAAGGAACACTGGCCACTTTCTGATCCAGCAAAAGCAACAGGGTCTGAAGAAGAAATTATGGCCGTTTTCAGAGCTAGTCGAGAAGAAATAAAAACACGAATTAATGATTTATTAGCACGTCTAAAAAACGTGCATATTGATTATCCTAAATAAATCAGTCGCAGTGATTTAAACCTCTTATATTAAAAACAATAACTACAGGGATATATTATTATGACATACGATAAATCTGTAACAGATCATTATTTGCATGGTGATTTGCTTAATGCCATACAGGCCGCATGGCCTGCACTGGGTAAAGTTAAAATTATTATTCAGAAACTTTAAAAACAATCATCATATGTATTCCGGGGAGAAATTTAATAGCATCACCCATCTGATTGGTGCCGTGCTGGCACTGATTGGCTTTGGTGCATTACTGACGATTGGTATTCAGCAAAAAAATCCATTGCTGCTTGTCAGTTTTACGGTATTTGGTTTCATGCTGGTATTACTGTATACCATGTCTACCCTGTACCATAGTTTTCATCCTGTGAAATTGAAAAACTTTTTTCAGCAGCTTGATCATATTTCTATATACCTGCTCATTGCCGGAACCTATACCCCTTTTATGCTGATATCTCTGGGCAATGGTAACGGCCCCATTATGCTTGCTTTTGTCTGGGGACTGGCAATCGTAGGTATTTCACTTGACCTTTTTATAAAGAAAAGAATTGAGCTACTACAAATTATTATCTATTTAATGATGGGCTGGGTCTGTACGATTGAATGGCATAATCTTAAAAATGCTATCCCTGAAAATGGAATAATCTGGCTTATAACCGGTGGACTGTCTTATACCATCGGTATTATATTTTATGAACTGGATGATAAAAACAGGCTGCGCCATTCACATGGAATATGGCACCTTTTTGTACTCTTTGGCTCTATAAGCCACTTCATTTCTATCATTGTTTATGTAAGGTAGCAGGACAGACATTATCATATAGCTATCCTCTATCCTGAAATAAATCAGCTTAATTCTCCAGTACCGTCATCCATTAGATAACGGTACTGGAACTCAGATTTTATCTTGCAGAGGGTATTTTTTTAACCACTACTCGACCATTAAGCGGTTGTAATGGACGGTTATTAGGGTGTTTCAGAGCGTATTGAAAGGCTTCTAATTGCTGACGATTAACATTAGAACGAGTCTGCAGCACAATCCAGCGAACGCCTTCTGTACAGGGTGGTGTAGTCAGCGAGCCGCTATAACGGAAATAGTTTTTAACGACTTTATCGCGTTCAAATAATTCCAGGTCCCTGACTCCGGGACGAGTTGTTTCTCCAACATTAAAGGGCATAACTTTCAATAATGGATCCAGTGCAGTATTAACCGGGCCTGGACGATAAAGTAAGGCTACTACTGCAATTTCATTATCTTTACTGACATGTACAAAGTGTGCTTCCAGTGGATAAGAAGTGCCATCTATACGATGCTCACTGGGGGTATGAAAATGAATCTGTTTAAGAAAAAAAGCTTTGTCATCAATAGTGATTTTACCGCCAGAACGGATATTCACCTGTATGGTATGACCATTATTGACCATATTCTCCGGCACCAGCATATTGTACTCAAAGCGGATACCTTTTAATTTTGCAGGTACCGCCGTACTGATATTTATCGGAGACTGATTTTTACCCGCATGGCAGGTATTAAACTCATCCGATAACAAAGCCCAGTATTCAGGTCCGGTTTTTCCCTGATAAGACCATTGTACATGTGTCTCAGCAGCGTTTTCATTACTATTAGAGTCATTATTATCCTTAGCAAAAGTCCATGATGGTAAGGCGATTAAGGCCGAAACCAACAGAAAACCAATAGCTTTCAAGGCTGTAAACTTCATATATTTCATCCTGTATTTTGGTAGATAGCTATAACTATAAGTGAAAGTCATAATATTTTCATCCATTATCCTAAATAAATAAGCGGCAATAACTTTGCATTTACAAAATTTCCACTATACTTAAATTAATAACCAAGTAATTAAATGGGTTATTATTTAGGTATATAAGGAATTACCCACAGGGGAAAGACAATGTACGATACAGTTAATTTGGTTCGCATTACTGACATGAACCCTCAGGATGTTGAACAACGAGCCAGAGCTATTGGCATTCAGCTGACAGATGAACATTGGGAAGTCATTAAATTTATTAAAAATTTTTATGACTATCATGAAGATGAAACTCTGGAAGTTAGAGATTACAATAATGCCTTTAAAGGCAAATATGCAGATAAAGGCGGTTTGCAATATCTCTATCAATTATTTCCAGATGGGCCGATCAATACTCTGACCCGACTGGCCGGTATTCCACAGGTGAATAGTAGCCAGAATCCATCCATGGGATCTGTGCAATAGGCTTTAACTAATTGTTTTAGGTCGAGCCATACCAGTCCCTGTTGCTTCATCCTCTTTTTTCTATTCAGCACACCCGGTTTCCTCCGGGTGTAAGCAGATAGATTAATAGCTGTGCATTGACAGGAGCCAGGAGGCTGTCAGAGAATAACCCCCGCTGGACACAATTTTTTTAGCAATAACATAAGTGTTTACTTATAATATTGCTTGTAAATTTATTTTGATACCTCTTCTTCCATTTTTTGTTTCATTAATAATCTCAGAAGTTCTTTATCATCGGTAACAACTGTGGGAGCTATACCTTTAATGGACTGACAGTAACGTCCTTTAAGGAGGCAATTCATATAATATTCTGAATCACCCTGGTATTTTCTTACTCCATCGTTGTTTTCGTTTATACAGCCCATTTATACAGCCTGTCATATTATCGTCATATTTGAATGGTATCATTTTATTGTTTCTTAATTATTTTATTATTAATTATTCATATAAAAGGGTGCAATAACATGAAAAAACGATTGCTGGGTGGAGTTATTCTTTCAATTTTATCAAGCGCTGCTATTTCAGCAACAAGTATTGAAGGTACTGGCTCCAGTTTTCAATATCCTGCGAATAAAGCCTGGTCAAAACTTTATTTTGATAAAACAGCGAATAAAGTAAACTATTCTCCTACCGGCTCTGGTGCTGGCATAAAGCAGGTTTCTGCTCGTCATGTGGATTTTGGTGGTAGTGATAAACCTTTAAAACCCAAAGTACTGAAAGAGAAAAAACTAGCTCAGTTTCCTATTGCAATTGGCGCTATTACCTTTGCTTATAATGTCCCTGGTGTTTCTGATTTAAAACTATCTGAAACAGCTATTTCGGGTATTTTACTGGGTAATATCGAATATTGGGATGCTGCCACATTAAAAAAAGACAACCCCGGTATCAAATTACCCCATAGAAAAGTGTTGTTTGTTCATCGTTCAGATAAATCAGGAACAACTTTTGGTTTTACCTATTATTTATCAAAAATGAACTCTGTGTGGCGTTCACATTTTGGTGCAAAGAAAGCTATAAACTGGCCAATGCCTAATCAAATTGCTGGAAAAGGTAATTTTGGTGTTTCTACAGCCATTAAAAAGAATCCTTATTCTATAGGTTATGTTGATTATGCTGATGCAGTTTCAAATCACCTTAATCTGGCCACTATTGAGAATAAAGCACATAAATTTGTTAAGCCGACAACAGCAAGATTTGCTGAAGGTGCTAAATACGCTGATTTAGATCCTAAAAAGGATTTTTATGCCAATATTCAGTACCCAAAATCAGGTTATCCAATCATGGCGGCAACTTTTGTTCTGGTTCCTGATGAAAGCAAGAAGAAAAAAGATGTAGCTGATTTTTATCGTTTTGCTTTACAGCATCCAGATACCATCTCAAAACTGGGTTATGTTGCCCTGCCACCAAGTGTTGTTTCTAAAGTTGACCAATATATGAATAAAAATGGTATGAAATAAAACAACCATTATGGTCATTCTGAACCTTTTACTGATAGTTGGTTTATCCTGATATTCAGTAAATGGTTTCAGAGTGGTTAAACATAAATAAATCAGTTGAACCAACTGATTTATTTATGTTTAACTTTCTTTGCTTATCAAACCAATAGCTGCCAGATAAATTAGCTGGATTTATTAATGAATTCAGTTAAAATAATATTGCTTATCTCATGTTGTACATTGTGGTAGCCACTTAGTTATTCTTATTTTAAACTATGTTAAAACAAGTTCATGGAAAAATTCTTTAAATACCTGTCAACAGCCAGTGCCAGTTTTGTTTTTGTTATACTGATTGCAACTTTGATCGTATTGTATATTAATGCTCAACCTGCCATTAAGAGCTTTGGGCTTGGTTTTGTAACTGATCCTCGTTGGGGGGTTGAAGTTGCTGATACTTCACCTTCTATAAAAAAGGATGCAGGTACATCAACAAAAACTCCAACATCGATCATAAAAGAATCATCAACTGAAAACTCTGCTTATAAAAAAACAGATGATTACTCAGCAGATATTGAGGACAATTCTATTGGAACAGAATATTCTGAAACGGAAGATGATACTCTAACGGATACGGATATAGATGATGAGTTTGATGATGACGAAATACCCATGGATGATGACATAAATACAGGGCAAAGTGGATTATCAGACAATGGAAAAACCAGGACAATCTATGGAGCAGGAGTCCCGGTGGTGGGTACTTTGCTTACAACTCTCATTGCCATGTTTTTTTCTATTCCCATTGCAATGGGAATAGCTGTTTTTCTTTCTGAGATTGCACATGAAAAACTGGTCGCTCCCATTGGGATTGCAATTGAATTATTAGCCGCTGTTCCCAGTATTATTTATGGTATGTGGGCACTTTTTTATTTTGGACCGTTTGTTTCTGCAATATTTGGTGGACATAGTGTATCGTTGTTAGTTGCAGGTCTGGTGTTAGGCGTTATGGTTATCCCTTTTATGGCTGCATTAAGCCGGGATGCTATTAACACTACACCTGATGTATTAAAAGAATCAGCCTATGCGATGGGTGCAACAAAATTTGAAGTCATCAAAGATATTATTTTTCCTTATGCTAAAGCAGGTATTATAGGCTCTATTATTGTGTCATTAGGTCGGGCTATGGGGGAAACAATGGCGGTGGCCTTTGTTATCGGTGGTGTCTTTAAATTTGCCGGAAAACTAACCGACCCAACCAATTCCATCCCCGTTGTCTTAGCTAATAATTTTGCAGAATCCAGTGGCTTGAGTATGAATGCTCTTTTTTATCTGGCATTGATTTTATTTCTTGTCAGCTTTGTGGTTATTTTTATGGCTAAATATTTTTTTCTGAGGCGTAGTCATATATGAGATTGATAATTAATAAACTGGCAATATTTTTATCCTCTTTGATGGCTATTTTAGGTCTGTTTTTTTTAGGCTGGATTTTAGTTACTTTGGTTATTAAAGGTTCAGGGGCGCTTAATCTTTATATTTTCACCCACAATCTGGTTAATAATGGCATCTTAAATTTAATTTGGGGTCAGTTTGTTCTTGCAGGATTAGCTGCATTTATTGGTATTCCTGTTGGTATCCTGGCTGGCATTTATCTACAGGAGTATGGAAACAACTCCCGATACGCTTATTTTATTCGAGATTTGAGTGACGTAATGATGTCTGCTCCTTCTATTGTGGTGGGTACTTTTATTTATGCCATTATCGTTATGCCTTTTGGTCATACTAATGGCTGGGCTGGTGTGGCGGCATTATTTGTTATGTTATTACCCATTGTAGTCAGTACTACGGATGATATGTTGAGTCTTGTGCCAGTAGAATTGCGAGAGGCTGGTGCGGCCATAGGTGCATCTAAATATCATGTGATATTACATATCGTTCTTAAGGCAGCTAAGGTTGGTATCATGACAGGGTTAATTTTAGCCTTTGCGCGAGTTGTGGGTGAAACGGCTCCTTTGCTTTATACCAGTGGTTCTACTATTTACATGGAAACTGACTTAAATCATACTTTCCCTTCGATGACCGTTTCTATTTATAATCTTGCTACCATGCCGGATGAAAAGTTAGTTGAACTGGCCTGGGCTGCTGCATTAGTACTAACTATTATTGTTATGATGTTAAATTTGCTCGGCCGTTATGTAGTCAGGAATAAAAGGTAAACAAATTAATGAACAATAAATTGGAGATTAAAGACTTTAGTTTTACTTATCGTGGTGCAAAGTCAGCATCTTTATGTAATATTAATATGTCTATTCCAACTAATAAGGTAACCGCTATCATAGGCCCCAGTGGTTGTGGTAAATCAACTTTATTACGCAGTATGAATCGGATTCATGATATTTACAATGGAAACATCTATGAAGGTGAAATTTTATTATTGGATGAGCCACAACAACAAAATATTTTATTGATAAAAAAAGAAAATGATTTTATTAAGTTAAGACAAAGGGTTGGGATGGTTTTCCAGAAACCAACGCCTTTTCCTATGTCTATTTTTGATAATGTTGCTTATGGTTTACGTTTGTCAGGGACCAAAAATAAGCGTTTATTAAAAGAAAAAGTTGTTAAAGCGCTTAAAGACGTTGCATTATGGGAAGAAGTGAAAGAACGTCTTTATGATGATGCTCGAGGCTTGTCAGGAGGTCAGCAACAACGCTTATGTATAGCTCGTGTTGTGGCATTGAAACCAGAAGTCATTTTATTTGATGAACCGACCTCTGCACTGGACCCGCTATCAACACTGGCCATTGAAGAAATGATTATTGAGTTAAAAAAGAACTATACAATAGTGATTGTGACCCATAATATGCAACAGGCTTCAAGAATTTCAGATTATACTGCATTTATGTATCTGGGAAAATTAATTGAATTTGATGTTACTGAAAATATTTTTATTAATCCTAAAAATAAGAAAACAGAAGATTATATTACCGGAAGATTTGGTTAAAACCGGCTATTTCTGTCCTTATGACGCCCAGTCAAACCTTTAGGGAGTTACTGGTTTAATAACGATACAGGAAGCCATATACCAAAATTATGAGAAAATGCTTTGGGTGTCGATCTTCTAAAACAATAAAAAAGCCTCTCACTTGAATATAGCATAACTGAACTCAAACAATTTCAACATTAAACAAAACTGAAGATTATATTACTGGAAGGTATGGATAATGTTAGCCATAGAAAAAGAAAAACTGAAACTGGTCAAAAAAGAGATTAAGGATCTTGGCCAGACCACTCTGGACATCAATGAGCAGATCCTGGTGGCTCTGGAACATTGCCAGCCCTGTAAGCTCAGAGATATAAAAAAAATCTCCAAACAGGAACGCTATAAAAAAATTGATGCCATTGATAATATGATCATCAATATTTTTGCACTTTATACGCCTGAGGCCAGAGATCTGCGTCAACTGGTAGCCTTTCTAAAAATTACTAATGAATACGATCGGATTGTCAACAGTGCCCATTCCTTTATCCGGGATTTTCCTAACGCCCTGTCTGTTGAAATTGATAAAGACTTTATTCTGGAATATGCCGTACCTTTACAGAGATCTTCCGTTGCGGCACTTGAAAATGCCCTGGTATTACTTGATCTGGACGATAAGGAATCTGTCAATGAACATTATAAAATCGTCGTGGTAGAAGAAAGTAAAAACGATGAACTGTATAAAATTATTGAAAAAAGCCTGTTAAAGAAAACCAATGAAGATTTACACCTTTCCCGGGAATATCAGGATATAATGGCCGCTTTACGCCGCCTGGAAAAAATTGCCGACCGAGCCTTAAGTATTGCATCTCTTATGCATTACGCTAAAGTAGGTGGTGTGATAAACAAAGTTCAATTATTAAGCAAGGATGACAGACATTAGGGGCTGTAGATCGTTAAGATCAACCACTTCTGAACCTGTCATCTGACAGGAGTATTAAAATATGGCTATTCACTGGTATCCAGGCCATATGCATAAAGCGAACAAGGAGATCAAAGAAGCTCTGGTCGGCATTGACTTAATTATTGAGGTACTGGATGCAAGGCTCCCCTATAGCAGTCAGAACCCGCTTTTGTCCAATCTCCGTGGTAATAAGCCCTGTATAAAGATCCTGACCAAAAGTGATCTGGCGGATCCGGATCTGACCCGCCAGTGGCAGACATGGCTGGAACAGGAGCAGGGCGTTAAAACGCTGTCGCTTACCACTGAGCATCCCGAGCGAATGCGCCTGTTAATCGAACTTTGTAAAAAAATGATGGCCCATCGTCCCGGTAAAAGAGAGTTAATCAATACCATGATTATGGGGATACCCAATGTTGGCAAATCCAGCCTGATCAATATTCTGGCAGGCAAAACGATTGCCAGAACAGGTAATGAACCCGCAGTCACAAAATCGCAGCAGAAAATCAGACTCAATGGCGGCATTGTTCTGTTTGATACTCCGGGCGTGTTATGGCCCAAAGTTGAAAACGAACCCAGTATGTATCGACTTGCAGTGTCCGGAGCCGTTAAGGACACTGCTTTTGAATACGACGACATTGCTTTTTTCGCAGCATATTACCTGCTTTCTGCTTATCCGGAAAACCTGATAGAACGTTTTAAACTGCAACAATTGCCTGCTAATGAGCTGGAACTTATAGAAGCTATCGGACGTAAACGCGGTTGTTTACGTGGCGGCGGTCATGTCGATCTTAATAAAGCCAGTAAAATCCTGCTCACTGATTTACGCACCGGTGGATTGGGTAGAATTACTCTGGAAACACCTGAATTAATAACACAGGAGTTAATTCTTCTGGCACAAAAACTGGAACAGAAAAAAAAAGTATCCAATAATAAAAAACGAAAAAAAAGAAAAAGGTAGGAAATACCTTACAAAAACTGAGAGAATTATAGATATTTATTTTACCTTAAAAAAATCATAGCTATACTTAATAAATACCGGTAATTTAAACAGGAGATAAAATGGAACACCCTCTCGTTTATATAATTGATAATGAACCTCATATCAGGGAACTGATTCAAGAACTCCTTATCAAAAATTATAAGACTATAGCTTTTGAGTCTGGTGTACCTGCCCTGGAACGTTTTAAACAACAACAACCTGATATTGTTCTGCTGGATATTCACCTGCCCGACGAAAATGGCTATTCAATCTGTGACCAAATCAAGGCACTTGACCCACAAAGACAGACAACCATTATATTTATTACCGGCGATAATTCCCCTGAAGAACGCATGAAAAGTTATGATGCTGGATGCGATGACTATCTGGTCAAGCCCTTTATTTCTAAAGAACTTTTAGCCAAAGTCGACAAGGTTAAAGAATACCAGAATAAAAATAAAGACTTACAGATTCAACATAATATCGCACAGAGTATGGCCTTTCAGGCCATGACCGAAGCCTCACAATACGGCACGGTTTTACAATTTATAAAAAAAACCTTTACCACCCGTAATGAAACGGAGTTAGCAGGCGCTATTTTTGAGACTCTTAAGCAATTAAACTTAACAGGTTGTATACAATTACGACAGGATAATAAAAATATAAGTCTACAAAACTCTACTCAGGTTTGTAGCCCCATTGAAGAAGAAGTTTTTGAACTCCTGTCCAGTCATGGACGTATCTTTGACTTTCAGAATAAGACTATTTTTAATGACAAACATGCCTCTATCCTCATTAAAAATATGCCTGTTGATGATGAAATCATGTACGGTCGCTTCAGAGATATAATTGCCGCCATTGTGGAAGGTGTGGAAGCCAAACTAATTGATTTTTCCAGAAAAAAAGCACTGATCCATGTTATGAACAATATTCAGACAACCATGGGTGATCTGGAAGCACAGTTCAGGATGCATGAAAGCTCAACGACTGAAATCATGGATAAGCTTATGTTAAAAATGGAACAAGGCTTTCAGTTTCTGGATCTGTCAGATGAACAGGAAGATTTTTTTATTGGTTTACTGGAAGAAAGTTTAAAAAAGCTTGTAGCATTGTATATGGGTGGCCGGGAAATTGATAATAATTTCACGGCCATCTGCAATGAACTGGCTAATGCTCTTGGTGACAATTAAGCCCTAAACATGCTCCCGATATTGCGCCGGTGTTTTGGAATCCGGAATATTATCCGCACCCGCCTTAAAGGCTATTTCCTGAGCATTTAATATTGCCTGCCAGAAAGCCTGAGCGGTAATTTGAATATCATCATGATGCTGCCAGCGAAACAGATTGTTATCCTCTGAACCAGAGCCGCCGCAATATTCCAGATAATTAAAAAACAGTTCGGCCATACGTTTGGTTTCCCAGGGCACCGCCTGACCTTTTTCATGTTCATTAATTTCCTGAGCCAGCTGGTAATGAAACTCTTTAAAATCAATGTCCAGATCAAAACGATCATTAATAATAATACCACATAAGGGTTCTGACCACTGACGGTGAAAGCGGCAGATACCGCAATTATCGCTGATAAGCTCATAGACCATGCGTTCTACATTCTTACGCCCCAATTCATCGGGAGTCGTAAAACCGCCGCCGTAAAACACATAGTATTTACCCATTAACGGCATTGGGCTGCCCATACCGGGCACCCAATACTGATTGGGTACCATATGACCATTATCAGCATGAGACAGAAAAACCGCCCGTTCAAGAGGCTCCGTATCAGGGAATTGTTCATTCAGTTCATAAGCCGCCGGACGGATACCCTTACGAAAAACAGCAGCACGCTCATCAAACAAAATTGCATTCATCAGCTTAATAGCAAACTGAGCATTACGCATGCTGTCATTAACCAGATCAAATTCTTTAGTGTCTGCAGTAAACTGCTGAAATTTCATCTGTGACTTATCAGGAAAGCCGAATTGTTCAGCCGGTATTAAATCATGGGCAATACACTCCATAATCCAGGCCAGAGTGCCCCCTATCTGAATCGCATCCATACCCATTGCATCCGCATGATCATTTAACAGCTCTGCTGCACGCTGATCAAACACTCCGCACTGAGGCCCTAATGCATGATAAGGTTCATAGTCTTTTTTGTATTTGCCATTGAGTTTTTTACAGGCAGTGGCACAGGGTTCACCACAATGATCAAAGTTTTTGGTTGCTATGGTTTCTTCATTATATTGTTTAAGATAATGATCAACAATAAAGTCCTGATGCTGACGCAAACGCTCTTCATTAGTTGCAGATGTGCTGCGATAGTTAAAAGTCATTAACATATCACCAATATTATACAGATTAGCACCAAAAGTCCCGCCGGTTTTAATCTTAGGATCATAATAATACTTAACAGTCGCTGCTTTATCGACTTTAACACCTTTATTCCCAAAATGTTCGCTAAAGTAAACATCCGTATCCCGGGCTTTAGGTTTATAAGGATCAACCCAGTTACCGCCAAACAGACAACCGACAATATTGTGCTTATGAAATAGCTGACTGCCCATACCACCTCGCCCACACCAGTCCACAACTGCGGTAAATTTGCCTTTTTTTACGGTTGAAGAAGCAATAGTACCCTCATTAGTCAATTCACCTGCCGGGCCTACCACAAAAGCACGTACCCGCTTTGGATCGTATTCACTGGCCCAGCGATCAAAAATAGCATGCTGCAGGGCATAAATTCCAATGACCTCATCCCCATCGTAATCCTCACTGGTTTTATAGCCCTCCCAGACATCACGATAGTCTTCAAAAGGCTCCAGACGTACTGAAATATTATCACCATCATTATTGAGTAATAACACGCTAGGTCGCTCACAACGCCCTGTTAAACAGACAAAATTAACCCCGACATGCTGGAATGTATAAGCCGCCCCGCCCATAGAAGAAATATAAAAGCTTTCCCATTGCGGACTATTGCCGCAAAACACCATCCGCCTTGAACCGGGTATAGA
>JALSUJ010000455.1 GCA_027071355.1 Gammaproteobacteria bacterium | reverse complement strand
ATTAAGTGTAATGCCAGGCGCCAGTTTAATGCGCCGCCAGAATCGTAAACTCATTGCTTAAGGTTTCCGTGATTAATTGTTATTCTGAACAATGTTGATTGGCGCGTGGCATTGGCTTCTCTCCTTAAAGCGGTGATTTTATCCTTAAAACAGGCCGTTTAAGCCTGATATTGATGCTTATTTTATACGTTTATCTTCATTATTCAATTGCTTGCAGTGGCGACCCTGTCCTGATATTTTATAAGTAAATATTCGCATTTAATGCGAATATTTGCGCTTTCAGTATACTTCTGTGTTATTAAATCACCTGGTCTCAGTACACCGAAAGGCAGAAACGCACATTGAGCAACCTTAAACGTCCTTGATGATTTTTATATTTTGCAAAAACTCAACCAACACATGCAGCAGGGTTGACGGATTGTCTGTATTACTTTCTTCTGCCTGTGCTAACACTCGCTTGCTATATGCAATAGCCTGCTCAGTTTGCCCGGCTACCTCTGCATAAATATCATTATCGCCTTTTTCATAGTCTGCCAGGTATTTCTTTAGCTCAACAATCACACTGGCACATGAACTACCCTTTCCATCAGCCATAAATGGCTTTGTAGTAAATACATAATGCAGCAGCAGCCAGAATTCAAAACAGGGGACAGAATTGATCGCTATAAATACGCCATTAGGGCTTAGTGCTTGAATAGATCTCAGAGCAGTATCATAGGATTGGTGAGAATCTTTATCAAAAACACAGAAAACCTTATCGTAGCCATCTCCAGTCTTTTTCTCTGCCGTATAAAGTCGTTTGGCATATTCAACAATACGTCCCGGGCTTGAATCGCAATCTCCGTCAATTTCAACATTTGCCGAATTAATCTCTAAATCATTTATCAGACCGCAAAAGTAATTCGGCTCGGTTTTAGAACCTTCACATACGATTAAAACGCGATCATAGGATGCTCTGCTGGCTTTTTTTCGAGCCAGTTGCTTGGCAGATTTAGCCTTCCTTTTGCTAAACAGGTCATCAGTTCCCACTTAGCACCTCATGGCTTTCCTGACAGGTTTCAAATATGGCAAAGCACCGTATCGACCGGACAGATAACCTTTTTCCAGATTATCCACACCCTTTCTGGGACTGAAGTCAGTAAGCGGGAAAAGGCTTGATGATTGCTCTTTATCTTTTTCACAAAACCAGATCTGATCACGGCGAAATACATCCTGATTAAGAATTGACGTTTCATGCGTGGTAAAGATTAATTGCGCATTATTCGGGTTGGTCTCATCATTGTGAAAGAGATCCACCAGAAATTTCACCATTAAAGGATGCAGGTTGTCATGCAGTTCATCAATGACAAGCGTGTAGCCATTCTTAAGTGTATCCAGCCATGGGCCAGACAAAGCAAAGATTTTTTGCGTGCCATCTGACTCATCATTAAGATCAAATAAAACCTTCTTTCCACTTTTTAAAAGATGAGACGTTTTTACATTGATGACCGGGCTATCCTTAAACTTGCTGCCGATTTGAGAACGAACCTCTTGCGGCAGATCGTCAGGTAATGTATCCGGATTAAACTTTTCATGCTCCAGTTCAATATCATCAATATCAACATCGGCAGCCTTGAGAAAATCAAGAACTTTAAGCCTGTTATCGTTTTGCTCACATAAAGAAATAGAAAACCCTGGATGCCAGCGGCCAAATCCCGCCACATGCAATGTTTTCAAAAACCAGTTAAAGACAGGCTTGAGTTGCTTGCTGTTTAATTGCATAGCCGTTGAAAGAAACAGCGCATTAGAGCGCGTAGATTCCTGCCATAATTGTTTTTGCCCGGTCAGTTTATCCATGCTCCCCCATTTATATGATTGGCTAGCCTCATCATAAACCCGCTCAATCCAGCGCTGAGGACGACCTAACGGATAAGCATGCAAC
>JALSUJ010000454.1 GCA_027071355.1 Gammaproteobacteria bacterium | reverse complement strand
TATAAAAATAGACCCTTCGGGTATTACCGCCCAGGGTGCCAGAATAGATTTTAACGGCGCTGCCAGTGCCTCCTCTGCCGCAGCGGCCCAACCACAACAACCCTGGCTGGCGGTTGAAGCAGACAAAAACAAACCCGGCCAGTGTTTTAAACCCATTGACCCGCAGCAGCCCCCGGCACCAGAAAAAATAAATTTCAAAGGCAATATCGCCCGCTTACTGCTAAAACCGGAGCCCCATCCGCTGGCACCACTGCCGATGGAACCCGCCGCACAGACACCCAAAGTCAAGACCAGCTGGCTGGAAATACTGCTGGTGGATAATAATAACCGGCCTTATCCAGGTCATCCCTATCAAATCTTCCAGGGCGATATCCGTATTCGCCAGGGCCGTCTTGACAATAATGGTTTTGCCCATATAGGAAATGTTCAGCCGGGTGAGCACAGCATTGTCCTTTTGCCGCATCCCTTCCGGCCTGAACATCCTGCCCCCTTAAGCCGTGACTTTGCCCATAGCAAAGCCAATACCACTGTTAAGGACATTGAATCAGGAAAAAGCGAAGGTTTAAGTCTGGAAAAAGTTAACCGCTTTTGCTTACTGCCTTTAAAGGATATTCATATTAACCTGCTGGATAAATTTGATAACAAGCTCTCAGCTTATCTTGAACTGCTGGAGGGGCTGGAATATCAAATCACCACTGACCGGGGCAGCGTTTATAAAGGCACCATTGAACAGGGAGAAATCACTATAGCCCGGGCCCAAATGAAAAACCAGTTCGAACTGGAAATCTTTAACCTGCCATCCTTTCTGGCTGTGTGATCAATAAAGGACGATACGAATGCAAAACAACCAGGAAAATCCGCAAAAAGTAGTTAAAAATCACTCTGCAACCCTTGTATTTAAACAGTCAGACAATCTGTCTGAACAGACCGACACAACCTTTAAAGGCTGTCTGAAACTTGAGCCGGTTAATGCCTCCATACTATACCCTTCGTTTCTGTGTCCGCTGGTGGCAAAGTCCGATGAACCGTTACACATAATACTGCTGGCCGATGATGCCTTTTACCATAGCTATCAAAATTCAGCCGGAAAAATTAATAACAAGGCCGGCGCCTCTGTATCCGGTGCCGTTAATATGCAACTCAAACTGGTGCCCTGGAACGATACCGATAAAAGCTGCCATGCCAAGCAACCCATATTTGCCCGTAATAAAGATGCCATTAAAAATATAGAGGTACACTATCTGTGGGAGCTGAACGAGATAAACAATCAACTGCTGACTAACCGTGACCAGGAAAAATTTGCCCTTATTCATCCCGAAGTAAAAAAACACTACCTTGAGAAAAAACTGACCCATGGCTTTGAAATTGTTCTGCACAACCTGGACCTGAATGAAGGGCTGTATGACTTCTCCTGGATCAGCTACCAGAGTCCAGAAGAAAAAAATCCAGGGCAGACCGATGATACACAGGCCGGCTATTTTTTTGAAGAACAGGACAAACTGACCGAGCAGTACAATAAAGCCTTTCGAAAGGGCAGGGCGCTGCAATGCGAGATCACAGACAACCGGCCGGTGTTTAAAATACCGCAGGAAACAGAGGAAGCCTTTCAGTTACAGGCCTGGCATCCTGTCTATATCAGCAGTAAAGCCCGCCTGTCCATAGGACATCTGAGTGATGTCCATGTGTCCTCCCGGCAACATGCACTGGCACAAAGCCAGGCACGTATTATTGAGCCGGTTGAAGGCGATGAAAACAGCCCCAAAAGCCCAAAAATCGGGCCCATGCTCAACACCAGTTATAACAGCCTGAGAGATCTGATGCAGCAGTTTGGACAGGACCAGGAAATAGACCTGCTGGTATTTACCGGCGACCTGATCGATTATAACTGCAACTACAACCCGGACAACGGAACACCAATAAAAACGGTT
>JALSUJ010000453.1 GCA_027071355.1 Gammaproteobacteria bacterium | reverse complement strand
GCTCAACACCTTTGGAAAATTCAGCACAATCGTGAATTAATTTATCAAATACATATTCAGGTTTAGTCGCATCAGATATACTTTTTATTACATTCTCGACACCAAACATCTTACCTTTAGTGTTAACTGCTTCCATAACGCCATCTGTTGCAGCAATTATCCTGTCACCATATTCCAGAGGAATAATTTCAAAATCAAAATCATCTGGTCGAAAAACTGATATACCCAATGGGATATTCATTGAACGTATCTTTTTGATAATACGGTTTCCACGATACAAATAAACATCCGGCAAACCACAATTAACGATACTCGCAACATTATCAACCCGATTTATATTTATATATACCGCCGACATAAACATTTGTGTAGGCAAAAGTCTACGCAACTTATTATTGGCTTCAGCGATAGTTTCCAGAAAGGAAAAACCTTTTTTTGTCATTGCATAAAAAATATCTGCGACGGGAATGGACCCAATTGCTGCAGACAGGCCATGACCAGTAAAATCACTCAACAAAATATCCAGGCCATTAGACTGATTACGCTCTGCCAGAATCAAATCACCATTAAATGCAGACATAGGGGACATGGAATATCTAAGCCCTGTTTTATTACCTCGAAAATCATGACTTAAAACATTATCAAATACTTTTTTTGCAACATTAACTTCCTGTTGAATACGGGCATTATGAATATTGAGCTGATTATTTTGATCTTCTATTTTAGAGTACAGGCCTGCAATTCTAAGCATAGCATTGATCTTAGACTTTAAAATAGCATGATTATAAGGCTTCGTAAGAAAATCATCACCACCAGCGTCAATACATTTGGTTAATGAAGCCTCATCAGTCATTGCAGTTAGAAATATGATAGGAGTGAATTTTTTAATTCGGCTTTTGATAATTTTTGCAGCCTCATAGCCATCCATAACCGGCATCATGACATCCATCAGAATAATATCAAAATCCTTTTTTTCTGTTATATCAACAGCCTGCTTTCCATTTTCGACCTCGATGGAAGAATAACCCGCATCGGCAAGTAAGGATTTTAAAACCAGACGATTCGTAAGATCATCATCGACAATAAGAATTGAAACATCAGCCATAAAAATATATTGTAGTTAAACCTACTCCAGGGTAAATAATTTATCGAAACTTGCAATATTAAGAATTTCTCTGATTTCACTGCTTACATTCGCAATTTTAACCGTACTTGAATTAGCTTCTGCATATTCCTTTAATAGCAGCAACATACCTAGTGCAGAGCTATCAAGATACTCTGTTTGCCCAAGATCAACCGTATAAATCCCTGCTGTTACGGCTATATCCTTATAGGCATTTCTGAATTCATTATGCAAACTAAAATCAAATCGACCGGATATTTTCAGTATAGCTTCTTTATTATCTGCACTAACACTTGCATTTATACTCATGGCTTTACTCCTGACTTATTATCTTGACAACCCACTAACGTTACTTATTTTTAATATAATAATTAACAATTTCCTGTGGAATTTTTGATAGCGTTATTTCTTTATCAACCGCTCCTATTTTAACGGCTGAACCCGGCATCCCCCAGACCACACTACTTTTTTCATCCTGGGCAATATTATAAGCACCCTGCTCTTTCATTTTTAACATACCCTTTGCGCCATCCGCTCCCATACCGGTCAGCATAATGCCCATAGCATTGGGCCCTACATATTTTGCAACAGAATTCATTAACACTTCGACACTTGGTTTATGACGATTAACCTCTGGACCATCTGTTACCTTACATATATATTTCGCACCGCTTTTTTTAACTTCCAGATGCCTGTCACCTGGCGCAATAAAGACAACACCTGGCCTGATAACATCGCCATCTTTTGCCTCAGCAACCTGTAACTGGCTTATATCATTAAGGCGATTTGCAAACGAGCCACTAAAAG
>JALSUJ010000452.1 GCA_027071355.1 Gammaproteobacteria bacterium | reverse complement strand
AATGGTTATAAAAAGAAAAAAATACACCCTTTCTTTTCTATGGCTCAAAGCAATAATAAACTACATCATCAGACCATAAAAGAGATGGAAAATCGATACCCGGACTTTATGAAAACCATAATAGAATTTTCCCTGGAGATCGAACGTATGGGTGTGCATAGAGATCCGGTTCTGGCTTATGCCAATAAAAAAAGCGCTGCCCAGGCCTATCGAAAATTATTTAATGAAGTGGTCACTTCACTTTAAAGACCCCCCGTTACTCCAGACAGGTTTCTGGGATAATGGAACAGATAAAGGATTATAAAAATGCTGCAAATTGGTGCATTTCCTTTTCTTTTTAAAAAAGATAAATTGCATATTATGCTGATCACCAACAGCTCTGGTAAACATTGGATTTTACCTAAAGGAAACATTGAACATGACCTAAAACATTCTGATGTTGCTAAACTGGAGAGTTATGAAGAAGCCGGAGTAAAAGGCAATATTCTGGATAAAAAAAGTTACCGGGAATATGAAACTGCCGATGGTGATATATTACGTATATATCCTCTGCATATCCAGAAAATACTGGATGAATGGCCGGAAGATTATTTTAGAAGAAGACAGCTGGTTACCATTGATGAAGCTTTAAACAGGGTTGATCGTATAGAGCATATTAAGGCCATAAAATATTTTTCCAGTCCGGGAAAAAGCCCGATTTTTTTAACAGAATTATCCTGAACCATGCAAAGATTTGAAACCCATATCTGCCTTGTCTGTCAAAATGAAGAATTTAATATTACCCCTACCCTGCATGCAGATTTTAAACCCAGGAACGTCCTGTTAATTTATACCTCCTGGCATAAACAAAAAGCACTTAATCTGGCAGAAATTTTTAATCGCTATCATATTAAAAGCAGAATTATGACTTGCCTAAAGTATCAGGAACATCCTTAATATAAATGTCCTGCTTGTTATAAGGAATTTCTATTCCCTGTTCCAGAAATTTTTTATAGACGGCTTCATTCATGGCATCCAGTGAACGTCCTCTGAGTACCGGTTCATCAATCCAGCATAATAATTCAAAGTGCAGGCCGGAATCCCCCATTAAGCGAAAGCGCACGCGAGGCTCGGGTATTTTACAGATCCCTGGCTGCTGCTGGGCGACTGCCATTAACAGTTTGCGAACCTGATCCGTATCCGTACCATAAGCCACAGATACTTTTACCCGGATCCGGTTTTTTTTATGCGGTCCGCCAGACTCATTGATAATTTTGGTATTGCCCATAATTGAATTGGGGATCGTGACTTCAACATCATCCCTGGTTAACATTCGGGTGCTGCGAATACCAATATGCGTCACCTCTCCCCGTTCCCCGGAATCCAGAACAATAAAATCGCCAATTTTATAAGGAGTATCCACCATAATAAACACCCCGGAAAATAAATTAGCCAGAGTGTCCTTGGCAGCAAAACCAATGGCAATACCAATAATACCTGCAGAAGCCAGCCAGGCTGTCATATCAATATCCCAGGCACGAAACAGCATATAAATGGCCAGGCCACTGATCAAAACTATAGAGATATTTAAAAACAGCGGTAAGGTTTCAATACGAATAATGGAATCATTATTTTTTCGATAAGCCAGTGATTTTAATAAAATCCGAACCAGTCGAATAAAAAACAAAGACCAGATAAAAATGGCCAGACTGGCAACCAGAGACACAGTCAGGTCATGAATAAAGGGCGGTAAATCAAGCCAGTAGATAGCGGCCCCCGTACCAATGAAGATAACGGTATAAAAGACCGGAGCATGCAGTATAGCAACAATCTTATTATCCAGAGACGTGCGGGTATTTCTGGCAATTCGTAAAATAATTTTGCTAATAACAAAACCGGATAATTTTGCCACAAGCAAAGCTATTAGAAAAATAATAGCTGCCTGCAAGTACAG
>JALSUJ010000451.1 GCA_027071355.1 Gammaproteobacteria bacterium | reverse complement strand
CCGGCTTATTTAATTGGCCCGGGCGATGTGCTGGAAATTTCCGTCTGGAAGGAAGATGGCCTGCAAAAAGAAGTGCTGGTACGTCCGGATGGGGGAATCAGCTTTCCACTGGTTGGGCAGTTACAGGCAGGGGGTAAAACAGCCACCCAGCTACAGAAAATTATTGTTAATAAAATAAAGCGCTTTATTCCCGACCCGGTTGTTAATGTTTCCGTACTGAAAGTCACCAGCAATAAAGTGTTTGTGGTGGGCAAGGTTAACCGTCCGGGTGAGTTTGTGGCATCCCACTATATCGACGTCATGCAGGCGCTGGCCATGGCTGGCGGCCTGAATGCCTATGCCAAATCCGGCAATATCAAAATATTACGCCGGGTTAAAGGCAGGGAAACCGCCATTCCGTTTGAATACGATGAAATCGCACAGGGAGATGAGCTTCAGCAGAATATCATTCTGCAAAGTGGCGATGTTGTTGTTGTTCCTTAGATACTGTCTTTCATAATGCTTCGTTCAGGGGATATTCGCAGAGGAGTTTTCGGGGTATTTTTGTGCTTGCTGAATATGCAATTGCAGGCTGAAGAGTTTCGTGTTGACCCTAGTCTGTATGTATCGGTTCGTTATGATGACAATCTCAGGCTGCTTGAAACCAATAAGGAAAGTATTGCGGGGGTTACTGCTACCCCTAAATTGAAAATGAAAATGGATGCAGAAGCATGGGATTTTAATATAGATGGTAGTGTCAGGAGTACACGATATCCATCAAATGGTAGCCTGGATAATAATAGCGTGTTTTTTGTAGCTAATAGTATCTATAAAACAGAGTTGAGTCAGTATCAGTTAAATATTCGTAATGATGATACTGCGTCTTTAAATAGAAATGTAAAAACGATTCTGTCAGACGCAGGTAAAGAAGATGAGCAATGGAACCGAAAAACGCGGACAATAGATATAAATTGGCAGCGTCAGCTGAGTGAAGATACAGAGATGAATATAGATCTGGGTCGCACGGTAGTTAGTTATCGGGGAACTGTTCCATCTGGTTTCTCAGGATATAGTACAAATAATGCCGCATTATCTTATGGTTGGGAGTTTTCTGAGCGATCAAGGTTGGATGCAACAGCATCATTATTGCAGTTTTCAAATGAGATCAATACATTTGAATATGATCAGACTGTTTATCAATTATCTTATGGATATTCCTTAACACAAGCATACGGCTTTCGATTATCGGCAGGTAAACGAGTATTGAAGTCTGTTTTTTATAATCAGTTGATTGGTTGTGATTTATTTAACCTGCTTGATGGGAGCTGTTTAAGTCCTGTATTGGGTGATATTGAAACAAAAAATGATGGCAATGTTATCAGCGCCAGCTTGAACACCAGCTCGGAAGTTTCGCAATATGGTATTGACCTGTCCCGGACTGTTATTCCATCAAGCGTAAGCGGTGCGCAGCAACAGGATCAAATTAAATTTAATTACCAGTACTCAATCAATTCAAGACTAGCAGCTATACTCAATACTAACTCAATAAAAACTCTAACAATAGAGGGAGTGAATAATAATCGCGATATAAAGAGGAGGATACTTGACTTATCATTAAAATATAAAGTAGCAAGGGATATAAGTCTGAGTTTTAATTACCAATATATCAGTTCATTATATATCAGTGATGGGATTGATCGAGTATCTAACTCTGTGTCAATTAATTTATACACAGTCTGGCCTAGACTGATGTCAACATACTAGCGAAATTGAAAAATTAAAATGGAACAACAAGAAAAAACACTGCAAGATTATCTGGCAATATTAAGCCGCCGGAAGGTTTCAATTATTATAACCATGACGGTTATTTTTATCTTGGGTATGGTAGTGGCATTGGTTTGGCCGCCAACTTATCGTTCATCTGCAACAATTTTAATCAAGGAACAGGATATTCCAAGTGAGTTAGTGCGTTCAACAGTAACCTCCTATGCTGCACAGCGTATTCAGACTATTAGTCAACGAGTAATGACCAGAAGTAACTTAATGCAAATTATTGAAAAGTATAATTTATATGCGGAAGATAGAAAGAGAAAAACTTCGGAGGAAGTGCTTGAAAATATGCGTGATGATATAGCGCTAGATATGATTAGTGCTGAGGTCATGGATCCGAGGACTGGCCGGCCGGGTGTGGCAACCATTGCATTTACCTTGTCATATGAAGGGGATACACCTGAATCTACTCAGAAAGTGGCTGGAGAGCTGACAAGTTTATACCTGGCTGAAAACCTTAAATCCAGGAAAGAGAAGGCTTCAGAAACCTATATATTTTTAACAGATGAAACTAAAAAGCTGGAAAAAACTATTGAAGGGATAGAGGCTAAGTTAGCTGAGTTTAAGGATAAACACTCCGAATCCCTGCCGGAAATGGCCGCAATGAACTTGTCTTTGATGAGTCGAGTAGAAAATGAGTTGATACAGGTGGATGCAGATTTGAGGTCCAATAAGGAGCGGAAGTTCTATCTGGAAAGTCAGTTAGCACAGATTAATCCATTAACTAATATGCGCTCAGCTACAGGAGTGAGTATATTAGATCCCGCTTCTAGGCTTAAAGCGCTTGAATCGGAGTATGCCAGTATTTCTGCAAAATATTCTGAACAACATCCGGATGTGGTGAAAATAAAACGTGAAATTGAAGGCCTTAGAAAGCAGGTTGGAGTCTCCGCAGATATTGCAGAAAAAGCCAAGTTGCTTTCATCAAAAAGATCAGAATTAGGAATGATGAATGAAAAATATGGAGCAGATCATCCGGATGTTATTAAACTAAAAAAAGTTATTGCCAGATTGGAACAAGAACTTAAGCAGGCTGAAAAATCACCTGAGCGGAAAGTGATGGAGATGCAACCGGATAACCCGGCATATATTTCCGTGCAAACGCAGTTGCAGACGGTTGAGTCTGCAATAAAGTCTATTAGTGAGCGTAAGATTGAGCTAGAAGAAAAATTGCATAAATATGAAGATAGTATTGCTCAGGCACCACAGGTGGAAAAAGAATACCAAATATTAACTCGTGAGCGTCAAAATGCATTAACGCGTTATCAGGATATAAAGGCGCGACAGATGGAGGCTGATATTGGTCAGGAACTGGAAAAAGAAAGTAAGGGCGAGTCATTTATTTTGATTGATCCTGCTCAGCTTCCAGAGGAGCCTGTAAAGCCTAACCGTATTGCCATAATTTTTCTGTCTTTGGTATTTGCTATTGCTGGTGGCCTGGGGCTGGCTATTTTTCAGGAAGGGATGGATTCATCAATACGTGGAATTAATAGCATCACTAAAATGCTGACAGCCGCGCCATTGGCTGTTATTCCTACAATATATAATACCCAGGACCTTGTAAGAAAGCAGCGACTTACTCTGATGGTGGTTGTGGGTGTTGTAATAAGTATTGTTGTGGCAATACTATTGGTTAATTTTTTATGGACTCCGTTAGATGTTCTATGGTTCAGAGTGCTTAGAAAGATAGAAGATATTATTGGAATGTGAGAAATTTAAAAGAGGCAAGATATGGAGCGTATTAAACAGGCTTTAGAGTTGGCCAGGAAGGAAAGGCAGAAAAATGCAGGTAATGTTCCGGCTTCTTCAGGTGTGGGTCAGCAGCATAAAAGTATAGCGGAGCAGGAGATTAAATATACGAAAACCCGTTCAGTTGAGATGCCGATACGTGAACTGCGGGAAAAAAGAATTATAGTCGACCAGAAAAACACAATATCAGATGCTTATCGCTTGTTAAGAACTCAGATACTTCAGCGCTTAAATGAAAAAAACTGGAATACACTAGCTGTAACAAGTCCAGATACAGGCGCAGGAAAAACGTTAACGGCAATTAATTTAGCTATTAGTCTTGCCAGGGAAGTGGATAACACAGTGCTTCTGGTTGATGCTAATCTTCGGTCACCCCGGATTCAAAAGTTTTTTAATTTCCATACTGATAGTGGTCTTAGTGATTATCTGACTAAAGATGTTGCATTGGGTGATTTGCTTGTACATCCGGAGGGGATTCCACGTTTTGTTATTCTTCCTGCAGGGCATGCAATAACAAATTCATCGGAAATGTTAAGTTCTCCTAAAATGAACCAGCTTGTTGAAGAACTTAAGCACCGGTATCCATCGCGTATAGTTTTATTTGATTTGCCGCCTCTATTGGAAAGTTCGGATGCCTTGGCTTTTATTCCAACAGTTGATGCTTCATTAGTTGTTGTTGAGGAAGGCAAAACACAGGAAAACGAATTACGCAGATCTTTTGAAATGTTGCAGAATAATGAAGTGATCGGTACAGTTCTGAATAAAGCCTATACCCGTGATAGAGACTATGGAAGTCTGGATGTTAAGCCAGGTTTGATGTCTCGGATGATAAATAAGATTAGTAAAAAAACACTACCCGCATGGGCAAAATAATTTAAATCAAATCACATGCGGCAATTAATGCCTATATATAGTGTAGGAATCAGAAATGTTTAATTTAGATAAAACAAGAATAGCAATTATCGGTCTGGGCTATGTGGGCCTACCGTTGGCAGTAGAGTTTGGCATGAAAATGCCAGTGTTGGGTTTTGATATTAATGAGTCTCGAATTAAGGAATTAATGTCTGGTACGGATAGCACACTGGAAGTGAGTGATGAGGAACTGACCCAATCTAAACAGTTAGCATACAGTGCAAACATTGAGGATTTAAAAGTCTGCAATGTTTATGTTGTAACGGTGCCTACGCCGATAGATAAATATAAAAAGCCCGACCTGTCGCCTCTTGAAAAAGCCAGTGCTATGTTGGCAGATGTTATATCAAAAGGCGATATTGTTATATATGAGTCTACTGTTTTTCCGGGCGCTACTGAGGAAGTTTGCATTCCGGTTATTGAGAAAAAATCAGGTTTAAAATATAACCGGGATTTTTATGCAGGTTACAGCCCTGAACGAATTAATCCAGGTGATAAAGAACACCGGGTATCAACCATATTAAAAGTCACATCTGGCTCGACACCGGAAGTTGCCGATTTTGTTGATGACTTATATCAGTTAATAATTACAGCGGGTACCCACAAGGCAAGCTCTATTCGTGTTGCTGAAGCATCCAAGGTTATTGAAAATGTTCAGCGCGATGTAAATATTGCATTGGTTAATGAACTGGCATTAATTTTCTCGCGTCTGGGAATTGATACGCTCGATGTACTCGAAGCGGCAGGAACAAAGTGGAACTTTCTGCCATTTCGTCCCGGTCTGGTAGGAGGGCACTGTATTGGAGTTGATCCTTATTATCTCGTGCACAAGGCACAGGAGACGGGATTCGAGCCGTCTATTATTCCTGCTAGTCGTCATACCAATGAATTCATGTCTACACATGTTGTTCAACAGCTCGTTAAAATAATGGCACAGAAAAAGATTAATATTGTAGATGCAAATGTTCTAATTATGGGGTTATCTTTTAAAGAAGACTGTCCTGACTTGCGCAATACAAAAATTGTTGATTTGCTGGAAGAATTGTCATATTACAATGTCAATATTGATGTTTATGACCCTTGGGTTAGTCATGAAGAAGCTAAAGAAGAATATGGTCTTTCATTAATTAATGAACCAGATAAAAATAAATATGATGCCATTATTCTGGCTGTTGCTCATAAGCAGTTTATTGATATGGGGGCGAAAGATATACACAAGTTAGGAAAATCCAGCCATGTGCTATTTGATATTAAATATGTATTAGATAGTAACGAAGTTGATGGTCGGCTCTAAGATAGAAGGTATAGGACTTAAATATGATTATTCCAGTAATTTTATCCGGCGGGTCAGGGACACGACTATGGCCTTTGTCAAGAGCAATGAGGCCCAAGCAGCTGTTATCCCTTGTGTCTGATGCAACCATGATTCAGGAAACAGTTTCAAGATTAAAAGGAATACAGGATCTTGCTGATCCTATTGTGGTTTGTAATGAAGAACATCGATTTATGATTGCAGAGCAAATGCGAGAAATTGATGTTAATACCGCGGCTATAATTCTTGAACCCTTTGGTAGAAACACTGCTCCAGCTGTTGCGATATCGGCGATTAAGGCAATGCAAATCGCGGATGAAGATGTGGTGATACTAGTATTACCCGCTGATCATGTTATTAGAGATGCGCAAGCATTCCATAAAGCGGTGGAATCAGGTTGCCTGGCAGCAAGGGATAATAAACTGGTTACTTTTGGCGTAATTCCCGACGCGCCAGAAACGGGCTATGGATATATCAAGGCGGGTGAGCCTCTGGCCAATAATGAAAATATCTGCCAGGTTGAAAAATTTGTAGAAAAGCCAGATAAAAAAACAGCTGAGTCATATATTGAGCAGGGTTCCTATTACTGGAATAGTGGCATGTTTATGTTCAAAGCATCTGAATACTTAAATGAGCTTGAGACGTTTAATCCAGAGATGCTAAAAGACAGTAAAGAAGCGCTTGATAAGGGTGTCTCTGATCTGGATTTTATCCGATTAAACAAAGATATATTTGAGAAATGTCCTGGCGATTCCATTGATTATGCAGTTATGGAAAAAACCAGTCAGGCGGTAGTAGTTCCCGTTAATATAGGTTGGAACGACATTGGTTCATGGACTGCCCTGTGGGAAGTGGGTAAGAGTGATGAAAGAGGTAATGTCCTTCATGGGGATACCTGCGTTATCGATAGTGATAATAGTTATATTCATTCAGAAAATCGCCTGGTATCAGTTGTAGGCGTAAAAGACCACGTGATTGTTGAAACAGCTGACGCGGTATTGGTAGCACATAAAGATGCTGCTCAAAATGTAAAGGCTATAGTAGATGAACTCAAGGATACAAAGCGTGAAGAAGCTCTGGTTCCCCATAAAGTTTATCGTCCATGGGGTACCTATGAGTGTATTGATTGTGAAGAACGTTTTCAGGCAAAACGCATCATGGTTAAACCGGGGGCTCGATTATCATTACAGTTACATCATCATAGGGCAGAGCACTGGATCATTGTAAAAGGCACAGCCAAAGTAACCTGTGGTGAGAAAGAATTCATAATGTCTGAAAATGAATCAACCTATATACCATTAGGTGAAAAACACCGTTTGGAAAACACCGGAAAAATCCCGTTGGAATTAATCGAAGTTCAAACGGGTAGTTATCTGGGGGAAGATGATATAGTCAGATTTGATGACGTATATGGTAGAGAAGATACATAATTATTAATCGTTATAATAAAAGACTAAACAAGGTTGCAAACAATGGCAAAAGTAGCACTCATAACAGGCGTCACCGGACAGGATGGTGCATATCTGGCAGAATTTTTATTAAATAAAGGCTATGAAGTTCATGGTATAAAGCGTAGAGCTTCGTCATTTAATACTGATCGTATTGATCATCTATATCAAGATCCACATGAGAAAGAACAGAAATTTGTTTTGCATTATGGCGACCTAACAGATTCAATGAATCTTGTACGTATTATTCAACAGATACAGCCTGATGAAATATATAACCTGGCAGCACAAAGTCATGTCGCAGTTTCATTTGAGAGTCCGGAATATACGGCAGATGCCGTAGGTACCGGTGCACTTAGAATACTTGATGCTATTCGTATTTCAGGCTTGGAAAAAAAGACACGTTATTACCAGGCATCAACCTCTGAACTATATGGTGAGGTACAGGAAATTCCGCAAACGGAGAAGACGCCCTTCTATCCGCGGTCACCATATGCGGTAGCAAAACTTTATGCTTACTGGATCACTGTTAACTATCGTGAAGCCTATGGTATTTATGCCTGTAATGGAATTCTCTTTAATCATGAATCGCCCATCCGAGGCGAGACATTTGTAACCCGTAAAATCACTCGAGCATTTGCCAGAATCAAGTTGGCGTTACAGGATAAGTTATATCTGGGCAACTTAAGTGCTAAACGCGATTGGGGGCATGCTAAAGACTATGTGGAAATGCAGTGGCTAATGTTGCAGCAGGATAAGCCAGAAGACTTTGTTATTGCCACAGGTGTTCAATACTCTGTAAGGGATTTTGTGAATAAAGCCGCTAAAGCAGTCGGAATTGAAATGGAGTGGAAAGGTGAGGGTATTGATGAAAAAGGCTACGACAAAGCTACTGGTAAATGTCTGGTAGAAGTAGATCCTCGCTACTTCCGACCAACAGAAGTTGAAACCTTGCTAGGTGACCCGACAAAAGCCAAAGAAAAGCTGGGCTGGGTTCCTAAAATTACACTGGAAGAAATGGTTAAGGAAATGGTTGATCATGATGTCATGATTGCCAAACGTGATGCACTTTGTGAAAAAGAAGGCTTTAGAACCAACCGCTACTACGAGTAATAGATCAAAATACTACGGAGCACTATCACGTAGGCTGACTCAAACGCAGCGGCTTTATCGGAAGAAGGAAAGCGCCGGGTCCGCTACGCTCGATCCAGCCTATATCCAGAGATATTTGGGGTTATATTTAAACATAGTCTGAATTAAGCGTAGCGTATCCACTAAAAAGCAAATACCAGGACTAACATCTAAACGTAAACGTAGGGTGGATCAAGCGCAGCGGATCTACCGAAACCCAATAAGGTTAAAACGTGGAAAAAGAAGATAAAATATACATAGCAGGCCACCGAGGCCTGGTAGGTAGTGCCATATTAAGAAACCTAAAAAATAAAGGTTTTAATAATTTTGTGCTCAGAACAAGTAAAGAACTGAATTTGACAAATCAGGCGGATGTTAATCAGTTTTTTGAAGAAGAAAAGCCTGATTATGTTTTTCTGTCTGCAGCAAAGGTAGGTGGCATACATGCCAATGATATTTATCCAGCTGATTTTATTCGTGAAAACCTGCAAATACAAACCAATGTGATAGATGCAGCATACCGTAACAATACAAAAAAATTATTATTTCTAGGTTCATCCTGTATATACCCCAAGTTTGCACCCCAGCCAATGAAAGAAGAGCATCTTTTAACGGGAGAGCTGGAGCCAACAAATGAATGGTACGCCGTAGCTAAAATAGCCGGTATTAAAATGTGTCAGGCCTATAAGAAGCAATATGGTTTTAATGCAATCTCTATTATGCCGACCAATCTTTATGGAATCGGTGATAACTTTAACCTTGAAAATTCCCATGTCATGCCAGCACTAATCCGTAAATTCCATGATGCCAAAGAGCAAGGTAAGAGTGAGGTAGAGGTTTGGGGGACGGGCACGCCAAAACGAGAGTTTTTACATGTTGATGATATGGCTGATGCCAGTGTTTACCTGATGAATAACTATGATGGTGATGAGATTGTAAATGTTGGTGTTGGCGAAGATGTTAGTATTAAAGAGCTTGCTGAAATCGTTAAAGACGCCGTAGGTTTTGAAGGCGAGTTAAAATTTGACACTACTAAGCCTGATGGAACTCCACGTAAGTTACTGGATGTTTCAAAATTGAATGATGCGGGATGGAAAGCAAAAATAAGTCTAAAAGATGGTGTTAAAAACACTTACAAGTGGTTTTTAGATAATGCAGATAATTACAGGTGCTAGAACTTATTTTCTGACAGTATAAAACTTAATACATATCAACATATTTTTAATACTAATTAAAATCGAAATAAAGTAGGAATTGAGGTGTCTGTTGAATAAAGCATTTGTAAATTCGCTTCCCAAATCTGGAACAAATCTGCTCGCTAAGTGTTTGTTATTATTTGGGTATAAAGAGCGTGGTCATATCAGTGCTGGAACTATTCTTGACACCACACCAAGAGCATTATTGAACCGGCTTATATGGAAAACTAATGTGGGCGGCTATCTTTTAGGTGTTAACTCGCCTGTTATGGTTCGAAAATTCCCTATTCATTTTAAGTTAAGACAGGTTAAATCAGGTCAGTTTATTAGTGCTCATGTGGGGTATCAGCAGGAATTACTTGACGCGGTTATCACTAATGGGCTTGTGCCTATTCAGGTAATCAGAGATCCGCGGGCTGTTCTTGCCTCATTTGTTCCTTATGTTGTTAGAGATAAAAATCACTTTCTGAATGGCTTATTTTCCTCACTGCCACCTGAAGAGCGTTATAAGGCCGTACTTGATGGCGTAACAGAAAATAACCTGATACAGAAGCCGCTTCAGGAGTGTTGTGAAGCACTTGATCCATGGATGAATACAAGTGATGTGATTGTTGTAAAGTTTGAAGATATAGTCGGAAAACAAGGAGGTGGAACCGATGAGAAACAATTATTGGTACTTGAAAAACTTGCAGATGCACTGAAACTTCCACATGAAAAAATTCCACAGGTAGCTGAGAATCTTTATGGTCCCGGTCGACATACTTTCAGAAAAGGTCGGATTAACTCATGGAAGAATGAAATTCCTTCGTCAGTACTCAAACGAATTTCCACAGAAATGTCTGGAATTCTTGATAAATGGGGTTATGAGAAATAGTGGAGCCTGTATTTCTTTTATCTTTGCCTCGTTCGGGTTCAACTTTACTACAAAGAATGATGGCGAGTCACCCAGAAATCGCCACTACATCAGAGCCCTGGATTTTACTGCCGCTTATATATGCTTTTCGTGAAGAAGGAGTTGTGGCTGAGTATGAGCACCACAATCTTGCTCAGGCGATGAATGATCTTTGTGATCAATTACCCAATGGAAAAGAGGACTGTTTTCTTGAAATGAAAGAAATGGTCAGCAATATATATGAAAAATTGGGGGGAGGGACAGCATATTTTCTGGATAAAACTCCAAGGTATCATTTGATCGTTGATGAAATTCGTCAACTATATCCAGATAGTAAAATTATTATTTTGTGGAGAAACCCACTTGCAGTTGCAGCTTCAATGATTGAAACATGGGGGAAAGGAAAGTGGAACCTATACTGGTTTTCAGTCGATTTATATAAAGGTCTTGCGAATCTGGTTAAATTTTATGCCGAAAACAATGAAAATGTTCTGGCCATACAATTCGAGGAATATGTTAAAAATCCTGATATTTATAATAATAAACTATTCGAATATCTAGGTTTGACAAATCAGGAGAAAATATCGGATAAATTCACCGATATAAATCTTAATGGTCGCATGGGGGATCCTACTGGAGTTAAGGAATATAGCTCAGTAAGCGATGAATCATTAAATAAATGGCGAAAAACTATGTCTGGACCTATCAGGAAAATATGGTGTCGTCGCTATATTAACTGGATAGGGGAAGAGCGCCTGAAAGTAATGGGCTACAGAAAAAGCGAAATACTCGATCAGCTAGATTCAGATCCAGCATCAATACATACATTTTTATCCGATATTATTCGCATATGCTATTCACCTATTGATAAATATATAAAGAAAAAACTCTTTAGATATTAGGGTGAATAAAAACAAATGAAGATTTTAATAAAAACCATCTCTATTTTATTTATAACAGTTCTTGTTATTCAAGATGCTTATTCAAAAAACAGTAATGTAATAAATATTAATATTGAGTTATCTAAATCACGCGCTCTCAATAAACGTGTTTTTGGTATTCACGGTGAATTGCTATGGAGTCCTATTCGTTACGGCAGTGATGAGTTAGTTAAAGAATACAAAAAGCTTGGTTTTACTAATATACGTTTTCCAGGGGGCACAACATCAAATTATTATTTATGGGATACCGGAAATTTTGGTTGTAATTCAGATAAAGAGCCAGGTGATAGGGCAAAAAAACGAATTAAGAAATTCAATAAAGCTTTAAATAAAAAAGGTCGAAGCTACAGTATAGATGACTTTCTTTCATTTATTAAAAGCACTAATACTGGTTTTTCTTTAGTGGTGAATGTGTTATGTGATTCTCCGGAAAATACACGAGACTTGATGAAGAAAATAAAGCTGTCTGGTGTTAATCTTGAGTATGTAGAATTGGGGAATGAACTTAATTATAAAGAACACTTCTGGAAATTCCCGCGGCCTGTAGATTATGTAAATAAGGCTAAAGAGCATGCTCTGGCAATAAAGTCCGTATTTCCTGATGCAAAAATAGGGGTAGTTGCATCTAGCTCTGCATATAGATCAAAATATTTTCCTGATATAGAGAAAGCATCAAATAATAAAAAATATAAAAGAGGGTTTGAGTTTGACAGGTTGGCAGCAGCAGCTGATTTTTCTGACGCGATAGTATTTCACGCTTATACGCCGCTTGGTGCATCGCGCTATGATAAAGCAAGAAGGAAAATGGAATATGATGATATATATCTAAACAGCCTGTCTTATATGGATGACCGATTGCTTCCAGCTCTTCAGTATTTTAAACGGCTTAATCCTAGCAAGGAATTATGGGTAACCGAGTGGGGCTTAGCCTTTTATGGTTGGTTGAGGCCGCTTGAGCGTGGATATAGAGAAACATTCTATCAGGCGTTATTTTCTGCTGATACACTGTTAAAATTTTCAGCTTCTGGCTATGTCGATGAAGCTAATTTCCATAACTTGACCGGGTTGTGGAGAAAAGTTTCAAAAAAACACCAGCCAAATTCAAGTTATAAGGTTTTTAAGTTCCTTAATTCCTCATTGCTTAAATATAATAGTGTGAGTCCTGTTTTAATTGAGGGGGTAAGCTCATATGCGGGAACCCACCCTAATGCAAAACAGGGTGGAAAAGAGATTGATGCTGCCTTTTATCATGATGCTAATAATGGGGTGCTTGTTATTATTAATAAGCTGAACAGGGTATATAAGCTTGCTTCATTAATGTCTGATAAGAATGTTTCTATGTCATTTACACACTCAGAACAAATACTCCCTGCAAAAAAGGGGGACCCATCGTCTTCAGAGGTTAAAATAAATACAGAGGCTAAGCTATCTTTGGATGAAATGAGTCTTCCTCCTTTTTCAATTACCAAAATATATATAAATATGGCTCAAAAAAAATAATATAAAGCCGAATAATTAAGTGAGAGAAGTATGAGTTTTTCAGAAGAAAGAATAATCAGCCTTGCCGTATTGTTAACCTGCTTCAATAGAGTAGATAAAACACTGGCCTGTTTGCAAAATCTATTCAGGCAACAATTTGATTTAGATATAAATATTAAAGTATTTCTTGTTGATGATGGGAGTACAGATAAGACCTCGGAAAAAGTACATGCGGAATTTCCCGATGTCAATATATTACAAGGTGATGGCAACCTTTTCTGGAATGGCGGGATGCATAAGGCATTTGGAGAGGCGCTTAAATATAACTTTGATTATTATCTATGGCTAAATGATGATACTAACCTGCATGATGGTGCATTAAATACATTGATAAAAACTCATATGGGGCTTGTTGAAAAATCCCTGGAAAAAAGTGTTGTCATCACTGCTACCCGTGATCCGCAAACCGGTGAATTTTCCTATGGAGGCTATCGTCGGTTAAGGAAGCTGTTAAATCCGCTCGATTTACAGCTTATTCCTGCCTCCAATGAATTGACCGAATGCGATACCTTTTGTGGCAATGTGGTATTAATACCACGCCAGGTTGCTGATGTGGTAGGTAATATTAATCCTGTCTATAAGCATCGTTGGGGAGATGTAGACTATGGTCTACGAGCTCATGAAAAAGGTTGTAAGAACTGGGTAGCGCCGGGCATATTGGCTGATTGTGAGGCTAACCCTAATGCGGATAGATGGCGGGAAGTAAAGATGCCTTTTAAACAGAAAATTCAGGAGCTTCATAGCCTGAAGGGTATAGGTAAACGGGACTGGTATTTGTATACAAGCAACTATGGTGGCTTGTTGTGGCCTTTGGCCTGGGTACGGCCTTATGTACGAATTTTTTATGATTCTTTTATTAAAAAATGAATAAGAATTTATTGCTCGGGGAATATGCTAGATGGGTGTTGATACAAAGAATATGTTTATAGTCTGGAATCCTTTTCAACGTCGTGCTCAATCACTGGCGCGGTTATTTGATCTTGATATACGCTATTACCATTACAGCTGGGAAGAAAAGGGTAAGCTATTTAAGATGCTATCCTATCTCGGTAAATTTACCGGAACATTGAGAGATCTTTTTAAAACTAGGCCGCGTTATGTTTTTTTGCAGCTTGCTCCAGTACCTGTTTTATATGCTGCTGCATTGTATTGTGCTGCTACGGGTAATCGATATATATCTGATTGCCATAATACAATGATTTATGATTCCTGGTGGATAAAATGGCCACTGGCAAAATACCTTCTTTCCCAATCTCATGTGCTCATTGTCCATAATACAGATGTCCAGCAACATGCAGATAAACTGTTATTGAAATCTATGGTTTTAAGGGATCCGCTGCCAGTTATGCAGGTGCCAGACGATATAGATGTAATATCAGGCCTCGCTATTAAAACAACACAATATATTATCGTTCCTTGTAGTATGGATGAAGATGAGCCCATTTTAGAATTATTTGAGGCGGCCAGGAGCCTGCCTGATATCACTATTGTATTCACCTGGTTTGCAGATAAGTTGCCGGCAGATATAAAAGATAAAATACCTCATAACATTGCATTTACCGGTTTTCTTGCAGAGCCAGAATTTAATGCACTTTATGCTAATGCCAATGCGGCGATCGTTTTAACAACGCGGGAAGGTACCCAGCCAAGCGGTGCATCGGAGGCCATTTCTTTAGGTGTGCCGCTGATTGTTTCAGGTATTAAAACGACACGGCGTTTATATGGGGATGCGCCAGTCTATGTAGATAATGAGCCTGAATCTATCGTCAATGGTATCAATGATGCATTAAATAACGCAGAAACCGTTTCAAAAAAAATAAGCGGTTTAAGACAGGATCTAATAGATGATGCAGCTAAACAAATCGATTTAATAAAGGAAGTAATGGCCGGTTAGTGGCTGATTAATTAAATATGAGTGGCTCGAAATCTATATCCCAAAGGCTTATATCTGGTAGCGCCAGTGCGGCCGCAGGCAAACTGATTACGGCTGCAAGTGCTTTGGGAATTAATGCCATACTGGCCAGGATTCTTACTCCTGAGGAAATGGGGGCATATTTTCTTATTTTTAGTATCGTTTTTGTGGGCGCGCTGCTTTCACAGTTGGGTGTTCATCAAGCTATTGTTAAATTAATTGCGGCGAGCTATCAGATTAAATATCCTGACACTTCAAGAATGTCAATTAAAGCAGCATTTTTAATTGTTCTTGTTGGTGTATTAATGATATCAGGAGGATATGTTTTTGGATTCGGAAAATGGTTGGCTGAAAATATATTTGAATCAGATCTAGTGGGGAATGTTGTAGTAATTACCGCTCTTTGGATTCTATTAAGGGCGTATCAGACATTAATATCACAAACCTTTCGTGGCTTTCATCAGATATTCTATGCGACTATATTTGAGGGTGCTATGACGGGTGTATTACTGGTTTCAGTTTTGTTTATCATATACCTTTTAATAGGAGATAGTTCTTTACAGCAAGTTATTCTAATTACCCTTGCATCCTTGTTTATTACGATAATAATTGGTGGTTTTAAGCTGCTAAATTTTTATAAAAAGACTATGTTTGTTGAAGGTATTGATTTTAAAGGGACACTAAAAATTAGCTTGCCTTTATTTTTGGCTACTGCTGCTGTTCCATGTGTTGCTGAAATGCATATATGGATATTGGGGGCAATAAGTACAGAGGATGATGTGGCTATTTATGGAGCAGCTTTTAGAGTGGCGAAATTTGTTATTATTCCTCTCCTTATTGTAAATAGCGTAATTCCTCCTATGATTGCGCAACTTATGGCAAGAGGTGAAAGTAATAAGGTTGAAGAAGTGCTAAGAACTACAGCTGTAATTGCTGGAATTCCTTCTATTGTGATAGTTCTTGTTTTAGGATTATTTTCAACGGATGTTATGAGGCTTATATATGGAGGGTTTTATGGAAGTGGAGGCTTTATATTATTAATATTGCTATCAGCTCAAGCCATAAACTCACTCACGGGATCCCCTGGTGTTTTACTAATGATGTCTGGGCACCAGTCTATTGTTATGAAGTTCGCATTATTAAGTGGTATCTGTGGTGTGTTATTAACCTATATACTTGTTTTCCAATATGGAGGGTTAGGAGTATCAATCGGTGTTGCAACAGGAATGGTTATGCATAATCTAGGTATGTGGATGTATGCTAAATATAGAATGAATATTAGAACTCATATGGGCATCTCTTATTTGCTTAAAGCAAAATATCTCATATGTAAGAATGTTTTAAATAAGAAATAATCGGGGTATATTTTCGTTATGGTCTTCAAATTAGAAAAATATATAAAGTATATTAAGCATCAGGTAGAAGCATTTTTACCAAATGAAACAAAGTTGCTAAATAAAAATAGGGAATTTGTGCTTATCATTGCCAGTGCCCATAAAGTAGGTAGTACATGGGTTTATAAAATGATAAGAGACCTTAATCTCTTTCATGAATATCCTGTGCCAAGGAAATATCGCTCTAATCAAAGAAATATGGGGTTATTGGATCTTTATAGTAATGGGGTAGATGAATTCTTGCTCAGAATTAAGGGATTTAGGCTATATAAGTCTCATTCAATACCACCAGTATGGGGGAGTGATCATAAAGTAAAGTTTCTGAGCGTTTTTAGAGATCCACGGGATATTGTTATTTCAAATATATTTTATTTGGCAAATTTGGACTCGGAATTAGGTGGTTGGCCTGAATTATCTAATATGACATTAAAGGAGAGAATTAAACTATATTTAAATAAAGGTGGATTCGATTTAGAGCTTTTAGATAAATGGTATTCAGTCGATGATTCAGTAAAAGTTCGTTATGAGGATTTACTTGTTGATACTGACGCAGAAATGAAAAGAATTTTTTCTGAAATGGGTTTAAATGTAAGTGAAAAGAAACGTAAATGTATTGTTAATAATAATGCCTTTAAGAAACTTTCTGTGGGAAGAGGTGCAGGGCAAGAGGATTCTAAATCCTTTTTTAGAAAAGGTATTTCGGGTGATTGGAAAAATCATTTTTCGGATGAAGAAAAGAAACTGTTTAAATATCATGATAACGGAAAGTGGAATGATTTATTAATCAAGCTTGGATATGAAGTCGATGATCAATGGTAGAAAAATAATATTTTTTTTAAAAACAGTAATATTTAATCATGTCTTTTTTTGTTGATAAGCTATTTTATTTATGGATTTTGTTGCTTCCATTTAGTTGGGTTGTAGCCGTTCTTACAGGTATCACGGCACCTGATAAGTTATTGGCACCTCTTTTATTGTTATTGGGTTTGGTGCGTGTATTTAAATCATCTTATGATCAACGGATAAATAAAATATATGTCTTTATACTGCTGGTTATATTATTTATTTTTATTAAGCACCTATCTTTTGTTGATAACGGCACTATTCTATGGCCTCTAATAGTTGATGATGCAGTTAAGCTTGGTTATTTTTTGATTCCTGTTTTTTGTATAGATAGTATTCATAAGTACAGAGTGTCTGGGTGGATGGTTCTTTTTGTCGCAATGAGTGGGTGTTTTTCTGTTTTCTTTGTTTCAACTGGCTTGATGACGTTGCCTTTAGAAAGGTTTGAAGCTTCAAGGGTCGGAGTAGAAGGGTTGCTTAAAGCTATTGGCCTCTTTCCTTCTTATGGTGATTTGGCTCAGTATCTTGCTTTTACTGTCATGTTTGTAATTGTTGCTCCAGGTATAGAAAATAAAAAGAATAAGTGGCTTAAGCGGGCAAGATTTCTGGTTTTTATCGGTGTAATACTGGGACTGCTGGGTACACAATCCCGTAATATCTTAATTTCTTTATTCATTAGCCTAGGAACGTTGTGGCTCTTGAAGAAAATGGCCAGCAAGCAGGGTATTTCAAAAGATACCATGATGATGCTTATGGTTGTTACTGCTATTGTGGGTATTAGCTTAATAGGTGTATTTATTTCTAATTTTGTAGATGCGCTATCTAGTATGGGAGGGGCTAATGCTAAAAACACAGCAGGCGCACGACTTGAGCAATATGCCGTTGCCTGGGAGATTATGAAAAGCTCGCCTCTGCTGGGTGCAGATGCTGAAACTTATGCGAGGATGGGCCTTTTTATAGAGGGTATCCACAATGTCTGGTTAAGGTTAATTGCCCATGGGGGGCTTTTTGCCATGTTAATGATGGCGATATTATTATGGCACTGTTTTAAAGGTATTCGTGCTGCCTCACATATCCAGGACAAATCTGCTGAGGCAATGGTTTCGACCGGATATTTTGCAGCTCTAATGGTTTCGGTTATGTTTTATACAGGGATGGGAGAATTGTTCTGGGCCTTGTTGGGTATTGCAACCTCTATTTCATGTGTTCCGCCATTTACTAATAGAGCCACTGAAGCTATGGATCCGGCAACTCAAACTGATACGCTAGATGAAATGGACAGTGTGTATCAGCGCTACCCAAAATTGCGATAAATTCTGATGCAGGAAATAGAATGATTGAACGTTACAATGTTATTGGAAATCAGATAAGTCGTCAGACCATGTCCGGTGCACTGGATGCGGTTGTTCAGCGTATTCAGGCGGGTGATGGTGGTTATGTCTGTTTTACTAATGTGCATGTATCTGTCATGGCTCGGGAAAATACTAATATTCAGAATATTATAAATCACTCATTTATGACGCTTCCAGATGGTAAGCCTGTTTACTGGGTTGGTAAATTAAAAGGCTTAGATAGTCTGGAGCAGGTTCCTGGGCCAGATTTTTTTCCACAATTGCTTAAAACGCAAACAGAGCCTTCTCTTAGGCACTACTTTTTTGGCGGTAGCCAGCAAACACTGGATGAACTGGTTTCAACTGTTAAAAAAAATTATCCGGGTGCTGTAATAGCCGGTTCAGAGTCGCCACCTTTTCGTGAGCTAAGTCATGCAGAGATTGAGGCGAGTTTACAACGAATTAAAGACTCGAAGGCGAATGTTGTCTGGGTGGGCCTGGGGGCACCCAAACAGGAAAAATGGATGGCTGATCACTGGAAAACTCTAAAGCCCGCGGTGTTGTTTGGTGTTGGCGCTGCTTTTGATTTTCATGCAGGGAATATTCAGCGTGCTCCTCTATGGGCTCAGAGGCTGGGTTTAGAATGGTTGCACCGCTTGTTGAGTGAACCGAGAAGGCTTTGGAAGCGATATTTTTATACCAATACAATGTTTTTATTTTATTTGCTAAAAGAGCAGCTTGGTTTTGAAAGGAAATAGCTGTGTCAGCATAGGATGTTTATAGGGCAATGCGAGTATATTTATAATATACTCGATTGTTCATTTTTATGTAAAAGAAACACAGATTTCTTGAAAGCCGTATTTTTTGATAAAAAATTATTTAATGATTTTATCGGGCTATAAGATGTGCAAATTAAATTAGGAATAGATATCAAATGAGTGGTGACAATATACTAATATACAGAAATACTAATGCTCTGTATGTCCTGTTGGGTGTTTCGCTTTTATTACTGGGTTTCGTGTCCTGGGATGCGATTCTGGATATGGTTCATATATGGGAAACCCGTGAAGAGTATGGTCATGGATTTCTAATTCCCGTTATTTCCATTTTAATGATCCTGCAAAATAAGGATAAGCTGGAGCAAATTGAATTTAAGGGTTCCTGGCTGGGTGTTTTTATTGTTCTGGTCAGTTTATTTGTTTTATTTATCGGTACGGTTAGTACGATTTTTGCCATTGTGGAATATGCAATGGTCTTTACCCTGTTTGGTATTGCTTATACCTTTACTGGTGCTAAGGGTATGAAATATATTGGTATCCCGATTTTATTTCTGCTGTTTATGATTCCCCTGCCGGTTTTTATTTTCCGTGAGCTTTCCGCCAATCTACAGTTAATATCTTCTCAGCTTGGTGTGGCGGTGATTCGCCTGTTTGATATTAGTGTGTATCTTGAAGGTAATGTGATTGACCTTGGGGTATATAAGCTACAGGTGGTGGAGGCCTGTAGTGGTTTACGTTATCTGTTTCCTTTAATGAGCCTGGCATTTTTATGTGCTTATTTATTTAAAGCTCCCTTGTGGAAAAAAGCGATTATTTTTCTTTCCAGTATGCCGATTACAGTGCTGATGAACAGTTTTCGTATCGGCATGATTGGTGTGTTAGTTGAATATGGCGGCATTGAACAGGCGGAAGGCTTTTTGCACGATTTTGAAGGCTGGATTATTTTTATGGCCTGTTTGGCAATACTGGTACTGGAGATGTGGTTGCTTAATAAAATGTCCAGAGATAGCCGCCCGCTTCAGGAAGTGTTTGGACTGGAATATCCTGATTCAACGCCTGAGAATGCCAAACTTGTGAAACGTCAAACACAAATGCCTTTGATTGTTGTCACTGTATTAATGATTGTATTTGCTGGCATTGAGGCTAGCCTGGATGCTCGTAAGGAAATTATACCTGAGCGTGAAGCTCTTGTAGGTATTCCAATGCAATTAGGTGAATGGCATGGGCGGCCGAATGTTATCGAGCAGAAGTATCTTGATCTATTGAAGCTAGATGACTATGTTATTACGGACTACATAAAAGGTAATCAGGCAGTTAACTTTTATGTAGCATATTATGCCTCTCAACGTGCTGGTGAATCGGCTCATTCTCCCCGCTCATGTATACCGGGAGGTGGGTGGTTAATTAGTGATTTAAGCCAGAAAACAATAAAGCTGAAGTCAGCACCTGAGAAAACTTTAACGGTTAACCGTTTAGTTATCGTTAAGGGTGAATATAAGCAGGTAGTATATTACTGGTTCCAGCAACGTGGTAGAACAATTACTAATGAATATCTTGTTAAGTGGTATTTATTAATTGATTCTATTATGGAGAATCGTTCTGATGGAGCATTGGTGCGTTTAACCACTATGTCTAAACCAGGGGAAGATTTAAGCGAGGCGGATAAACGGATTCAGTCTTTAATAAATGAGCTGTATCCAACTTTAAACAAATATATTCCTGATTAAGGTTGAGTTTATTTAAAGCTGACATTCAGCTTTAAGTAATTTAGTTTATATTGCTGTGCTGAATTTAAATGTGTCAAAAAGAGTGATGGTGTTGATTTGAGTAACCTGCTGATTTTAGTAACTGCAATGGTGTTGAGTATGGCCATTGTTCCCCTGATGATACGAATAGCTCCAAGGGTTGGCATGATTGATATGCCAGATCCCCGCAAGGTACATACCATGCCTATTGCAAGAGTAGGTGGTATTGGTATTGTGATTGGGGCACTGATTCCCATAGTGCTTTGGCTTCCGTTTGATCCACTTATTATCTCTTATTTATTCGGTAGCCTCGTTCTACTTGTGTTTGGTGTTTGGGATGATTCATGTGAGCTGGGGCACTATGTGAAGTTTGTCGGCCAGTTTCTGGCTGTAATACCCGTAGTATATTATGCGGATATATATGTTTCGGCATTACCTGTACTAGGTGATATTCCTGTGGCTGTAGGCAAGGTTTTTACGGTTATTGCCCTAGTGGGAATGATTAATGCTATTAATCATTCAGACGGACTGGATGGTCTTGCAGGTGGTATGTCAATGCTCAGTCTGGCCAGTCTGGGTTATATGATGTATATGGCTAAAGATACGGAGATGTTATTTGTGGTGCTGTCCGTAATGGGAGGGGTATTCGGTTTTCTGCGTTATAACAGTCATCCTGCAAAAGTTTTTATGGGGGATGGGGGTAGCCAGTTTTTAGGTTTTACAGTGGGTTTTCTGGCTGTAGTGTTGGTTGAAAAATCTAACCCCGCTTTAAGCCCAGCATTACCACTGTTGATTTTAGGTTTGCCTATTGTAGATATTTTGGCGGTATTTTATTTGCGTATAACTGGGGGAATGAACTGGTTTAAGGCAACCCGTAATCATATTCATCACCGTTTGCTTGATCTGGGTTTTACTCATTATGAAGCGGTTATTATTATTTATTTAATTCAGATGACTCTGGTTATTAGTTCTATTTTTCTAATGTATGAATATGACTGGTTGATTATTTTTTTCTATTTGGCGATAACTTCGAGTGTATTTGTTGTTTTAACTATTCTAGAGCATAGAGGTTTTCAGGTTGGACGTACTGGTTCTGCTTTTATCGATGAACTTATCAATAATCGTTTAAAGAATAAAGTTGTCATTAAAGTGTTAGGGCGCTTTATTGTGCTTTCTATCCCTGTTATTTTTCTGGTTGTAGGTGTGTTGGTCGATTCCGTACCCATGGATTTGGGGTATCTATCATTACTACTATTTTCATGTATCTTGATCGCGTTTATTTTCCTGAAAAAATATCTTCATTTAGTTACAAAACTGGTGCTATATGTGACGGCTGCACTGGTTGTTTATCTTGATTATCTATATTTAGATCATGGTAGTAGTTTGCTGGCTAATTTTGAAATAACTCTTTACGTGCTACTGGCTATTTCGATTGTGTTGATTATTCGTTTTGATGAACGGGGCGACTTTGAAATGTCGCCGATGGATTATCTGGTAGCAATTATTGTTTTAATCGCCTTTGTTGCCATTAATATGTCGCCAGAAGAAATTGATTATGGCCCTGCTATTTTAAAGTTGATATTGCTGTTTTATGGTTGTGAGTTGGTTGATAGAAGAAATGTGTTCGGTTTTAAATTCGTTGTTATGGCAGGTATGGCAACCTTGCTATCTATCGCCTGGCATGCATTAATATAATGTGAGTGCAGTTCTAAAAATACTAAAATTCTATTTTAAAAAGATAATGAAATTATTATGAGTTCAATCATTAAACCCCATGGTGGAAGCCTGACTAAATTATTAGCGAGTCGAGAGCGGGCGGAAGTGCTTAAGTGCGAGTCAGAAAAATTTCCATCTGTCACGCTAAGTGAGCGACAGTTTTGTGATCTGGAAATGTTGCTAAATGGTGCGTTTAGTCCTCTACTGGGGTTTATGAATCAGAAAGATTATGAATCTGTTTTATCTGATATGCGTCTGGATAATGGTTTGTTGTGGTCTATGCCGATTACGCTGGATATTAATGAGGTGCAGGCAAAACAGTTAAAGCCAGGGGACCAGCTAGGTTTGCGGGATCAGGAAGGTTTTATGCTTGCTGTTCTTGAGGTTGGTGATATATGGAAAATAGACAAGGAAAAAGAAGCGGAAGCGGTTTACGGAACCGTGTCGGGAGATCATCCGGGCGTGGCGTATCTACGGGGGGAGGTTAATGAATATTACGTGGGTGGTAAGCTGGAAGGTATACAGCTTCCAGTGCATTATGATTTTGAAACCTTACGAGATACCCCTGAAGAATTAAGGCATTTGTTTGCCAAGCATGGCTGGCGTAAGGTGGTTGCGTTTGGTAGCACTAAACCTATGCATCGGGTGCATAGGGATATTAGCCTGGCTGCGGCTAAAGAAGTTGGCGCCCATGTGTTGATTCATCCCATTGTGGGTTTGGGGCGTCCCGGTGATCTGGAATATCATGCACGGGTTCAGTGTTATCAGGCCATTTTAAAGTATTATCCCAAGCATATAGC
>JALSUJ010000450.1 GCA_027071355.1 Gammaproteobacteria bacterium | reverse complement strand
ACCACAAATGGTACCGTTACAGATGTTAATGGTAAATATTCTTTGCAAGTGAAAAACAGTGCCACTACACTGGTTTTTTCATTTGTTGGAATGAAAACACAGGAGATTGCCATTAATGGTAAAACAACCATTAACGTTGTTATGAAAGCTTCTTCATTAGCTCTTCAGCAAGTTGTTGTTGCTGCTTTGGGTATTTCAAGACACAAAAGGGCACTTGGGTATTCAGTAACGAAAGTCTCGTCCGCTGAAATTAGTAAAACCCCCACAACAGATGCTATTAATGCTATTGCGGGTAAGGTGGCAGGAGTACGCGTTGTTAGTTCTTCAGGGGCTGCCGGTGCAGCATCATTTGTAGAAATACGAGGTTCTTCCTCTATTATGGGCAATAACCAGCCTCTTTATGTGGTGGATGGTGTGCCGATTTCTTCCGGTGGCGGAGTTGGAAATACTGCTGGTGTGGCTTATTCCAATCGTACCATTGATATTAACCCTGATGACATTGCATCTATGACTATTTTGAAAGGTGGCGCTGCAACAGCCCTTTATGGCTTAAGGGCTGCCAATGGCGTTATTATTATCACTACCAAACACGGAAAAAAACAAAAAGGGTTGAGTATTAATTATAATACTTCCACTAAACTGGAGCAGATATCACAGGTTCCTGCTTTGCAGAACAAATATGCTCAGGGTGGCTTTTTGTATGCTGCTTATTATAATCAGTATGGTTATAATGTATCTGCTTATCAGGATCCTGATTCCCATTTTTACAATGGTACCTCCTGGGGCCCTGCCATCGATACGTTGAGATACACAACCAATCCCAACTATGTTCCGGGTAATGTGCCTTATTCTTTTGGCGCGACAACTTCCATGGCCGATTATATGAAATATTGGGATCCCAATGGCCGTATTGTTGGTAAAAGCAGCCAGTGGGCTTCCAACAAAAAAGTACATACCTATAACCCTTACGATTTTTTTCAAACAGGGGTTTCCCTTTACAATAATGTAAATGTTTCCGGTGGAAATAACCGTACTACGTTTTATGCATCCCTTTCTAATACGAATGTTAAAGGTGTTGTTCCCAACAATACTTTTAACAGAACAACCTTTAGTTTGAATGCATCTCACAAACCGGCTAAAAATGTCAAAGTTACAGCCGTTGTTAATTATTCCAATACTTATGCCAACCGTAAACAGCAGGGTAGTAACCTTTCCGGGGTTATGTTAGGTTTATTGAGAACGCCCCCTACTTTTAATGATGCCTATGGATATCAGTTTACGGGAGCATACAGACACGGCCAAGAAAGAACCTACCGTAATGGTTCAGGTTATGACAATCCTTATTGGGTGGCTAATATGATTAATTATAGTGATGAAACAAACCGTGTTTTCGGTACTTTTACTACTGAATGGAATATTACCAAATGGTTGAAACTAACCTATCGGGGCGGTCTTGATTTTTACAACTATTATTCAGCTAATAACTTTGCCATACACTCTGTAGCTAACCCCGAGGGCTATGCCAGCCCCAGCAGCTCCTTTAACATGGATCTCAATCAGGATATTTTTGCCAATTTTAAAAAGAACCTGAGCAAAGACTTTACACTGACGGCAATGGTTGGTTTTAATATGTATCAGAACCGATATAAAAGCGTTACTGCTCAGGCAAACGGGCTTTCTTTCCCCGGCTTTTATAATGTTATCAATACCAGTGATGTAAAAGGATATCAGGGTGAAAGTTCGAACAGGACACGTGCTTACTATTATGATGTATCCCTTTCCTATAAAAACTCACTGTATTTAGACGTAACAGGCCGTTATGAAGGTTCTTCAACATTACCGGCAAATAACAATTCATTTTTCTATCCTTCAGTAAGTGGTAGCTGGGTGTTCTCGCAATTGCCCGGATTGAAAGACTCAAAAGTTCTTTCTTTTGCAA
>JALSUJ010000449.1 GCA_027071355.1 Gammaproteobacteria bacterium | reverse complement strand
TTGTCAGGTAGGCCTCTACATAAGTATTATCCAGTTCTATTGCCCTGCTTGCACTGGTAAGTGCGGTTTGCAACATACCGGCTTCTGCTGCGGCAACAGCATGTAATAACCATATCTCTTCATTTGTCTTTTCAATAGTACACAGCTGTGAATACAGTGATTCTGCCTCTTTAAACTGGCCACTGTGTAAACAGTATTGTGCCCGGTTGGTTAGTTCATTGGTATTGGTGTTAATCATTAATCGAACTCGAGATTAAAATGGAAGTATGTTAATAAATACTGTATTTTTATGCGATAGCTTACAGGAATGTAAAGCATTTATTCAATTTAACCAGTTTGACAGGAATTTTTACACCTTTTAATTATGCCTGAATCAATGTATATATTTAGTATAATCAATAATATACGAAATAAAATTATTTATTTATTCTTAATGGTGTTAATTTATATTGAAAATAAGGTAATTTTTTATCGGAATTCTTTACACAAAATTACAAATTGTTTTTTTATTGTTAAATAGAAAATAACCATAAAAAACAATGAAATAGAGAGTCTGCCAAAATGGCATCTAAATATTTTTTTATCTTTTCAGTGATTAGCCGCAATTTTTTGTCGGATATTTTTACAATATATTTAATTGGCTATATAGGACACAGTCTAAAAATGTTATATCCCATTGAAAACTAATAAAATAATAATATTGGCATTGTCATTGCATTGGTACTCGGCAAGATGCAACAATTATTGGGGTGTCTTAATTAAAAACTAAATTATCTAAAATATCAGAGGATATAAATATGAAAAAAACTGCATTAGCTGCTGCACTTGCGCTTTCTCTTGGTACTGTTGCCGTCACTGCTGAAGCTGGTACTGCTGGCTTAACCGGTGTTTGGTCTGGTACTTACTCTTTCTCAATGACTTCTCCAGGCGGCAATCCTGTTGGTGCACCGACAGCACCACAAGCTTGGTCTTTTGACTTTGGTACAGGTGGCGGTACAGCGGCTGTTACCATTGCTAATACAACAACCTTCTACGCTAGTGTCTGGACTGCACACACTGTTACAGCTGTTGATAATGGTGATGGTACATATGGTAATACATCATCTTGCACAGGCACTGTATGCTCAGGTACTACTAACATGCTGTTCGACTGGAGTGTTAATTCAAATATTCCAGTTGCTGAATTATGGGATATTACTGCAACAGGCAATACGGCAACAGTTACAGCAGTTAGCGCTGCTATAACAACCCCTTCACCTGCTTTCCCAGGTTTCCACCCTGCATTTAATGGGACAATTTCAGCTGTTCCTGTACCTGCTGCAGCATGGCTGTTTGGTTCCGGTCTGTTAGGGCTGGTTGGTGTAGCACGTCGTCGTAAGGCATCTTAAGCTTTTTACCTGTTTTACTTCGGTAACGTCAATTTGCATTAGTTTGACAAACTAACGTTATAAAAAAACCCTGCTTTACGGCAGGGTTTTTTTATTGTTTAATTTTATTATTGAAACTTTTTTTCGTTTAATTTCACTTTTATCATTTTTTATGGCAAACAATACCTCGCGATTACAGGCACAATTAAAAAAAGCAGAAACACTGCTGCAACAAGGTAAGCTGGATAAAGCAGAGCTGTTATTGTCCAATGTCTGTAAAAAAACACCTCGAATGCTTCCTGCCTGGTTAATGCTGGCATCAATCTTTGGTCGTAAAGGTCAATATCAGGGGGTTATTGATTGTGCAAATAAAGTAATTGGTCTGGACCCGAATAATGCTGTTGCTTATTCCATGGCGGGCAGTGCCTGTTGTGCTTTGCAACAGTATGAGGAGGCGATAAAACAGCTAAATAAAGCGCTAAAGCTGGATAAGAATAATGCCGGGATTTTAAATAACCTGGGTAGCGCTTTATATGCCAGTGGCAAACCTGAGCAGGCGATAACAATATTGCA
>JALSUJ010000448.1 GCA_027071355.1 Gammaproteobacteria bacterium | reverse complement strand
AATTTAATGTGATCAATTGCAGAATGAAACTGATATTGAATATCATCTGAGACTGATTGAATGCTGTTAATATAATTTGCCATAAATTTTATAATATCCACTCTTTCAAATTCAGTGTTCCGGATACTCTGTTCAAGTCGACTGGCTTCGCTCATACGATTTAACAACTCATTTAATCTTAAACAACCACTTTGAGCTCTTTGATAATATTTTTTATTATTACTGGACAGGGTATTAATTTCTGTATTTTCAAGTGATGATTTAATAATGGTCAATGGGGTACGTAATTCATGCGATAGTTTACTGGACAGGGTTTTAAGATACTGGTTATTCTGTTTCACCTGAACCAGTAATTGTGAAAAACTACGAGCCAGGTCGCCTATTTCATCATTATCCTCCCTGAATAACTGGTTTTTTATATGACCATCCCGACTTAAAGCCTGTTCAGTGTCGTTCCTCAGGTGAATAATACGCTGTAATAAGCGAGTTGAAAAAAACAGCAATCCGGACACAATAATGATAAAAAGTATAATAGTGAGTAATAAGATCCGTTCAAAGGTCTTATCCTGCAGAGCCAGTAGAGAATTATTGTCCTGTTCAAGATATAATATGCCAATTTTCTGACCTTCACGATCTATTACCGGAGCGGCAACAGCCAGAGTCAGATGTTCACTATGGGGGGTATCAAGCCACATAGTCTGAATCTTATCTGTTGATAACTGCCGGGTTAAAGCATTACTGATTTTATACTGGTAGTTGCCATATTGTGAATTCTGTTCAGGAAAATTCATAAACAACAGATAGAATCGACGATACCAGGATAATAATGAATTATTATGCAGAGATTTATTTGTTTGCTGATTATTTACACGGGCATTTATATAGCCACGATTATTTAGTAACCATAATCGGGTATTATCAGGTGCCAGGCGATTAAGTTTTAACTCATTGAGGGGATCAATACTTAATAGTGCTGCTTTAGCCCGGGTATTTAGTTTTACGGGGTTGTGAATATTGTCTATTAGAGCAATATCAATAAAGCGGTTAATCCTACGTACTGGAACTTTGAATTCCAGTGAATATCCCTGATGACTGGGTTGCCATTGTCCGCTAATAACAGGATTTGAATAAGCTCCCTGGTTTTTATAGTTTTTTTGAGTACCCATTAAAAAGGCATTAACCCAGCCCGGAGTGATCAAATTAAAACGATAAGTCTGTGTTTGATGTTTATAATCTATAAAACTAAAATTAAGAACGACAGGTTGTTTTCTGACGGTATTATTAATCAGACCAGATTTGTTATTTATAGGGGATTTTTTTCTCTTTATTGATACCAGAAAATAATAAAAGTTATCATTATTAGCAATAACAACAGTGGAACCAGTATAGGCAAGACTGGTTGACAGAGCTTGCTGAACATTCTGGAATTCAAACCAGTCATCACTATAACCATCAATTCGTATCATGCTTTTTAGTCTGTGAGAATAATAAGGCGGCTGACGTGTATTGCTTATATGATTACTGATTATAAGTGAAGCATTATCATCAAATACCGAGGCAAGGGTTCGGGCAATAACCTGAACAGAATCGGCATGATTCTTCTTTAGCAGAAATTCCAGTTCCTGCAGATAACTCAGGCCGGCTACCGGCAAGATTAAAATGCTTAAGGTGACAATTAACAGTTTACCGCGCAGACCAATGAGCCGTTTTTTTTTCATTAATGACATCGCCAGCGATAGCCCGCGCCATAAATAGTTTCAATACAGTTAAAGTCTGAATCAATGGCCATAAATTTTTTTCGTATGCGTTTAATATGTGAGGTAATAGTACTGTCATCAACCACCGTACTGGCGTCCTGCATAAGCTGATCTCTGGAACGGACATGACCGGGATGTCTGGCAAGTGAATAAATCATCCAGAACTCCGTCAGACTGAGTTCAACCAGGATGGTTTTCCAGTGAAGTTCAAGGCGTTCAAGATTGATGCTTAAATCACCAGTAACTAATGCCTGATCATTTTCCTGGACAGGCTGTTTAAGAATATCCATCCGTCTGAACAGGGCAGCAATGCGGGCACTTAGATGCGGCAGACTGATATCCTTAGTTAAATAATCATCCGCTCCCAGACGCAGTCCGGAAATGGTATCAAAATCATTGTCCCTGGCAGTCAGAAAAATAATAGCTAAAGTTTCAGACTGTTGTCTCAGTTGTCGACAGAGATCAAATCCAGCTTCAATTTCATTATCCAGACCAATGTCCAGAATTACCAGATCCGGTAGTGACTGACTAAATAGCTGTTCGGCCGCTATGCGATTTTGACAAGCTGTGACCTGATAGCCCTGCTGGGTGAGCATATCCATATAGTTGTCTCGTATATCCGGCTCATCTTCTACAATAACAATTTGCCTGACCAAATTTATTTCCTTAATGAATGTACTTTGAAACCGTTGAGCACTAGTTGATACGGTAATATAGAATGAATTGTTACCGTATTTTCAAATGGTTTCTTCCTGATTAAGCTCAGAAGTGTAGACATAGTTTGTCATAATTCTTCCTTATTTGGTCATTTTAGACAAGTATGAATGTCATAATTTACTGTTTTAATACTCTTAAGTTAATCAATATTAGTAAACTTACTGAATGGAGAGTAATTATGGCAGATAATATTAATCATTGTTGTCCGCAATCAGAAGACTTCTTTTACTGGCCGCCGGAGGAAATGGCTAACTATAAAAATTGGTGTGATGTAGATCCCCAGCACCATAAACGTCGTCTGAAAAGAGTCAGGGGCAATAAAAAAAACATAAAAACAAAAATTTATGGATAGCTTTTCCAATCTTATTTAGAAAATGCTAAAATAATGAATTCACATGATATTGCAATAAATAAGTCAGCTGAGGAGCAATAGTGACGTTAAAGTTCGTGGAGTCTGCCAGACTGCCAACCCAATGGGCAGAGTTTACAATTTACGGGTTTGAAGATGATCACAATGGTAAGGATCATATTGCTCTGGTCATTGGTGATGTCGCTAATGGTAAGCCGGTTGATGTGCGTATGCATTCTGAATGCCTGACCGGCGATGCTTTGTTCAGTATGCGTTGTGATTGTGGCCCGCAACTTGAAGCAGCCCTTAAACATATTGCTGAAGAAGGTCGAGGCATATTATTGTACTTACGTCAGGAAGGTCGTGGTATTGGCCTGATCAATAAAATTAAGGCCTATCATTTACAGGATCTGGGTGCTGATACGGTAGAAGCTAATGAACAACTGGGTTTTGATGCGGATTTACGTGAATACGATATTGCCCGTGATATGCTCAACCATCTGGATGTTAATAAAATACGTCTGATGACCAATAATCCACAAAAAGTCAGTGCTCTGGAAGAGCATGGTATTTCCGTCGTGGAACGCCTGCCATGGAAACATGGTGAAAACCCGCACAATTCACATTATCTTTCCACCAAAGCCGGTAAAATGGGACATATGTTTTAGGGGCTGTTGATCGAAGACTCGATAGATTTACCGGGTTTTGGGTTGTTAAGTATTCGATTTACTGGTATTGACGATCTTTTTTGCTATCTTTAAAAGGCTCTAATCAAACTGTACCGGTAAAAATATCCTTGTGGAGGAAATAATGGGTATCGCTGCGTTTATTATTCTTGGCATTATTGTTGTCGCCGCAATATATTTTATTAATATTTATAATAACCTGGTCAGAATCAAACATAATGTGTCCCAGGCCTGGGCAAATATAGATGTACTGCTGAAACAGCGTCATGATGAGCTTCCCAAGTTGGTGGAAGTCTGTAAACAATATATGCAGTATGAAGGTTCAACACTGGAAAAAATTATTCAGGCACGTTCCGGTGTTTCCCAGGCCCGAAAAGCCGGGGATATTGCAGCTTTGGGTATTGCTGAAAGCCAGTTGCGCATGGGACTGGGCAGTCTTTTTGCTGTTTCTGAAGCTTATCCTGAATTAAAAGCCAATGAAAATTTTCAGCATTTACAAAGTCGAATTACCGGAATAGAAGATGCTATTGCGGATCGTCGGGAATATTATAATGACAGTGTTAATATTAATAATGTTCGTATTGAACAGTTCCCTGATCTGATTGTGGCCAGAATGTTCAATTTTAAAGAACAGGCATTGCTTGAATTTGATGAAGAAGAAAAACAGGATGTTGATATTAAGTCACTATTCAATTAAACCGCCCGTAATATTAAAGATTAACCATTAACCATGCTGGAATCCTTGAAATATCAGATAATAAATGCCGATCAGGTCGGTATTATTTTTTTCCTAATAGCTATGGTTTTACTCTGTGCTGCCAGTCTATACGGTATTTTTCGTTTTTTTCATCGTTATCGAATGATAGCGGATACCCCCACTTCAAAAATTCGTTCTGCACATCAGGGTTTTGTCGAGCTTGAAGGGCAGGGGCGTCTGATGCAGGGTGAACCGGTTATTTCTCCGCTAAGTAAAAAAAAATGCCTCTGGTATCGCTTTAAAATTGAAGAGCGGGTGAAAGAATATGATATTGGCCCCAGGAAGAACTTTGCTCTTTCTGAAAGTAATTGGGAAACAGTTAATTCCGGGGTATCTGATAATCTTTTTTTACTGGTGGATGAAACCGGAACCTGTGTAGTAGATCCTGACGGTGCCAGTATTACCCCGTCTTTTTCAAAAACATGGTATGGTTCCCGGGAATTTGAAGTGACTGACAGAAAAAGTGTTGATGCCGTGCTGGTAATGGCTTCTTCGGCTGCTAAAAATCGCTATCGTTATACGGAACAACGTATAGATATTGATGATTATTTATATATTCTGGGACGCTTTAAAAGTCTGGGTGGGCGGCGTGAGGCGGTGGATAAATCTGAAGAAGTCAGGGCGTTGCTGGCAAAATGGAAGAAAATGCCACAATTACTGCTGGCACGATTTGATGAAAATGATGATGGAGAAATTGATATCCGGGAATGGCAGAAGGTAATGGCCGCTGCCGATCAGAAAGTTGAAAAAAACCTGACAGAACGCCTGGTCGAACAGGAAATTCATACCATATCCAAACCTATAGATAGCCGCAGACCCTTTATTATTTCAGTAGAAGATCAGGACGATATTATTCGAAAATATCGCCATTTCTCAATTGGCAGCCTGATAGGCTTTTTCCTCTCAGGAACCACTTTCTTCTGGGTCCTGGGCATCAGACTGGCAAACTGAAATTATCTCCTATACTCTTTCTTAACACTTAACACTTAACACTTAACACTTAACACTTAACACTTAACACTTAACACTTCTCTCATCCATGCAGTTCATCCGCTGCATCCACCGTATTCTGCAATAAAGTTGCAACTGTCATTGGACCGACACCTCCGGGTACCGGGGTGATATAAGCGGCTTTTTCCTTAGCAGTTTCAAAATCAATATCACCCACCAGTTTACCGTTGTCCAGACGATTAATACCCACATCAATAACGATACAGCCCTCTTTAATCCAGTTGCTGTCAACAATACCCGGTTTACCCACCGCAACCACCAGAATATCAGCCCTGTGGACATGCTCCTCAAGGTTTTTAGTAAAACGATGACAGGTAGTTACTGTACAGCCGGCTAATAACAGCTCCAGCCCCATAGGACGGCCAACAATATTTGATGCGCCTACGATACAGACATCCTGACCTTTAATATTGATATTGGCTGCGGACAGGGTTTTTTCCAGCAGGGTCATTATTCCCCTGGGTGTGCAGGGACGTAATAGCGGTACTCGCAATGCCAGACGACCGACATTATAGGGGTGGAAACCATCAACATCCTTATTGGGGTGAATGCGTTCAATTATGGTCTCGGGGTTAATATGTTCAGGCACGGGTAGTTGTACCAGAATACCGTCAATAGCATCATCCTGATTCAGGGAGTCAATTAAAGCAAGAATGTGTTCCTGAGTCGTCTGAGTGTCCAGATCATGTGCAACGGAATGGATCCCCACCTGTTCACAGGCATTGCGTTTATTGCGCACATACACTTCAGAAGCAGGATCGTTCCCTACTTTAATAACAGCCAGTCCAGGTACTCTTAAACCCTTTTGTTTGCGCACTTGCACACGCTGTTTAAGCTGATCTTTGATCTGCTGTGCTATACCTTTACCATCTATTATCTGTGCACTCATTCGATTTGTCTTTTGTTGATTTCTTTGGGGGGGTTGAGAAAATTTTATTCCATTCTTATTTTACCTAAAAAGTATGCTTAAAGTAAAAATAATTAAAAAAACAGGCTAAAATTTTTTCCAGATGCAATGAGAGTAAAATTTTGCAAAAAGTACTTGCATTGGCCGCATAAACTTATTAACATACGCACCACTTAATGATTAGCGGTTATAAACACTGCAGAACATTATTCGGGGTATAGCGCAGTCTGGTAGCGCGCTTGCTTTGGGAGCAAGATGTCGGGAGTTCGAATCTCTCTACCCCGACCAAATTTAGAATATTCCTGGTCTTTTAATACAACGTTAATATCAACGCCCAATCAGGGGATTAAGTTGATATTACTGTATTAATTGAACAGTAATAGATTCTGCGCCCGTAGCTCATCTGGATAGAGCATCGGCCTTCTAAGCCGAGGGTAGCAGGTTCGAGTCCTGCCGGGCGTACCAATTCTGCCCAAGCGGGATCGTAAGGGTAATAAAGAAAGTAAGCATAGCACGCCATTTAGATTGCTTTCTCCCTGATTTTATCCAGAATCAAAAATTAACAATTGTGGTGAGCGTAGCTCAGTTGGTAGAGCTCAGGATTGTGACTCCTGCGGTCGAGGGTTCGAACCCCTTCGTTCACCCC
>JALSUJ010000447.1 GCA_027071355.1 Gammaproteobacteria bacterium | reverse complement strand
GCCATAAAATTACTCACCTTTGATTTAGACGACACGCTCTGGCCTAACCGGCTCACCATAGAACGTACTGAAGAAAGTCTGTATCAATGGTTTTCCAGACATCATCCTGAAATTAGTCAGCAATATTCCTTAACGGATTTACGCAAGAAACGTTTGTTACTGGCAGAAAACCATCCGCATATTGCCCATGATCTGACCAGATTAAGAAAAAAATCCTTTACTGAACTGTCCAGAGAACTGGGTTACCACCCGGAACAGGCACAACAGTTTATCAATGAAGCGTTTGAACTTTATGTCAGAGAACGCAATAAGGTCAGTCTTTATAATGATGTGCTGCCGACACTTGAAATTCTTAAAGCACGTTATCGTCTGGGTGCCGTAAGTAATGGCAATGCTGATATTTACCGGACTGGTCTGGGACACTTACTGGATTTTTCCTGGTCTGCAGCCGATGCAGGGCAACAAAAGCCTCATCCTCTAATTTTTGAGTCACTACTAGAACGTGAGCAATTAAAAGCAGATGAAGTTATCCATATTGGTGATGATCCCGTTACCGATATTATTGGTGCTCAACAGGCCAGTATCCAGGCTATCTGGTTAAATCGCCACCACATTCCCTGGCCGGAAAATGTTCAGCCACTTAATTCACCTTTTTTAGAGATAGATCAATTAAATCAATTGCCAGCCCTTCTGGAACAGTTATAATTAAATTAATACATCATGTGGGGTTCTAATGGCTTATATAATTACATTTATTGCCTGTGTTTTATTTCTTATCAGTATCATGCTGTTCTTTTTTACCACCACAATGAAACACTTATTATATTTTTTCTTTGATGAACGCTGGATCAATGCAGTTATTATTATCCGCATGTTAATGGGTTTTATTATTATTGCTGCGGCTCCTTTTACCGGTTTTCCCAATATGATGCTGTTTCTGGGCATAGCCATTATCTTCCTGGCCATGACCATGCCTTTCTTTTCAGCAAATTCACTGGATCAAATGGCTCAGTGGTGGTTGCTGCAATCCAACTGGATGCTGCGCCTGTATGCTCTTATTTTTGCCCCAATCTGGTTATTTTTTATATTTGCATCATTACCTGATCCGACTATTCTGGAAGATATACTGCAATATATAGTTCCTCATACACATTAAACAAATTCATACCTGTTATTGACAAACACAATATTTCCCTCAATTCGAGGGAAAACATCTACTAATCCACTGTTTCCTGTTAAAATTACTGGTTTTATTAAGATTGTTTTATGGTAGTTACTCAGCTAAATGTTGGATGCTCTAAGCGTATCGGGTTTCAATAGCCTGATACCGTAAATTACGCTGAATAATGACGTTTTGTAAACAGTTGGTTAATAGGTAGATGGTTAAATAAATGGTTGATATTACAGTAGATCGCTCAAAACGCTTTTCTCAGCTGGAAACACAGCTTAAAGAACGGATCCTGTTCCTTGATGGAGCCATGGGCACCATGATTCAGGGCTATGAGCTGGGAGAATCCGATTATCGAGGCGAACGATTTAAGAACTGGCCCAGTGACTTAAAAGGTAATAATGATCTGCTGTCCATTACTCAGCCGCAAATTATTAAGTCTATCCACAGCCAGTATCTGGAGGCCGGTGCCGATATTATTGAAACCAACACTTTCAGCTCAACCACTATTGCCATGGCTGACTATCAGATGGAGTCACTGGCTTACGAATTAAATGAAACTTCCGCCAGAATTGCACGAGAAGCTGCCGATGAAAGTGAACAAAAAGATGGACAGCCCCGTTATGTAGCCGGTGTTTTAGGCCCAACCAACCGCACTGCCAGTATGTCTCCAGATGTAAATGATCCCGGTTTTAGAAATATAACCTTTGATCAGCTGGTAGAAGCCTATTATGAAGCCACCAGAGGTCTGGTTGATGGCGGTGCTGACATATTATTAATTGAAACCATCTTTGATACGCTTAATGCCAAGGCAGCAGTTTTTGCCGTTAAACAATACTTTAATGATCATAATATTGAGTATCCTATTATGATTTCCGGCACCATTACCGATAAATCCGGTCGAACCCTGTCTGGTCAGACTACCGAGGCTTTTTATAATGCCCTGAATCATGCCAATCCTGTTTCCATTGGTTTAAACTGTGCTCTAGGTGCTGATGAACTGCGTACTTATGTGGAGGAACTGTCTCGTATAGCCACCTGTGCTGTTTCAGCACACCCCAATGCCGGCCTGCCTAATGAACTGGGCGGCTATGACGAATCTCCGCAGCAAATGGCCACCCAGATTGAAGAATGGGCAGCATCCGGGTTTCTGAACATTATTGGCGGCTGCTGCGGTACCAGTCCGGACACTATCCGTGCCATTAAGGAAGTGGTAGAAAAACACCCTTGCCGAATCATACCCGAAGACGATCACCAGTGCCGCCTGTCCGGCCAGGAAGCCTTTAATATTAATAAGGATTCCTTATTTGTTAATGTGGGCGAACGTACCAATGTCACCGGTTCGGCCCGTTTTCTGCGCCTGATAAAAGAAGAAAATTACGAAGAAGCCATCTCTGTTGCCCAGCAGCAGGTTGAAAGTGGTGCTCAGATCATTGATATTAATATGGATGAAGCTATGCTTGACGGCAAGGCTGCCATGACCCGTTTTCTAAATCTGATCGCGGCAGAACCGGAAATAGCTAAAGTCCCGGTGATGGTGGATTCATCTAAATGGGAAGTCATTGAAGCCGGTCTGAAATGCATACAGGGCAAGGGCATTGTTAACTCCATCAGCCTTAAAGAAGGTGAAGAAAAATTTATTCACCATGCCAGACTAATCCGTCGCTATGGTGCGGCAGCAATTGTTATGGCCTTTGATGAAGACGGTCAGGCTGATACTCAGACGCGTAAAGTCGAGATTTGCAGCCGTTCCTACAAGATCCTGACTGAACAGTTAAATTTTCCACCGGAAGATATTATCTTTGACCCCAATATTTTTGCTATAGCCACTGGAATTGAAGAACATAATAATTATGGCGTGGATTTTATTGAAGCCACTCGAACGATTAAACAAACGCTACCCTATGCCAAAGTCTCAGGCGGAGTCTCAAACGTATCGTTCTCCTTTCGAGGTAATAATCCGGTTCGAGAAGCCATTCATGCCGTCTTTTTATACCATGCTATTCAGGCCGGTATGGATATGGGCATTGTTAATGCCGGCCAACTGGCAATATATGATGATATCCCTAAAGAATTAAGGGACCGGGTAGAAGATGTAGTACTTAATCGCAGCCCGGATGCCACTGATGCGCTGCTGGAAATTGCTGAAAAATATCGCGGTGAAACAATTGGCGGCGGCAATAACAACGGCCCCGATACCAGATGGCGTGAGCTGGATGTGGCAGCACGCCTGAGTTATGCCCTGGTAAAAGGAATAACCACTCATATTGAAGCAGACACAGAAGAAGCCCGACAGCTTTTTGATGAACCGATTGAAGTCATTGAAGGCCCGCTTATGGATGGTATGAATGAAGTGGGTGATTTATTTGGCAGCGGTAAAATGTTTTTGCCCCAGGTAGTGAAGTCCGCCCGGGTGATGAAAAAGTCTGTCGCCTATTTAATGCCTTTTATTGAAGCCTTAAAAGAGAAAAACCGTCAGGCTGGCGACACCTCTGATATGACCAATAATGGTAAAATTTTAATGGCGACCGTTAAGGGTGATGTACACGACATCGGCAAAAATATTGTGGGCGTAGTACTGCAATGCAATAATTTTGAAGTCATTGATATGGGAGTTATGGTACCCACGGCGGATATACTGCAAAAAGCCAAAGCAGAAAACGTCGATATTATTGGCCTGTCCGGCTTAATTACGCCATCTCTGGATGAAATGGTACACATTGCCAAGGAAATGCAGCGACAGGGTTTTACTACGCCTGTTATTCTTGGGGGTGCTACTACCTCCAGTATTCATACTGCGGTAAAAATTGCACCGCAATATGAACATGCCGTAGTTCATGTCAGTGATGCCTCCCGTGCGGTAGGTGTCAGCCAGAGTTTATTATCAGACACCCTCAGGAATGATTATATCCAGTCAGTTGCCGATGAATACCAGGCTATTCGCGAAGCCAGGGCAAAAAAAGGCACAAAGAAAAATCAGGCATCTCTTGCTCAGGCTAGAGCCAATAAGATCCCACTGGACTGGTCTGGTAGTTATCAGCCCGTTAAACCCTCTTTCCTGGGTAGTCGGGAAATTATTAATTACCCCTTAGAAGAATTAAAAGAATGCATTGACTGGGGTCCATTCTTTCAGACCTGGGAACTCAAGGGTCGCTTTCCTGCCATTCTGGATAATCCTGTCTATGGTGAAGAAGCTCGCAAGGTTTATACAGACGCAACCGAAATGCTGGATAAAATCATCTCTGAAAAATGGCTGCAGGCTAATGCTATTATTGGCTTTTATCCTGCCAATACTATTGGTGATGACGATATAGAATTATATACCGATGATAATCGCAACGAAGTTTTATCCCGATTCCATTTTCTGAGGCAGCAGATGAAGCAGCCTGAAGGACGATATAATCAGTGTCTGGCCGATTTCGTTGCTCCTAAAGACAGCGGCATTAAAGACTATCTGGGTACCTTTGCCGTTACTACCGGTATTGGTATAGAAAAACATCTGCAGGAATTTGAACTGGAACATGATGACTATAGCTCCATTATGCTCAAGTCTCTTGCTGACCGTCTGGCCGAAGCCTTTGCAGAAAAATTGCATAAACTGGTGCGCAAAGAGTACTGGGGATATGCTGCCGATGAACGCCTGGATAATGAAGCGATTATTCTGGAAAAATATCAGGGTATACGCCCTGCCCCCGGTTATCCCGCCTGCCCTGACCATACGGAAAAAGGCATACTCTGGGAGCTATTAGATATTAAAAACAAAACCGGTATAGAGCTGACAGAGAGTTATGCCATGATGCCGGCCGCTGCCGTATCCGGTATGTATTTTTCCCATCCTGAATCACGTTATTTTGGTACCGGAAAAATTCATAAAGATCAGGTAGAAGATTATGCCCGCCGTAAAGGTATAACCCTGGAAGAAGCAGAACGCTGGTTATCACCAGTTCTGGCTTACTAGGAGACTGAGGCCAGGGATAATGATGTCCATGCAAAATTACTTGTATGGTCTGGCGTAACTTGAGATAGAGATAGCGCTGCTGAGCCGGGTAGTTACAAGTATCACTTTTAGCAGTGGATGAACGCCCATCCGGAAATTGCCAGCAAAGCAATTTCCGGACAGACTCCTGGTTTGTATTTCCAGTCGGTAACTAACTGGTTTTATGCGTGGCAGGGTAAAATGGCATAAGACTGTCTAATTTTTTGACCTGATACCAGCAAGAAAATCTTTCGCCATGGCTTGATAAATTGGCTCTGGACAAATCACTTTGGATACTATATCAGCTAGTAGTGATGTGGCCATAAGGGGGAGTAATAGCCGATGATCATCAGTCATTTCCATTACGATAATTACCGCTGTAATTGGCGTGCGCACCACGCCACTGAAATAGCCAACCATACCAAGTAGACCAACAGCTACCATGGGGACTTCTGGGAAAAATGCGCTTAAATTATAACCAAGTCCTGCACCTACTGACAGGCTGGGAGCAAAAATCCCTCCTGGGATACCGCTCAGATAAGAGAATATGGTAGCCAGAAATTTTAAGGGGCCAAACAATGGGTTTGCCTGGTCAGTTCCCTGGAGTACACCGCGGGCAGCCTCATAGCCCGTTCCCCAGGTAGTATTATGTGACAGTATGCCAATACAGGCAACAGCTAATCCACACGCCAAAGCTATAAGATAAGGGTGCTTGATCCTGTGAGGTTTTAAAAATCGACCACCTTGAATAAGAATGGTTGAAAACAAACCGCCCGTTGCACCGCCAACAATGCCACAAACAAGAATAATAGCCGCAGCTTGCAATGGAGCAATTTGTGATGTGTAAGTGCCAAAATAAGTATAATTCCCCTGTATCATCAGTGATGTCATACCGGCTAAAATCACTGCCATCATAAGACTGGCAGTAATGCGTTCTTCGAAACTACGGCTCATTTCCTCAATAGCAAACATTACTCCAGCCAGTGGCGTGTTAAAGGCAGCGGCCAACCCAGCAGCACCGCCTGCAAGGATAAGCCCTTTTTTAACATGGTGGACAGGAAATTTGGATACTCGATGCAGTGAATACATAATGGATGCTGCGATGTGTACAGTGGGTCCTTCTCTGCCGATAGATGCACCACATAGCAGGCCTAAAATGATGGCAAAGCCTTTGCCAATGGCAATACGAATCGACAGTACGGCACTACGATCGGATGCTTCCTGTAGTTCCATTGCCGCTATTGCCTGGGGAATACCACTACCTTCTCCGCCCGGAAACAGGTTGCGTGTTGCCCATGTAATCAAGAATAGACCGAATGGGGTAAGAATAAGCGGCAGCCAGAACCAATGTTCTACTAAAGTATGAAAAAACGTATCAGCCTTGCTACTGGCAAGAGCCAGCAGGGTAGCGAATAAACCAACAAGAATGGCTCCACTCCAGAATACCAATCGTGAGCGCCAGGCTGAAATCGATCCGGTTTTTTTGAAGGCTTTTCTTAACTTGTATTTGTAAGGCATAAAATTGTTTCTCTTGACTAAATGTGGATAATAGCTATAAGTACCAAGTGGCAACACTATTAGACCTGACTACTCTGTTAGCCACTGAAAAATCCCACTTGCTGAAATAGTTACCAATAATATAACTATTTGCCTTGAATTTAGTGAAAAAACAGCTCAAATCATATTTTTCTT
>JALSUJ010000446.1 GCA_027071355.1 Gammaproteobacteria bacterium | reverse complement strand
AAGCCTCTCTGTACCATTCTATTGAAGTCATTGCCGGTCGCGAAGAAGCTCGTCTAATTTATCTGGGGGTAGCACATAGCCAGTCCGAAAATAATGAAAACCGGCTGGTCATTGATATTGGCGGCGGCAGTACAGAATTTATTATCGGTAAAGGCTTTACCCCAAATTATACAGAAAGTCTGCATATGGGCTGTGTCAGCATGACCTTAAAAGCATTTGCAGACGGTAAACTCAGTGAAACTAATTTTAAAATTGCAGAACTCTATGCCCGTCTGGAATTACAAAGCATAAAAAATATTTATCGTAATGTAGGCTGGATTTATGCAACTGGTGCATCCGGTAGTATTAAAGCCATAGGCAAAGTATTGCGAGCTCATAATGATGCACTGGATGAACCAACACCCTTTCCAGGTATTACCGCTAGTGGACTTAAATGGTTAATCAAGGAAATGATCAAACAGAAGTCGATTGACAAATTAGAGCTTAATGGGCTGGCGGAAGAACGTCAGGCTGTTTTTGCCGGAGGTGTAGCTATTTTATACGCCGCCTTTAAGGTACTTAAAATTGACTCTATGAATGCTTCTGACAGCGCATTACGTGAGGGGGTCATCTACGATTTACAGGGCCGTTTTTACCATGAAGATGTACGGCAGAGAACCATTAATCATCTTATTCGTCAATATCATATAGATTCAGGCCAGGCACAGGAAGTTGAAAAAACATTGCTGAATTTATACCAGCAGATACAAAAGCAGTGGCCGGTGGAGCATTTTAATAGTGAACAGACTCTGCAATGGGCTGCCCAGTTACATGAAGCTGGCCTGTCAATTGCACATAATCAATACCATAAACACGGCGCTTATATTATTGAAAATTCCGATTTACCGGGATTCTCCCGTCGGGAACAACACCGTCTGGCTTTATTGATCCGGGCACAACGAAGAAAGTTCCCAAAACAGGATTTTAAAAGCCTGCCTAACAATTGTTATCAGTCATTGGTGTGCCTGGCGGTTTTATTACGCCTGAGTGTATTATTACATCGTGATCGAGGAGAAAACACCCAGCCAAACATTAAGGCAATAGCCGGCGAACAAACACTGCTATTAAAATTTCCTGAGGATTTTTTTGATAAACATCCATTAACTTTGGTGGATCTGGAGCAGGAGAAGAGCTATCTTAAATCAATTAAGTTTAAACTGGAGATTAAATAAAAAAGTCGTTAGTCGTCAGTCGTAATAATAATGACTAATGACTAATGACTAATGACTTATAACTTATAACTTATAACTTTATTTTACCTGACGCTTTTTTGCAGCGGCAGCTTTTTTTCTGGCTTTAGCAGCAGCGGCTTTTCTTTTTGCCTGAGCTTTTTGTCTTAAACTTAGTTTTTTCAGATACTCTTTTTCCCATTTAACGGCATAGGATGCCAGAGCAACTGCTTTTGCTGCAGCCATTTTCGCCATTTCAACGGCCTGCTGTTCATGTTCCTTAACAGCAGCAGCATGTTCTTTCAATTTATCTGCCGCTTCTTTATGTTTAAGTTTTAAGGCAGCAACACGTTCTCTGGCTTTTGCTGCGGCATTTTTATGAGCCGGACGTTTGGTATCTCTGGCTTTATCGGCAGCAGCTTTGGCTTTATCTACTGCTACACTAACGGCATTAACTGCTTTATCTAAAGCCAGTGATGCACGCTCCATAACCTTGACAGCAGCTGCATGCTCTTTGGTTATCTCTATATTTTTTTGAACGGCAGTATTTACCTTAGCGGTTTTTTTAACGCTGCGTTTCTTTATGGCCGCTTTCTTTTTTATTACTTTTTTCTTAGCAACTGGCTTTTTAACGATTGCTTTTTTTACGGTATTTTTTTTCATTGCAGACTTTTTCTTAATAGTTTTTTTTGCTGCTTTTTTCTTAATAGCTTTCTTAATAGCCATGTTAGTTTCCTCAACGATT
>JALSUJ010000445.1 GCA_027071355.1 Gammaproteobacteria bacterium | reverse complement strand
GCCAGTAAGAAAAAGGTAGCCGCTAAGAAGAAGGCTGTGAGTAAGAAAAAGGTAGCAACTAAGAAGAAGGCTGTGAGTAAGAAAAAGGTAGCAACTAAGAAGAAGGTTGCCAGTAAGAAAAAGGTAGTCGCTAAGAAGAAGGTTGTAAGTAAGAAAAAGGTAGCCGCTAAGAAGAAGGTTGCCAGTAAGAAAAAGGTAGCCGCTAAGAAGAAGGTTGCCAGTAAGAAAAAGGTAGCCGCTAAGAAGAGGGTTGCCAGTAAGAAAAAGGTAGCAACTAAGAAGAAGGTTGCCAGTAAGAAAAAGGCGGTAAGTAAGAAGAGAGTAGCCGGCAGGAAAAAGGCCGTAAGCAAGAAAAAAGCGGTAAGTAAAAAGAAAGCCGCTACTAAGAAAAAAACAGTAACTAAAAAGAAAACTGCAATCAGGAAAAAATCAAAAAAGAAAAGGTAAGTATTAAAAAAGGGGCGTAAGCCCCTTTTTAATACATTATGTTGGTAGAAAAGTGACAATGAGTGACTGATCTAATATTTCAGGATACCCATCATTACCATTAAATTTTAACCATTTTTATTCTCTCAAGATCTCATCAGCCTGCAGTTAATGCATTTTTATATCTGGAAATGTCTAAAAATATCTAACCTCAAGACTTAGATATTTACCATAATTTGCCATCAGGTTCAATTAACCCCTTGTTTTTCAAGGACTGTAGCAGGTTCTTTATCTTGTGGCTTTTTTGTTTTGTATCCAGCACGTTGGGTAATTTGTCTAAAAGCAATATATTAATATCTGCCCGCCGTGCCGTACTAAATATTTTTTTAGAACACATCTTTTATAATCTTTGCCCGCATGCACTCAGACACCATCACAAAATAATGTTTGTAAGTAACTATTCAGTACCTGACCGTGACTGTCTACAGGTACTGAATTTCCAGGGGCGCTCAAGTACGTCCATGTATCGCTAGTCTGGTGCCGGACTGGTCAGTGAGTTTTTCATAAAAAGCTTTGCCAAGGTCCTCGTTATCCAGGCTTAGCTTTACATCTTCCAGCAAGCGTGTAATATCATCCTGATCTGTCTCTGGATTAAGTCTGGCAATCGACTGCCTGAAAATATCAGGGAAGATGTTGGTTTCAATATCCCAGTTGGCATCTTTTAGTGACAGATATTCATAGCCCAGCCGAACAAGGTGCAGGATGGTAGGGATTTTGACTCTTGAGTCTTCTGTGAACTTCATCAAAACTCTCGTAATTTATGAGCTTTGGTAATGTTAATGTTGTATTTTGGTGGTTCCAATCGATCCGTCTTTATCATAATAGGTGTATTTATCAATTAGTCAGGAGTTGCTGAAACTGAAAACATGCAAAGGCTATATTCCGCTACTAAAATAAGTAACGTCAGCCTTGAACGCCAATAATAGCCTTGAACCTCAATAATAAATAGCCTTAAGCGCCAATATCACCCGGAGCTTCATCAACAGGAAACAGGGGCTGATTGTCCAGCCAGGCTTTCCACTGAGCATGATGAGTAACATCAACGCCTTCTTTAGTGGCACTGGTCTGTAAATGTTTTTGCAAATCGGACATCAGCTCTGAGTCCATTAATTCAAAATGGGCCTGTACATTGGCATGAAGTATATTATAAATCAGCTTCAGTTCAGTCAGAGAATAATCGCTTATTGTTTTCATGATGGTACTTTTTAGAGGCTTGTTCAGAAGAGCAGCTATAATAGCATAAATTTGTCGTATGGCATGTGCTTTTGTATACTGAAAAATAATAATTAAGATTTAATCTAACAGGAACAGGCTTGCGCACTTCCATTCGTTTTAAAATTATTTTACTGACGGTATTGCCCATAGCCGTGATCTATCTGCTGATCTTTGGTTTTGGGGTTTATCAGATCCATCTGCATTCGATTCAGGATGTAGAAGAAGTCATGCGCCGTGTGACACAGCAATATGCCGGGGTGTTTTCAGGCTTTTTACGGGAATCAGCCCAGATTGCCCGTTCAACGGCGGCCATTATTGAGCAAAATCCCAATATCCCTGATCATCAGTTATTTGCCCAGGTTAAATCCAATTTACGTCATAATCGAATTGTTTACGGCAGTGCTATAGCTTTTGAACGTGATCCGGAATATGACAATGAATTATTTGCACCCTATGCTTACCGAGCCGGTGGGCGTATACAGACACTGGATATTGCGGATGTGACCGACTATACCTCCGGTCACTGGCAATGGTGGGATAAGGCTAAACTATCCCGTCATCCTATCTGGACTGATCCTTATTTTGATAAAGGTGTGGGCAATATTATTATGGCTACCTATGCGGTTCCGTTTTTTTATAAACGACAGTTTAAAGGTGTAGCTACCGTTGATGTGCAATTAGAGATCCTGGAGCAGAATGTGGATCAACGGGTGGATAGGGAACTGGATTTATTAATTGTTACCCGCAAAGGTGAATATGTTTTTCATCCCGATCCATCACAAATCATGACCAATTCGATTTATGAAGATGCCAAACGTTATAAACGTCCGTCTATTAAAGAACTGGCAGACAAAATGACCTCCGGACAAAGAGGGGTTATGCAAATTGACGGCTGGGACACTGATACCCGTTTATGGGTAGCCTATTATCCAATTGCCAGTACTGAATGGAGTATTGCCGTGCGGGTTCCAGAAGATGTCGTACTGGCCAGAGTACATAAACAGGGTATGCAGATTGCTGCAGTCTTGCTGGTTTCATTATTATTAATTTTGATAACCGTCTGGCTGGTTATCGGTAAGATCACTCAGCCCCTGGCACGTCTGACCGCCGGGGTAAAATCTGTTGCGGAAGGTAATCTGGATGCCGTAGTGGAAGTGAACAGCAATGATGAAATTGGTCTGCTGGCAGAAAGTTTTACAGATATGGCTGCCAGGCTGAGTAAACGTGAGCAGGATCTTCGTAAGGCTCGTTCTGAGGGCTTCAGTCGGATGGTTCAGGGTTTAAAAGGTCGTTATTTTTATTTTACTCAGGAAAAAAGTGGTCAGATATCCTATGTCAGTCCCTCGGTGCAGGACATACTGGGTTATACCCCGGATGAATTTCAGAATTTTTTTAATGAATATGTAGTGCAAAGTTCGCTTAATGAGCATGCTGAGCAAATGATTCAGCTTACTCTTAGAGGCGAGCAGCAGGAAGCCTTTGAGCTGGAGATCCGTGATCGTAAAGGTGAGTTGCTGCGTTTTGAAGTGATTGAAGTGCCCGTAAAGGATGAAAAAGGCGATATTGTTGCTCTGGAAGCCATGGCTCATGATATTACCGAGCGAAAACGCGAAGAAGAAAAATTCCGGGTGTTGTTTGAAAGCTCCTCTCAGGCTAATTTACTGTGTTCAGATGAAGGCGTTCTGGATTGTAATCGTGCCTTTCTGGCACTGTTTGGATTCAGTGATAAAAATGAGGTGCTGGGTTCTCGCCTCTACTCCCTGGCACAACCTATTCAGCTGGACGGCAGAGCAGCCTTTGATATTATTAATACCTTAATGGAGCAGGCTAATCAAAGCGGTTATCAGCAATATGAGCTGGTGTTTGAACGTATGAATGGCGACCCTTTTCCGACCGAGATCATTCTGACCGCAGCAACTATGAATGATAAACCGGTATTTATTGCTATCTTACAGGACTTAACGGAAAGAAAACTGACTGAACGGGAAATTATTAATGCCAAAGAAGCGGCAGAGGAAGCCAATAAAGCAAAAAGTGAGTTTCTTTCCAATATGTCACATGAGTTAAGGACCCCGTTAAACGGGGTGCTGGGTTATGCCCAGATTCTGCAAAATGATCACCAGGTTACCAGTGAGCAAATGGAAAATCTGGATGCGATTAAAAGCTGCGGCCATCATCTGCTGACACTGATTAATGATGTACTGGATTTATCCAAAATTGAATCCGGTAATATGGAGTTTAATATAGCGCCCATTGATTTATCTGAGTTGATTAAAGGTGTATATGATATGGTATCGCACCGAGTGTCTGCTAAAGGTCTGATATTGAAGCTGGAGGTACAGGAAAGTTTGCCCAGAGGTATACAGACTGATGCCACAAAATTACGTCAGGTGCTGATTAATCTGCTGGGTAATGCCGTTAAATTTACCCATAAGGGAAGTATTACTCTAAAGGTCTATGAGGATGTTATTGTTGATAGTGATGACATTTCAGAAGCTGCCATTCGTTTTGAGGTAGAGGACACGGGTATTGGTGTACCAGAAGATAAACAGCAGACTATTTTTGATGCCTTTAAACAGGCTAAAGATGGTATGGATGCCGGTGGAACCGGACTGGGACTGGCTATCAGCCAGCGCCTGGTGAAGGAAATGGGGGGGACTCAGATTAGCCTTAAAAGTACTTATGGTCAGGGCAGTACTTTTTCATTTGCCTTGCCTCTGATTGAAGTCAGTGATGCAGAATTACTGGTTCCACTGCAGGATGCTTATGATGATGCTGCTATCCCGCATCTTCCTGACGGGGTGAATATGACGGTACTGATTGTCGATGACCGGGAAACCAATCGGGATATTCTCAAGCGTTTACTGGAAGCTGCCGGTTTTAATATTATGCTTGCAGTAAATGGTAAAGAAGCGGTTGAACTAACACTTAAACAGCATATTAATCTGGTGTTAATGGATATCCGTATGCCAGAAATGGATGGTATCACAGCGACGCATAAAATTCGGGAGCAGATAAAACAGCAGGCCGAACCCTGGGATATTGTTATTATTGCCGTTACAGCCAGTGTGTTTCCGGAGTTTAAAGAGCAGATTCTGGCGACTGGAATGGATGATTTTATTGCCAAACCCTTTAAAATTGCTCAGGTATTCAGCACAATAGAACAGCAAACCGGGATTAAATTTGTTCGTAAAAATAAATCAATGCTGCTCAATAATATGCAGGAGAATAATATCAGTCCAAAACAGTCTATTGAAGTACAGGAAATACTGTCTTTACTGCAACAGCTGCGTGCTGCCAGTGAACTGGGTGATATTGGAATGATACAGGAACTATATAAAACAATTTATACCGCTGACAGTATTCCCGATGATTTAAACAGACAGTTATCTAATATGATTAAACAGTTTGATTTTACCGGCATAGAGCAAATACTGGAAAAAATGATAATAGTCATTAAAGGGCAGGGAAATACATAGACAATGAATAGTTCCAGACAATTACATACGACTCAGGAAACCCTTCTGCTGGTAGATGATAATCCAACCAATCTGCAGGTACTCTATCAGACCCTTGAAGGGCGGGGATATAAGCTGTTGCTGGCAAAAAATGGTGAGGATGCACTTAATATTGTGGCTAAAGTGCATCCGGCCTTGATTTTGCTGGATATTATGATGCCCGGCATGGATGGATATGAAATTTGTCGCCGGATAAAAAATAACCCTGAACTGGCTGATTCTGTGGTCATTTTTCTGTCTGCGCTGGATGATGTGGAAGACAAGGTTAAGGGGTTTTCAGTCGGGGCGGTGGATTATGTCTCCAAACCTTTTCAGGCAGAAGAGGTTATTGCCAGAGTTGAAACTCATATTAAAATTCGTCAGCTGGAACAGACTCTGGCGCGTAAGAACAGACAGCTGGAAGAAGATAATGCCATTATCCTGGAGTCTATGGGAGAAGGCCTTCTGGGAGTGGATAAAGAGGGTCTTATTACCTTTGTAAATCCTGCAGGTGAGCACATTACCGGCTGGTCTGAAGCTAATATGAGAGGGAAAAATTTTCATGATTTATTAATGCATACCGACCAGAACGGTCATCGATTCCCCAGAGAAGAAAATAAGCTGCTGTTAACTCTGCAGGATAAGCAGGTACGCCATAGTGACAATGATATTTTTCAGACCAGAGATGGGCTGGCGATACCAGTAGAATTTACCGTCACAGCAATAGAGGGTGAAACGGATATTAGCAGTGCCTGTGTGGTTTTTAAGGATATTTCACAGCGTAAAGCACATGAACAGGCATTAAATAATGCCCTGAAAACGGTAAAAGAATTAAAGGAAAAATTACAGGCCGAAAATATTTATCTGCAGGAAGAAATTCGCAGTGAGCAAAATTACGGGGAAATAATCGGTCAGAGTGAGGCTCTGAAAAAAACCATGGAAGAAGCACGACAGGTAGCCGTGACTGATACCACCGTATTGATTCATGGTGAATCTGGTACCGGTAAGGAATCTATGGCACGTGCTATTCATCAGTTCAGCTCACGTAAGGATAGACCATTAATTAAGGTAAACTGTGGTGCCATTGCGGAGTCTCTGGTGGAAAGTGAGTTGTTTGGTCATGTAAAAGGTGCTTTTACCAGTGCGATTAGTGATCGGACCGGTCATTTTGAACTGGCGGATAAAGGGACTATTTTTCTAGATGAGATTGGCGAACTGTCTCTGGATGTGCAGGTTAAATTATTACGGGTTCTGCAGGAGCAGGAAATTCAGAGGGTCGGTAGCGGTGAAGTGATTAAAGTGGATGTGAGGATCATTGCAGCAACCAACCGGGACTTAAAACAAATGGTTGATGAAGCTAAGTTCCGTATGGACTTATTCTATCGTCTGAATGTTTTTCCTCTTACAGTACCGCCTTTACGGGAACGCAAATCTGATATACCTCTGCTGCTGGCTAAATTTTTAAACCAGTTGAGCAGCAAACTGGGTAAGCCGCTGAAAGCAGTTTCTGAGGTCAGTATGGAACTCTTAATGGATTATGACTGGCCGGGCAATATTCGTGAACTACAAAATGTGCTTGAGCGATCCGCTATTCTGGCACGTAGTGAAGTGGTTGAAGTGGATGATGCACTGGTACCTGTAACCTGTAATAATCTGATCATCTCAGC
>JALSUJ010000444.1 GCA_027071355.1 Gammaproteobacteria bacterium | reverse complement strand
CATTTGCATTTATATCTCTACTTGCTCTTATCTGTTCTCTCACTTCAAATCTTTTATAGTGGCGATGTTTTTTTGTATAGTCTTTAAAGTATTGTAACCATGGTCTTACTCTTTTAGTATTAATTCTATTTTTGATATTTGAAATACTTCTATATATAACATCATAAGGATGATCTGATGGGTATTTAAAATTAAAAGAGCCATATGAAAACCCTGATGGATAAAGCATAGGAGCTAAATAATCTGCATGAGAAGCCAAACCCTCAACAGTTTGACCAATATTGTTATCATCCTTTGACCAACATATATTACCATAGGTATCTACTGATATAAATACACCATATTTTCTTAATCTATTTTGAGCTTTATCTAAAAACTCTCCCAAAGTTTTTATACGATTTTTTACCCATAATTATCTTTTTTGCTACCTATAAATTCACCGGTAATGATATTTATGCAGCAACCACTGCTGCGATTATCGCAACGCTACTACATACGGCCATTCAATGGTTTATGCACAAAAAACTGGAAAACCAGCATATTATTAATCTGGTGGTTATTCTGCTCTTTGGCGGCATGACCTTATTATTCCATGATGATATGTTTATTAAATGGAAAGTCACTGTTATTAACTGGTTATTTGGTCTGGTCCTGCTGGGTAGTCAGTTTGTTGGAGAAAAAAATATTATTCAGCGGCAGCTGGATCACGCCATTAGCTTACCCGATAAAATCTGGGTTCGTTTAAATATGATGTGGGTGGCTTTTTTCCTGTTTTCCGGCCTGATAAATATCTATGTCGCTTTTTTCTACGGTCTTGATTTACCGGCGGAAGTTCGTCAGGAATTCTGGGTTGATTTCAAACTCTACGGCATGCTGGGTCTGACCTTTGCCTTTATGATTTTTCAGATTTTGTACCTGCAACGTCATATTATCCATGAACCCGTAGAAGATGAGGAAACCTCTTAATGCTATATGCCATTATTGCCAGCGATATTGAAAACACTCTGGACAAACGTTTAGCAACCCGCTCCGAACACCTGAAACGACTGGCAACATTAAAAAATGAAGGCCGGCTGATATTAGCAGGTCCGCACCCTGCTATTGACAGCAATGAGCCGGGTGCAGCAGGATTTACTGGCTCTCTGGTCATAGCAGAATTTGAGACGCTCGACGATGCCCGAAACTGGGCTGATGCCGACCCGTATATTAAAGCCGGTGTGTATGACCGGGTTATCGTTAAACCCTTTAAAAAAGTGCTACCCTGAAATTTACAACCAAAACCATCTCAAGGAAAGAAATCATATGAATTTTAGTTCTAACAACAAACTCCGTTTTATAAAAAAATCAGCTCTGACAGTCACCTTATCAGCACTGTTTTTAAGCGCTCCGTTAATGGCAGCCGATAACATCATTGCCGTAGTAAATGGTGATAATATTTCAGAAAGTCAGCTTGAAATTGCGGCGACTCAGAGCAAGGTAGATTATAAAAATATCACCCCGGAACAGAAAAAATTATTGACCGAAGCACTGGTTAATCGTCAACTGGTATTACAGGAAGCCATTAAAGCTAAATTTGATAAAAAACCTGAAATTGCATCCCGGGTTAAAGCGCTGATTGATAGCTATATTGCAGCTAATTATCTGGCCACAATAGCTGAAAGTTTTAAAGTCAGTGAGGCTGAGTTAAAAGCCTATTATGATAAGAAGGTATTACCAAACAGTACTAAAGAATTTAAGGCTCGCCATATTCTGGTAAAAACAGAAGCAGAAGCGGTAGCTCTGCTCAAACAGCTTAAAGACGGGGCTGATTTTTCCAAACTGGCCAAAGAAAAATCTACTGATACCGGTTCCGGCAGTAAGGGTGGTGATTTAGGCTGGTTCGGTGAAAATGATATGGTCGAACCTTTTGCTAAAGCAGTAGCCAAATTGAAAAAAGGTGAATTAGTCCAAAAACCCGTACACTCTCAGTTTGGCTGGCATGTAATTATTCTTGATGATCAGCGCACCACACCACCGCCACCATTTGAAAGAGTGAAGGCCGGTATTAAAAAAGTACTCATTAAGGAAAAACTTAATCAGTATCTTGATGATTTAAATGCCAAAGCTAAAATCAGCTTAAAATAAACCTCTCCTCCCACTCCCTCATGCCCTATAGTAAAGGAGCGTGAGGGTGTTTATAGCTGTATCAGGCTACCGTCTGATAGCCTGAGCACCCGATCCATTTTAGCCGCCAGTTGCTCATCGTGAGTAACCAGCACCAGGGCAATACCCATATCTTCATTTAACTGAATAAGCATCTCATAAACCTGCCGGGCTGTGTGGCTGTCCAGATTACCGGTAGGCTCATCAGCCAGCAGGCATTTAGGCTCTGTTACCAGAGCACGGGCAATAGCCGCTCTTTGACGTTCACCGCCAGATAATTCTCCCGGTTTATGCTGTAAACGTTTTTCCAGACCCACCCTGATTAATAAATCACGGGCTTTAAGCCTAGCCTGCGCTACCGACTCACCGCGAATAAGCAGGGGCATTGCGACATTTTCCAGGGCGGTAAATTCTGCTAACAGATGATGAAACTGATACACAAAGCCTAATGCCTGATTACGTAATTCACCCAGTTTTCTGGCACTGAGCTGACTAATGTCCTGAGCATCAATTAAGACCCTGCCCGACTTTATATTATCCAGCCCGCCCAGCATATACAGCAAGGTACTTTTACCAGAACCTGAAGCCCCCACAATGGCTACCCGTTCAGCCTTTTTTATTTCCAGATCCAGATCATGAAAAACATCCACACGGGTATCGGCATCATCAAAATACTGAGTCAGCTTCCGGCATTCAATAATATTACTCATAACGTAAGGCCTCCGCCGGCTGAGTTCTGGATGCTCGCCAGGCTGGATAAATAGTCGCCAGCACCGTCAGACTAAAAGAAATAGTGGCGGTAGCAATAACATCAGACCATTTCATTTCCGAAGGTAATTCACTGATCAGGTACACATCCGGAGCCAGAAATTTAATCCCCAGAAGTTGTTCCAGAGCCGGCACCAGAGTATCTATATTTAATGCCGTTATAATACCGCTGGTCATCCCTAATAAGGTTCCTACCACACCAATAACCATACCCTGTGACACAAAAATGCGCATCACCATGGCGGGACTGGCTCCCAGAGTTCGCAGTATGGCAATATCAGCCTGCTTATCATTGACCACAATCACCAGAGTCGAAACAATATTAAAAGCAGCCACTGCTATGATCAGGGACAGGATAATCATCATCATGGTTTTTTCTATTTTAATGGCTCGAAACAGATTGGCATAATGCTGAGTCCAGTCAACAACTCGATGAAAGCCACTGATTTTCTGTTCTATTTCCCGACTGATTCTGGGGGCCTGATAGAGATCATCGAGTTTTAATCGTACCCCGGTCACCTGGCCTTTCATTTTAAACAGGGTCTGGGCATCCTGTAATCGAATAAGGGCCATATTTGAGTCGTATTGATTATGCCCCACTTCAAATATTCCTACTACAGTAAAACGTTTAATACGCGGCATAATTCCCGCCGGAGTGACATTAGCAGATGGCGTCACCATAGTTACTTTTGAACCCACTACCGCAGCAATAGAACGGGCCAGGTAACGTCCCAGAATAATGCCGTATTTTTTATTTTTCAGGTTTTCATAACGGCCTCGATACATATGTTCTGACACATTAGATACGGTTTTTTCTTCATCCGTATCAATACCTCTGACCAGCGCACCATGGACATTTGAGGCATTGGTTAACATGGCTTCTTTGACAATATAGGGTGCGGCACCCTCAACATGAGGCTGTTTTTCTATTAACTTATCAACAGACTGCCAGTTATCCAGAGTGCCGTTTAAACCGCTAATGGTCGCATGAGAAGCCATCCCCAGAATTCGGTCCCTTATTTCGGACTGAAAACCATTCATCACGGATAACACCGTAATTAAGGCCCAGACTCCAATGGCAATACCAATAAAGGAACTAAGAGTAATAAAGGAAATAAACTGATTACGCCGTTTTGCACGGGTATATCGAAAACCGATAAAAAGTGAAAGGGGTTTAAACATTAAATTAAAAATTCCAGCTTGTTATTTAAAATGATCCCAGAGGGAGTGGAAGAGCCTTCAGCTGTGTGTAAAGAGCCTTCAGCGTTGTGCATAGAGCCTTCAGCGTTATATAAAGAGCCTTCAGCTTGCAGAAAAGTAACACCATAGGCCAGTACTTCAACACCATTTTTCAGCACCTCTTTAAGTGTCCGGGTATACAGCGGATCAATTTCCTGTGCTGCTCGGACAAGCGCAACATCTTCCCGTTGTACACAAAAGAAAATAATGCCCCGATACCCCTGCTGTACCATCCATTCCAGTTCACGCAGGTGCTTGCTACCCCGGGCGGTTACCGCATCAGGAAATGCTGCCACCCCCGGTTCATAACAGGCAGTAACATTTTTTACTTCAATATAACATTTCTGGCCATCACTTTGAGTCAGCAGCAAATCAATACGGCTTTTTTCCTGCCCGTATGGTACTTCAGTCTGGATGGTTTCGAAATATTTAAGTTCACTTACAAGACCTTTTTCAATGGCCTCTTTTACCAGATGATTGGCCAGATGAGTATTAATACCTATTTTTACACCATCTTCCTGTGAAGCAATTTCCCAACTGTACAGGTATTTACGTTTAGGATTATGACTATTGCTGATCCAGACTGTAGTTCCAGGGATTGCACAGCCCGTCATAGCCCCAGTATTAGCAGTATGAACTGTAATAACCTGACCATTATCAAGCTCCACATCAGCCAGAAAACGCTTGTAACGTTTAATTAACCGGGCTTTGACAAGAGGTTCGCTAAAGTTCATCCCTTTAAAAATTTATCCAGACGTTCTACTGCCTGCTCCAGAACCGGAATATCCCGGGTATAAGCAAAACGGACAAAGCGTTCGGGATGATTCTTGCCGAAATCGATACCCGGTGTAATAGCGATCCCACTCTGCTGCAATAATTGCTGTGTAAAACGCATACTATTCTCGGTCAACTCACTGCAGTCACAATAAAAATAAAATGCACCCTGCGGCTTAACCGGGAGCTTAAAACCCAGCACCTTTAATTCAGGATAAAGAAAATCTCTGCGTTCCTGAAAAATCCTTCGACGTTGTTCCAGAATTTCAAAAGTTTGTGGTTCAAAGGCTGCCAGTGCCGCCCTTTGAGCCGTAGTAGGTGCTGCCAGAAACAGATTTTGTGCCAGATGGTCACAGGCCTGTAATAAATGCTCAGGTACAATGCACCAGCCCATCCGCCAGCCGGTCATCTGAAAATATTTTGAAAAACTATTAATAATGATCAGATGTTCATTGGACTGGCTATTATTTTGAGCAATCTGCAAAGCCGTTGAAGCTTCAATATCGTACACCAGTCCCTGATAAATCTCATCAACAATCAGATAAGCGCCCCGGGCTTTGACCAGCTCAATGATTTTAGCCATTTCTTCAGCACTAACCAGAGTCCCGGTGGGGTTGGCCGGGGATGCAATTAACACCACTTTGGTATTGCTTTGCCAGTTCTGCTCAATAATTTCAGCCGTCAGCTGGTATGCCGTATACTCATCCACTGCAATCGCCTGAATCTGCCCATCAACAAAACGGACAAAATTCTGGTTACAGGGATAGCCGGGATCGGCCAGCATGACCGAATCATCCGCACCAATTAAGGCACCGATAATTAATAATAAAGCCCCGGAAGCACCCGGTGTTATAACCACTCGAGATGCCGACAGCGCAACCTGAAAACGCTGCTGATAATCCGCTGCAATCGCCTGTCTTAATGCCATTAAACCCAGACTGGGGGTATAGTGGATATCCCCCTGCTGCAGGGCGGCTATTCCGGCATCAATAATTGGCTGCGGCGTATTAAAATCCGGCTCACCCACTTCCAGATGAATAATATCCCTGCCCTGCTGTTGCAGTTTTCGTGCTTCCCCCAGTAAGGCCATAACATGAAAAGGCTGGATATTTTTCATGCGTGGAGCAAGCGACTTAAAACGGCTGCTTTGACTCATCCCTGAAAAATCTTACGCGCAGTATCAAGAGTAAAGTACGGCTCATCACATTCTCCGGCTAAAACCTGCATAGGCTGCTGTGGCTCACCAAAATCACTAAGCACCAGCTCAGCATCACTAAAATCATGATCGGAGGTATAGTCATTAATAGTAATAATAGTCTTTAAACCCGCCCCTCTAGAGGACAGCAGACCATTATAGGAATCTTCAAAAGCCAGACATTGGTCTGCACAGAGATCCATTTTTTCCATCGCCCAGGTGTAGATGTCCGGTGCCGGTTTTTTTGCCGGGACCACATCTCCCGCAGCAATGACTTCAAACCAGTCAATGGCATCAGCACCCAGGGTATGGGTTAATAAAGAGGTGACATTAGCCGGTGTGGTGGTGGTCGCAATAGCCAGGCGCAGGCCAGCCTCACGAGCTTCATTAAACAGACGCACAACACCGGTACGCAAAGGTACAGCACCCTGCTCCATCAGCTGCATATAAAAACGGGTTTTGGCGGCATGTAAATCAGCCACAAACTCATCCAGTGGTTTATTGACTGTGTCCGGAATCTCAAATTCTTCACCCCGTTCAGCTTTATAAAAATCACTCAGATAAAATTTAATTCGTTCTTTGCCTCCGGTCACTGCCAGAAGTCTGCCATACAATTCGACACTCCAGTTCCAGTCCAGTCCTGCTTCTTTAAAGGCCATATTAAAGGCCACTAAATGACCGTCTTTCTCAGTATCAGCCAAAGTGCCGTCCACATCAAAAATCAGGGCTTCTAATTTACTCATTCTTATAT
>JALSUJ010000443.1 GCA_027071355.1 Gammaproteobacteria bacterium | reverse complement strand
CGCTCGATGCGGGTGATATTACCCCGGCCATCGGTGATGGTGCTCAGGAAACCATTGGTATCATAAGCAAAGCGATAGAGGGCTGCCCCGGTCAGAGCATGATGGGTGCGCAGATGCCGGCCGTATACATCAAAGACGTACACCTGCTTACCATCGTCAGAGGGTACATAAAACTCATTGCCGTGGTAGATAGCCGAGGCCAGTGACAGCCTGTCGATGGCAAGGACGGTGTCCTGACGAAAATGGGCAAGAACCATTTCTTCGTTGTTGTCCCAGGCCAGAAACTGGGTTCCACCGTTTCCGCCAATAAAGAGCTGAGTGGCGAAGCCTGCCTGCTCGGCATCGGCGGTAGCAGCACCGGCAACCCAGCGCAGCTTGCCTGTCTCCGTTATGACATAGGCTTTTTCGTGGGAGCCAACCCCCAAGGTTGGGGAGATAAAGGCAATCCGCCCCTGTGGGGAAACCGCCATTTGTGAAGCAATAAAACGTGTGGAAAGGGCAGCTATGCCTTCATCCGCATCATCACAGGGCGATTTTGTGCAACCCAGCACTGTGCTGATTGTTCCATCAGCGGCGACACGACGAATACGGGAATTGAAACTGCTACCACCGAGAATATACAGATTGCCTTCTTCATCCATCGCCAGCCGGGTGGGGTAGGGTAACTGCGCCAATATCGCCGGGCCATTATCACCGCAGGTTTGCAGCTGAGCACAGAGGCTGCTGCCGTCACCGGCAAATACTTCCACATTGCCATCAGGGCTGAGCTGAAATACCTGATGATCCCTCCCCTGGGTGGTGAACAAATCTCGCGCATCGGTAAAGTAGATGCTGCCATCTGGGGCCACCAGCATGTCATTGCGGCGCTGGGGCTGGCTGAAGCTGGAGTAGGTGGGAAAATCCGTATCATAGCCGGGGCCATAGCCATACACAGCCTCGGCCTGGCCATTATTGTTAAAGCGCAGGATCTGGAAGCTGCGGGCCCAGGAGCCAGCTGCGATATTGCGCATACCCCACTGGGCGAGATAGAGCCGGCCATCAGGGCCGAATGCCAGGGCTTCGTTAAGGGAATAGGCATCGTCTGACTCGGCCATCAACGCATCGCTGCTGAACAGTTCGACTTTACCTTCCGGGGTGATGCGATAAAGGTTGAACTGATTAACCATGGTAAAGTAGATGCTGCCATCGGCTGCGATGGCAAAATCCCGCGCATCGTTCAACTTCACTTTATCTCCAGCCAGAGGAAAATCATTGCTTGGATCGGGTGTTATCTCCCGGCCACCGGCGATAAAGTCGGCAACAAACTGCGGCCAGCGGATGTCCGCACGACGGCTGGAGCCATCCCCAAGCAGAAGCAGCCCGGCTTCTGCGTTATAGCGGTGGCGCACATCCAGCATCCAGCCGCCCAGCCCCCGTGATACCTGCAGGTCGTGATTTTCCAGCATGCCCTGCCAGGTTTGCACCGCGAACATAATGGCGGCGCTACGTGCACGCTGCACCAAAGCCCGACCACCACCACTGGCCCGTGCAAAGGCGCGCTCCGCCTCTGCGTTTGATTTGGCGTAGATGGCGGGATAGACGTAACGTAATTTCACGGTATACGGCTGCGGGCCGTACAGGGTTCGGCCGTAGGCATCCTTACCATCCCAGACAAAGCGGTAAACCTGATCGGGCAGGAGGGCGGCATTATGCTCAAACTGCCGGCCGGCAATGTTGATGGTTACGGTTACCGATATGAGGCTGGCGGGAATTATCTTGCCGGTCAGCGGGATATTGATGGTACGTGAGGCTCCATAGCCTTCCTGACGGGCGCTGGTGTAGTTCAGGGAAAAGGGCGTACCACTAACCGGCAACTGCTCTGCCAATACCTGATTCTGGCATTCTATAATCGAACCGGTTTCTTCACAGGGGTCAGCCACCGGATCACCACCCGGATCAGGCGGGCCTTCCGGTGGCGCCACGGCATCATCGGGTGGCTGGTATGGCCAGTTGAGATCCGAGGGTGTGAAATGGGATACGGGCACTCGCCATAGGGTTTGCCCAGCGGCATATAGCCCGGCCAGTTGCTGCCGTTCCGTGTCGCTGACCCCAAGCGCTGCCAGAGCTGTGGCGTCATCAGCAGCCTCATCGCCATCGGTGTCCAGCACGGCGAGGCCATTTTCAATAGCCAGCAGCTTGACGACGCGGCCATTGTCCGAGGCAACCCAGCGGCCTTCCTGCCGGTCGTAATAGCCCACAGGCACCACTGAGCCAACTTCAAAGCCGATGAAGTCTTCGTTGTAATGAATCAGCGGCTGGCTGAATTCAATGCGCGCAGCATCCAGCGCCTGATCCACACTGTATTCCAGCGCATAGGTATAGGCTGAAGCGGGTGGCAGTTTTGCCGGCATGGCCTTTGGCCCTGATTCACCCACGGTAAATTCTGTGAGGCGGATGTCCAGGGTATCCAGATTACGCTGGCTACCATCGGCCATTACGGCCTGTGCACTAACGCCCTCCGGCACCAGCAGAGTCGCACGCCGTTCGCCATCATTGTCGGATACCTGTGAGCCCTGTGCCACCTTCATACCGGGGGTGGACAGATCCACACGGGTAACGGCCGGATCCAGGGTAACCAGTACCACATCTTCTGCTGGCGCATAGTCACGCCATGGCACCTGCATGCGCCGTTGTGCAGTGAGATAACCGTTTTTGCTGTAATCAAGAGTCAGCCAGCCGCCGCCATTGACGGCAAGATCAAAGCGGCCATCGGTACGGCTCAGGGTTTTGCCAAATTCTGCATGCCTCAGTACGCGAATGGTAACACCTGACAAAGGCTCGCCATTTCGATCCATGACTCGACCCTTCAATACGGCAACCCGGCGCTCCTCAATGGTGCCGTCTGCAACACCTGTTTGAACAGGGTTGCTTGCAGAATAAAGAAATGCAGTGGCTTCAAGGAATGAATTTGTCCGGGAGGCAGTAAGAGGTGGTGCGATGGTGGCTGGGTCTGGCGGCAGGCCATCGGCAGGTGGTTCTTCTCCGCCACCAGAAGTACCTCCACCACCGCCCGTGGCAATGATGCTGAGAAAACCAATCGCCAGTACTGCCAGCAATGAGACGCTACGTAATATCAAAATTTTCATGACATGAATCCTTTTATCTCATTGACGTTTACAGCGGCAATTTTTCTTGCCTTTATCAGCCTCAGGCAATTTTGCAGAGAATTGATAAAATAACCTTGTTATCCCTTAGCATCTCTTAAAGTGCGTTTATGACAAATCATCCAGGCAGCCCACGCACCAATAAAACAGGCGCCGAGATCTAAGGGATCAAATACGCCGTGGGCAAAGTAGCTACGAATATTAAGAAACTCAGGAAGCTGCTGGATTATTTTCACAGGCAGCGCCTGAGCCATTTCAAACATGCCATTGATCGTTCCCCACAAAATGCTGGCAAACAATATGTGCCGATGGCCGAGTACAACATAGGTCAGCAGGGAAAATGCAAAAACATGTATAAATGAGGGCAACCAGCCGAGCCAGCTGGAAAGGAATAAAAAATTCAGTTTCAGGGGGAGGGCAGGGAGTAGTGATAAAAAAGCAGCACTGTTATGGGAGCGGGCAAGCCAGTAATAAATTACACCCAGTAACAGAGTCATTAACGCAGTTACCGTTATATGGGAAATTTCCAGTTTCCAAAGCCTGAACTCATCCATTACCCAAATCCTGTTCGGTTTAAATATAAACGACTACAGGATCATTCTATCAATTTCACTATACCCGGAATTGATGCGGATCAATATTGTTCCTGAAATAAATACAAACGGATTTTTCCTGATTTAATCAGATGTGTTTTTAATACGTTTAAATGTTATGGGCTTTATTAGAATTATTTATAGAAGATTCAAGGCTGAAAGTTTTTTAATCCCCCTCATTCCCCCTTTTTCAAAGGGGGGGAGGCTTGTCTAAAATAACCAGAAATATTATTTAATATAATAAGCTTACCCATTAACTTACTGGCATTGAGTTCAGAGTAAGATATGGTTGCGGTCGCTATCGTTTTGGCTTTGACCTCAAATTCTCAGGCTTTTGCTCGCCGCTATGATGAATGACTGCTGCAAATTTGTTTAGAAACAACGAGATTTGCGACGCATGCTCTGGTTCCCGCAGGAATGTTTCGATTTCTTCCGGGGATTTTCCGATTAGAGGGAAACGCAAAAATATCTGTTCCTGAAAATTATCGCTGACCGGTGAAAGCACTAATCTCAAAGAAGTCAGCATATCTTCCCCTCTGTGGGATGCATGCATCAAAGCAACTGGTTTTTCTGTTGTCTCGAAGTGGGAGATCATCCAGTCGATTACATTCTTAAGACCTCCTGGAATTGCTCGAACATATTCAGGGCTTGAAATAATAATGGCATCCACTACAGAAACCGTTTCCAGAAATTCAAGCACTGCTGCTGGTGTTGCCTCTCCTTCGGAATCTGGAGAAAATACTGGAAGTGCATTTAGCTTGTGAAAAACCGATAACTCGACATCCTTCGGGGCAATAGATTTCATTGCCCTGAGTAAAGCCGTATTCGTGGATGCTTTCCGAGTACTGCCGGATATGGCTAGTATTTTCATCTGATTCTTTTAGTAGTCTGACGCTTTTAATTGTTCGTGTTCAGCTATGTGTTGGTATTTTATGCCAACTTAAAGAACTTTTACTCCAACCCAATTATCCAGAATATTTTGCTCTACATTGAAAAATTCAATACGAGAAGACTTTGATAGCCGATTACCATTTACATCTATAATAGATATATCTTCCCTTTCAACGAGAAGGCTATTATCCACCCCACTATGAATACGTGTTGTCCATGTGAGTTCAGCTTGATCGTTTCCAGCATCTTTTATATCCCATGTTATCAAGATTATTTGACCAAAATTATCCAGGTAACGACCAACGTTACCTGAGTCATCGATATTTACAGTTTCTGGTATGGGAGAAGTTGAGGTTGCCGTTGTAGTTGTGGTGATGCCAAACAAAATAACGGTGTCACCAATATAGCGACGATCATTAGAAAAAAGTGTATAGTTTTGAGTGGCTGATACGGGTGTAGTTGTATTATTGCTAAATCCAATTTCACCAATATCGAGTATTGGTATAACGCTGGTTAAGTTGTATACGCCTTCTGGTTGGGTAACGATGACTGAAGTATTTGTAAAAGTATCTGTTTGTTCATTAGTATCTGTTCGTTGCCGTATGCCCGTGAAATTAAACTCCTCCCGATAGCCCGCGACAAAAAAACCCGGCGGGAAAAATTTAAATTCTAAACTTGAAGTTGATGAGCCTTGAGTGTCTGTGTTATCGCCGCTACTACAACCGATAACATTGAAGACCGTCATTAATACTATGAGTACTATATGAGTATATTTCATCATTATTTTCCTTTAAATGAATAATCAGAGTTTATGAGAGCTATCCTTAAAACTAAACATTAAATGCTACAGTAAAACCTCAATGTTATTTGATATGCTAAATACTTATGTTTTCTAATGCTAACGACAGTAATCACCGGGCTGGAAAAAAATCGTGACGATTTTGCAAAGTTTGGTGAAGTAGATTGTTATGTGATGAGCTACTGGCTAAAATTCCAACCAATCATAATGCTTAACCAGGGATCATCTTCATATTGCCAGTTATCTCCTTTTTTTCCACCAATGTGGTCAATGCCAACAATAACCCCAATATCCACATTATCCCAGTTTTTTAACAACAAGCCACCTGCTATGGTTATAGCTGATTGATTCTCGGTTTCGGTATCAGATACAGGCAAGGAAACCTGTGACAAACCTGCTGATAAAAGATATGTTCCTATACTGGTTTCCCATCCAGCATAATAACCGACCGTTGCTTCACCTGTTATAGCACCATCATCATTTCTAAATTTATAAGGTACTACAAGTAAGCCACTTATCTTTCCCGTTCTTGTAGTAGATGCATCAACTGGAATGCCATTAATACTATTTGGCAATACATATTCAATATCCTCCAGGGCGAGGTTATTGTTATCAGTGCTACTATTTTTAAATACACTCCAAAAACGAATGACATCACAACCATCTTTCTTTTTAATAACTTTAAATTTTGAGGCCCTGCCTGCAAAGGCTGGAGATTTACTTGATAATTTGCAACCTTGTTTTTCAAAGTCGGGTGTAACAGGTTCAAGTGTAATCGTTTTTTCCAGTCTATATGAGCTGCCCTCCAGTAGCGAGCTTTGTTTTTCCTGGGCAACTGAATTAAATGAAAGCAATATTGTTAGTACAGCAAAAAATAGTCTTTTCATTATTTCTCCCTTTTAAATTATTAATTATTCCTGTTTGATGACTGCTGCTGAATCTATCTCGCATAACTTGGTTTAGCTAACAGGCAGAATAAATAAGAAATACGACTACCCTAATATACCTATTTATTGTGTATGTTGCTTTTTTATATTTATTATTGCGCTCAGCCTAAATCAATCCCTCTCTATAATCAATAATCACATGCTAATTGTATGGGATATAGGCTGTATATTTAGCATCCAAGTCAATGCCAGTAAGTTAAGCGCTAAGCTGTTGAAAACACATTAAATTCAATAGTGTTAGCTCCTCTCTTTAGCAAAGAGGGGTTGGGGGAGATTTGAAATCGTTCCAGTAAAAACACGGTATTGCTAGCAGATTCAAAGCTGAAAGTTTTTAAATCCCCCTCATTCCCCCTTTGAAAAGGGGGAGGCTTATCTAAAATAATCGGTTGAAAAGGGTGACGTGGTCAAGCATTTTGTGACACCTCAGTTAAGCCGCTTTTTCCACTTCCAATAATTTCTGTTCGAATGCATTCGGGCTCATGTAACCCAGATACGAATGCAGCCTTTCATGGTTATAAAAC
>JALSUJ010000442.1 GCA_027071355.1 Gammaproteobacteria bacterium | reverse complement strand
GCGCAATAAATTATGGAAGAAATTCCGTTCCGCCTGTGATCTGGTGTTTAATAAACGTCAGCAGAATATCGAACAGAAAAATTCTCAAAACTCTGAACGCCTGCATGAAAAAGAAGCCATTTGTGAGAATCTTGAAGCTCTGAATCAACAACCCCTTGGATATAAAGATCTGCAAAATGCCTTTAATGATATTGATGTATTATGGCAGGAGCTGATGCCACAGGCAAAAGCTATCAGTAAAGAAGTGAATGCTCGTTACAGCAAAGCTAAAAAAGTTTTTCAGGAAAAAATTACACAACAACTGGAACAGGAACAACAACAGGAAATTGATCGGCTTAAACAAAAAGCCAAACTATGCACTCAATTAGAAGCACTTGAATCGGATGAACCCGCTCAAATCGATATAATTAATCAGCAATGGCGGGAACTGGCTTCACTGACACCATCACTGGAAAATAAAATTCAGCGGCGTTTCGATCAGGCTTTAAAAAATATCACTCAGGATAAAACATCTCTAAAAGAAACTGAACAACAGGAAAAACAGCAGTTTTGCCTTAAATACGAAATACTGACTGGAAAAAATTCACCTGAAGATCAACAAAATGCACGTATGCAAATGCAGGTTGAGCTGCTTAATTCCAACCTCGGTCAGCATAATCCGGATACCAAAAGCCATGACTACTCTCCCTGCCAATTGCAACAACAATGGTATGTTATGAGCAATTACTCTCAGAATAAGGACTTGCAGGCACGCTTTGAAAAATTACTCAGCTGAATCATACCGGTATGGAAAATATCACCAGGATCCAATAAGAAGAGAAGCTTTAGAAATCCCCTTCTGCCCCTCGATTCATAATATCAAGAATAATATCCTTAACCTTCTCAGCTTCAGCTTTTAATTTTTCAGGCAATGGTTTACCACCATGGATCATCAGATCCATATTAAGTGTGTAAAGCCATAGCTTACCGGTATTGTCTTCTATTAAAGTGATCCGGCAGGGCAGATAAGCAGAGAAAGCATCATTATAATCAAGCATTTGTGCTGCAGTCAGAGAATTGCAAAACAGAAAAATTTTAACAAAACGATAAGGTTGGCCCAGTTTTGCAGTGATATCTTTTGATAAAGGCAGTTCACCTACATTAGAAATATTGTGCTCATTAGCCACAAATTTCATGGTTTCTTCAACATCTTCAGCACTAAGACCTTCCTGTACAGGAACCCGCCAAATTGATGCACTGGCAGCATCTTTTGTTTCGATAATGGTTTTTACCATATCGGTATAGGTTTTAGCCGCGCCAGGATCAAATTCACTAAAGGTATTTTTTAAGCCAAGATACAGGACGACACAGGCAATAATGCTTAACAGGCCGATAACAGCCAGAATATTTTTAAACAAAACAGTTCTCCAATAAAAAAATAAAAAGGGTTGAGTGTCAGAAGATCATCCTGAAGGATATTATCAAATAGCCAGATACCATCAATTGTGGTTTACAGGTATTGTTATTATTATTAACCAGAAGTCCTGTCTGGTTTTTGTTATATTAAATATAACAAATTTGATTATAGAAAAGCCAGTTTAATTTAAACTACCAATTAAACAGTCACTAATTTATTTTCATCGGTTTTAAACAGGGATGCCGTTAAAAGCTGACGGGTATATTCCTTTTCTGGAGTTGTGAATATTTTTTGCGTTTCACCTACCTCAATAATACGCCCTTCTTTCATTACCATAATTCGATGAGCCACTGCTTCTATTACTTTTAAATCATGGGTAATAAACAGATAGGAGATTTTATGTCTTTGCTGTAATTCCCTTAACAGGGTCAATACCTGTTTCTGTACTGATACATCCAGTGCGCTGGTAGGTTCATCCAGTAGAATCAGTTTAGGTTCCAGTATAACTACCCTGGCTATGGCTATACGCTGACGTTGTCCCCCTGAAAATTCATGAGGATAGCGCCATAAAATGTCTTCTTCCAGACCCACTTCAGTGAGAGCTTTTTTTATTTTAACTCTTCGTTCAGCCTTGTTAAGCTGTGGAAAATGAATTTTCAGGCCTTCTCCCACAATCTGCTCAATAGTCATTCGGGGTGACAGGGATGAATACGGGTCCTGAAACACAATCTGAAATTCTTTTCTTAATGGCCTTAATTGGGCATTTTTTAATTCATCAATACGCGTCTGATCAAAGTGTATTTCACCACGACAGTGTTCCATACGTAATAGACAGCGCCCCAGAGTTGATTTACCCGAGCCTGATTCACCTACAATACCTAAGGTTTCACCTTCTCTTAAAAAAAGATTTATATCATCAACGGCTTTTACCGTACTGACTAGTTTACGAAAAAAACCACTTTTAACAGTAAAATAGCAAAACATATTTTTGCCACTTAATAATTCCCTGTTATGCTGTAAAGCCATGGTTTCTCCATCCGGGATTATTCGTTCAGGCTCACTATCCAGTAACTGAATGGTATATGGGTGCTGCGGCTGCTTATAAATATGTTCCACATCACCCTGTTCAACAATATTACCGTCCTGCATTACACAAACCTGTTGCGCAAAACGCTTTACCAGATTAAGATCATGTGAAATCATCAGCACCGCCATGGAAAATTCTTTCTGTAATTTTTCCAGTAATAATAAGATCTGCAATTGCACCGTCACATCAAGTGCGGTAGTCGGTTCATCGGCTATCAGCAGTTCAGGTTCACAGGCCAGAGCCATAGCAATCATCATACGCTGACGCTGGCCGCCGGATAATAAATGAGGATAAGCATCAAAACGGTGTGCCGGTTCATGAATACCCACCAGATCCATCAATTGCAGAGCTCTTTGTTTTGCCTTAAGCCTGTTCATACCCCGATGTATCAATAAAGGTTCTGTGATCTGATCGCCTACAGTAAAAGTCGGATTTAGAGAGGTCATGGGTTCCTGAAAAATCATGGATATTTTATTACCGCGTACTCGTTTTATTTCTGTTTCATCCAGCCCCAGTAAGTTTTTACCTTTAAATAAAATATCACCCTTTGAATAATTCACTTTTTGTTCATCATGGAGGCGTAAAATTGACATGGCAGTAACTGATTTTCCCGAACCAGATTCACCGACCAGAGCCATAGTTCTGCCGGACTCAAGGGTAAAGTTAATATCTCGAACGACATTAACCTGTCCTGCTGGCGTAGAAAAATCCACACTTAAATTTTTGATTTCTAAAATAGATGATTTTGTCATTTTAATTCTTTTTATTTACCCGCGGCGAGTATCCAGAGCCTCACGTAAGGCTTCACCGATAAAAATCAACAGCACCAGAGTTCCGACCAGGACTGTAAAAGTAGTCAATGATAACCACCAGGCATCAATATTTTCCTTACCCTGAGACAACAGCTCACCCAGACTGGGGGTTGAAGGCGGTACGCCCAGTCCCAGATAATCAAGACTGGTCAACGCAAGTATTGCACCACTGATACGAAACGGCAGAAAAGTCAGAACTGGCACCATACTATTTGGCAGAAGATGCTTAAACATAATACCGATATTTGATACCCCCAGTGAGCGTGCAGCCTGAACATAATCCAGATTTCGTCCTCTGAGAAATTCAGCTCGAACATAATCTGATAATCCCATCCAGCCAAAGAGTGATAATAGAACAATTAATAAACCGATACTGGGTTTAAAAATAGATGCGAAAATAATCAGCAGATACAGCTCGGGCATTGAACTCCAGATTTCAATCAACCGCTGGACAACCAGATCCACCCTGCCCGCAAAATAGCCCTGGATACTGCCCATAAGAATACCCAGAATTACGCCAATAGCAGTTAAAACCAGGGCAAAGAGTACTGATAAGCGAAACCCGTAAATCAGTCGAGCCAGTACATCCCTGCCCCTGTCATCAGTACCAAGCACATTTTGCTCAGAGGGTGGGGCCGGATTGGGTAAATCGGCAAAATAATTAATAGAACTGTAATTATAGTGGTTAAGAGGATACAGTGCCCAGTTGTCACCCTGGGTTATTTTATCCTTTATATAAGGATCGTTATAATCAGTACCGGAAACAAAATCACCGCCAAAGGTTGTTTCAGGATATTCATTCCAGAGTGGAAAATAATAACTGTGCTGATAATAAACAATCAGCGGTTTATCATTGCTGATCACTTCTGCAAAAAAACTGATAAATAACAAAATGCTAAACAGCCACAGGGAATAATAGCCGCGACGATTCTTCTTAAAGCGTACCCAGGCCCTCATATTGGGGGACATATTGGTTAACTGTTCAGCATTATAATTCATCTTAACCGCCCCTCTGACTGGCCGAATCAAATTTAATCCGGGGATCAATCAATACATAGGACAGGTCTGTTATCAGCTTGGTCAGCAGACCTAGTAAAGTGAACAGATACAAGGAACCCAGCACTACCGGATAATCACGGCGTACAATCGAATTATAAGATAGCAAACCCAGGCCATCAAGAGAGAAAATAGTTTCAATTAACAGACTGCCGGCAAAAAATGCTGCCAGGAAACTGGCCGGGAAGCCGGTAATTAAGGGGATTAGGGCATTACGAAAAACATGTCTATAGAGCACCTGATGACTGGTTAAACCTTTGGATTTAGCCGTAATAACATAGTTTTTACGAATTTCTTCCAGAAAACTATTTTTGGTCAGCAGAGTCATGACCGCAAAACTACCGATAACTGAGGAAATAACAGGTAGCACCATATGCCAGAGATAGTCGGTGATTTTATCAAACCAGCCCAGTTGTTCCCAGTTATCCGAGACCAGCCCTTTGAGCGGAAAAATATCAAAAAAACTGCCTCCGCCGAACAGCACCAGTAGCAAAATACCCAGAACAAAGCCTGGAACGGCATAACCGACCAGCACAATGGTACTGGTGATCATATCAAAGCGTGAACCATCTCTAACGGCTTTAGCAATACCCAGAGGTATGCAGGTCAGATAGGTAATAAAAAAGGACCACATCCCAATACTAATGGATACTGGCAGTTTACTGATAATCAGATCAATAACTGATTCATGATGATGATAACTCTCTCCAAAATCAAAGGTCAGATAGTTTTTCATCATGGTAAAAAACCGTTCCACGGGTGGCTTATCAAACCCATATAAGGCTTTTATCTCATTCAGACGTTCCTTATCAATGCCTTCAGCACCCCGATATAAATCACTGGTGACGCCCCCTGCCTCAGTCATCTGATTCTGTCCCGACAGTTGTGCCACCAGTTGTTCAACAGGTCCACCGGGAACAAATTGAGTGATCATAAAGGTAATGAGCATGACCCCAAAGAGCGTTGGAATCATTAATAAGAGTCGTTTGATAACGTAATAAAGCATATATTATTTTGCCGTCCGATATTCAGGTTTAAACCACCAGGTTGATAACATCCAGCCTTCAGCAGAAAAGTATTTAGGCAGTGTTTTGGGAAATTCAAACTTATCCCAATAAGCAATTCTATGAGTTGAAATATACCAGTGCGGTACCAGATAGTATTCACTCAGTAGAACTCGGTCCAGCGCCCGGGTAAGTGCCACAATTTCATCCCGATCAGTAGTGTTGCTTAATTGTTCCAGTAAGGCATCAACGGCTTCATTTTTAATACCGGGATAATTAGCAGAACCTTCAACATCGGCATTTTTAGAATGCCAGCGACCTATCAGTTCATTGCCAGGCACCTGACTTTGTGAGTAACTGGCCACTATCATATCAAAGTCTCTGGTTTCTACTCGACGCTTATAAAGAGCAAAATCAACAGTACGATAATTCATAGTGATACCCAGTTTTTTTAAATTCCGGGCATATGAGGCAGCAATTCGCTCAAATGCTTTCTGGGATAATAGCAAATCAAATTTAAAAATCCGCCCCTGTTTATTGCGTAAGGCACCGTCCTTATATTCCCAGCCCGCCGCTTTTAGAAGTTTTAGGGCTTTTCTCAGGTTATCACGTAAAGAGGAAGGCGGTGTCGTAACGGGTGGCTGCCAGGCATCACCAAACACCTCAGGATCGAGTTTGTCTTTAAAGGGTTCTAATAATTCTCGTTCGCGCTTTGAGATAGGGCCTCGTGCAGCCAGTTCAGTATTACTGAAATAGCTGTTGTTACGTTTGTATTGATTATAAAATAGCATCCGGTTAGCCCATTCAAAATCAAAGGCATAAGTCAGGGCTTTACGCACTCGTTTATCCTCAAATAAAGCTCTGCGGGTATTAAAAACAAAGCCCTGAATACCGACACTGTTTTTATGCGGAATATTGGCTTTAATGATCTGTTTGTTTTTAAATACCCTGCCCGTGTAATCACGAGCCCACATTTTAGAATTGTATTCATGGCGAAAATCATATTCACCCGCTTTCAGGGCTTCCAGAGCAATAGTACTGTCTCTGAAATATTTATAAACCACCTCATCAAAATTATACATACCCTTTCGAATACCCAGATCTTTTGCCCAGTAGTCAGGGTTGCGCTTAAATTTTAACTGTTTACCGGTATCATAACTTGCCAGTGTATAAGGACCACTGCCGATCGGTATTTTCATGGCAGTGTCTTTGAAATCCTGCTCACCCACCCAGTGTTTGGGAAATACTGACAGGTAACTGCTGAGCAGCATCGGTAATTTGGCATTTTTTCTGGCAAAATCAAACCGGATATTTTCCTTATCCAGTATGACAGCCTGTTTGACACTGCCCAGAACGATTTTATAGGCCGGGTGCACATATTTATTCGTCATTAAGGTATCAAAGGAAAATTTAACATCCTCAACCGTGACCGGAGTACCATCGGAAAAACGGGCTTTCTGGTTGATATGATATATAACAGACAAGCCATCTTCGGCGATTTTAATATCATCGGCCAGCAGTCCGTAAAATGAATACGGTTCATCCAGAC
>JALSUJ010000441.1 GCA_027071355.1 Gammaproteobacteria bacterium | reverse complement strand
TATGAATTCTTTTAATGACACTAAATGTAAGGTCTACAAGGCCTGATCGGTAAGAGGATAAAATTATGACAAAACTTGTACGTGTCATTGACACAAAACGATGCATGGGCTGTCGTTCATGTCTGGCTGCCTGTTATGTGGAAAATCACTTAACTCCAGAGTCACCCTGGAATGTAATGATGGAGAATGAGGGTGGTAGCTACCCTAATGTTAACCGCACTTTTACAACAATGAACTGTATGCATTGTGAACATCCGGCATGCAAAGCGGCTTGTGATGCTATTGATGTAAAAGCTATCAGTAAAAATGAGCTGGGAGTGGTTTTAATAGATTATGACAAATGTATCGGATGTCAATATTGTAATGCTGCATGTCCCTATGGTGTTCCACAATATAATAATGAAATCGCAACACTTTATGAAGATGGCAAAAAAACACCTTACGAGCAGCAAGCTTATAAAAAACGCCATCCAACACATAGAAAGAAAGCAAAAACAGTCGAAAAATGTACATTCTGCTGGCATAAACTGGAAAAAGCCGTTGAAAAGGGAGAAACCCATTTAATTGGGCAAGTACCTGAATATACGCCAAGTTGTGATTTGGTTTGTCCAGTTCAAGCACGTGTTTTTGGTGATATTGACGATCCTGAGAGTGAAGTATCAAAATGGGTCGGTAAGAAAAAAGCCACTCAGATCAAAAAAGAGTTTGGTACACGACCACAAGTCTATTATGTCCTTGAGGGAGGAGACTACTAATGAAAAAACAAATCAAGATAATGGGTTTAGGTTTAATCATTGGTTTATCAGTCCCATTAATAGCATGGTGTGAAGATGACGCTTTGGATCTGGCTGATACGGCTGAAGCAATACGTGATGGTAAGATTGATGTTGGAAAAGATTATAGCATGCATAAGAATAAGGGACGCTATCATTTGATTCATTCAGAAACATTGGGAATGGAATGCGAGGCCTGTCATGTCAGTAAGAAATACGCTGCAGATTATCTTCTGGTCAGCAAGGCAGAGGAAGAAAATCGAGCTGCCGGGCATGGCAAACGTCCCAAAGCAGATGTGGTTGATCGGGGTGTCTGCTTAGGTTGTCATAAGACCAATGGTGTTGCTCACACCTTCTTCCAGACTGCAGACAAATGAGTAATCTAAATGACAATACGTGGCTTGAAATAGCCGAATCACGCAGTAAAAATTACTGGTTTTTGGCGCAGTTTTATTTATTGCGCCCACAACATAGTTTTGTTCAACAAATTTCATCAGCTTTGGAAGCCAATACTTCTAATACAGAATTATCAGGTTTATATGATGAAATTCAACAGTTACAGGAGGATAATGAGGCAATCACCCAATTAGAAAAAGAGTATACACGGTTATTTCGCGGTCTTCGTGAAGGCTATGGTCCTCCGCCTCCGTATGAAAGTGTTTATCGGGAAAATCGTTTATTTGGTGATTCAACCAGTGCAGTGATGCGTCAATATCAAAACGCTGGATTTGGTGCAATTGATGAAGATGCCGGTCCTCAGGATCATATTGGGGTTGAATTAAAATTTATGTCATTACTTTGTTATCAGGAATACAATGCCTGGAAAAATGATAATAGTAAACAGGCCTTACAAACGATAGAACAACAGAAGGCATTCCTGGGACAGCATTTAATGACCTGGCTTCCAGAATTTTGCAAACGTCTGATAAATGAAAGTCAATTAAACTTTTACAGCATAATTGCAAAACTGACATTGGATAGTTTGCAACAGGAATTATCCTTACTGGATGAAATAACCCATGAACTCAATGCCGCTTGAAAGTAAAGATTTACAACAAAAGCTTCAGGAAATGATCAGCAGTACGATCCATGACTGGCCCACACCTCAGGTGGAAAGGGTCAGTTACCAATCTGCAGGTGTTTGTTTAATATTTGGTCCAGTTGAACGGGTCAGTACCGCCTTAAACAGTCTACCTGCTGGACTTAAAGCAATCACCTTCTCCAATCAAACACCTGAACCTTATGATTCCAGGCTTAATTATGTGGGTGAGATCGTAAAAATAGAAGGTCATCTTGGAACTTATCGCGCACAGGTTATGGCTGCAGGTTTAGCTCTTGATATTGGCTCATTGAGTATTAATAAAAATGGTTTATATGATCTGATACTGGATCTCAATGATACACCACTATTGCAGCAGGAAGTTCTACCACCTGGTTATGAACATTTTGGTCATAATAGTGCACAGGATATAGCTCGAATTTTAGATAAACTGGCACTCCAAACTGGAACTTTATACAAACCCCGGTATTATTTTTATAATGAATCAATTTGTGCTCATGAGCGTCAAAATATAACAGGTTGCAGTCGATGTCTCGAAAATTGCCCTGCTGCAGCAATACAAATTAGCAATGAACATCAGATTGAGATCAATTCCTATCTCTGTCAGGGGTGTGGAACTTGTACGCAATCCTGTCCAGGGGGAGCATTAAGCTATAGCTATCCCGACAGAAAAACCATGCTATTACGTTCAAGACAATTACTGGAAAGTTTCAGCCTGTTAAGTCAGGAACCTGCAAATATTCTCTTTTATGAAGATAGCTTGAAAGAAAATAATCATCTACCTGCACTATTACAGGAAATACCGGCTAATGTACTCCCCTTTCCGGTTCATTCCATTGCGGCAACAGGAATGGAAATCTGGCTAACACTACTTACTTCAGGCGCAGCAAGTGTGTATTTATTACACCCTGCAATAACGACTGACACGGTTAACTCAAGTCTGTTAAATGAAGTTCAAAGTGCTCAGACATTTCTTTTATCTTTTGGCATTGAAGCAGAACGAATAAAAATAATTAATGCGATTGAACTGCAAACACTTGATAGTCAAAAGTTTCAATCCTTGCCTATAGTGAATAACAATAATGACTGGACAAATGATAAAAGAGCCCTTTTAATCCAGGCATTAGAATATTTATTAGTGATTTCAGGTAAAAAAGAAATTACTTGTAGTCCGAATGAAAAATGCGGCTTAGGTGATTTAAAACTGGATAAAAGCCGTTGTACATTGTGTCAATCCTGTGTCCATCTTTGTCCAATGTCTGCATTAAGTGGTGACACATCACAACTTAATTTCAAACAAACCGCATGCATACAATGTGGGATCTGTGTTGATAGTTGCCCGGAACATGCCTTAAAGCTGAACACTGTCTTTCATTTTGACAATGGGCATGCTTCCAGGGTTCTGTTTGAATCAAAAAACAGAGCCAGGTGTATTCATTGTGGCAAAGCATTTGCTGAACAACGCCTTGTTGATAAAAGCATTGAACTACTGGAAAAACTGCCATCATTTCAGTCCAAACAGGTAGATTTATTGCACATGTGTTCAGATTGTCGTCAACAAGAAGCAATGAAACAATAAATTATGTTCACAACGCCTTAAATCTAAAATAATCAGGCGCTGTACAATAACTATTTTTTTCTATGTCTATGTCTGCTGTCATAATGATAAATTTGTTTCGCATAATCCAGTCCGGACAATCCATTTTTGTCTTTTATAGCGGGATCGGCTCCATAACGATATAGTAGAGAAACTGCTTCAAAGTTTCGTTGTATATAGGCTTCTATCACGGCTGTACTGCCGTCCTTATCCTGATGATTGGGGTTAGCACCCATCTTTAATAATAATTCCATGGCCGATAATTGATTGGCTTCACTGGCCCAGAACAGCGCAGTTGAACCATCGGGACTTTGAGAATCAATATTGCAGCCATATTTAAGTAAGGCTTTAATAACGTTCAGCTGTCCGTGAGCGGCTGCCACCATCAGGGCATTGCCGCCATCCTTGTTGCGTAATTCAGTCTGTGCGCCGGCCTTAAGCAGCATATCAATAATGTTGACATAACCTCTTTGAGCTGCCGCCATTAAGGGGCTGTTGCCGTCTTTGTCCTGAGTATCGATATTGGCACCCACAGCAATCAGTTCTTTAAGTACTTTAGGATGATTATAGATGACGGACATCATCAGAGCATCCCACCCAGCTCGTGTTTTGAAGCGAGTTTTTGCACCTTTTTTTAATAAAGTTGCAACCAGCTCATCATAACCGCCTTCAGATGCGATGGTTAAAGCCGTGCAGCCAGGTGTAGTAACAGCATTGATATTAGCTCCCCTGGCAATGAGTAAATCTGCAACGTCCTGATTGCCTTCTTCTACGGCAAACATCAGGGCAGTTTTACCATAGCGTCCGTGTGCATCAGGACTGATCCCCTGAGCCAGTAGTTTTTTTACCATATCCACATCGCCAACCAGTGATGCCTGCATGATATCTTTTTCCTGCAGGGATGGATTTTTCGAATTATGACTGGCTGCAGATACTGTAGTACTGAGCAATAGTAATAGTGTACAGATAAAGAGGGTATAATATTGCTTAATCATTACCGGCCTCATGAATCAGAGCCTTCTTCTTCATCGGGCTCATCGGGCTCTTCATGAGCAATACCTTTATGACAGTCAATACAGGTCTGATCTTTTAACTGAGCACGTGGATGTTGTTTGCGTGCCATACGATCCTGCTCACTAAAGTCCATATTGTCAAAGTTATGGCAATTGCGGCATTCTCTGGAATCCGTGGCTTCCATTTTTGCCCAGACTCTGGATGCCATTTCCCAACGATGAGATTCGTACTTTTCTTTGGTATCAAGGGTTCCGAGAATTTCATGCAGTACATCTTTATAAGCCAGGATTTTGGCTTTCATTTTAGCAAAGAATGGTTTGGGAACATGGCAGTCAGAGCATATAGCCTGTACACCTGAGGCGTTTTTATAGTGAACACTTTCTTTATATTCTTCAAAATTAACCTTCATACTATGGCAGGAGGTGCAGAACTCCATTTCATTGGTATAGGATAATATAGAATTAAAGCCAGCAAAACCAAGTACACCGGCAAAAAAAATCAGCAGGATTGGGAAAATATATTTACGAGAAAAAAAATGCGGACCCTGGTTTGATGAATTGTCATCAGCCATTGTATTTTCCTATTTATTTTTGATTTGCTCAATGGATAATAAGATTTATTGTTATGTGCAAAATAAAATTTAGTTATCCAGAATGAAACATATTAACAGCTTGGTTTATGGTCTGCAGGGGGGGGACGCAGTAGACATAAACCAGTCTATTAATTTGTCTCATCTGGAATATTAAATACTTAGCATTAGTTATGCCAATTTATTTAAAACGTTTATATAACGTTTAAAAAAAGAATAAAGATTTTACTTAAATTATAATTGTCATGCCTGTTTGTCATGACAATTATAATTTGTCATGACAAATCGGTGCTGATCGAAATTATTATTAATTATACCTGGTTTATATATCACTTAATTATCAGAAGCAGAAATTTATTATTATTTAAAATAAAACAGTCTGTTAAACAGTGCCATATTTTTATTTATAAAAGCCTCTATACTAAGTCTGATATCAGTGTCTGTTGAGCTTTTAAAAGCTCAACAGACCTGGGTGAGACAGGTAATAGATATTTTATAATGCAGGAAAACCATAGCCATGTCGACAGATAATGATAATAAGCCTGCTCAACAGGTAAAAAAGCAACGAGCAAAAAAGAACTCCAGGGGCCGTTATAAAGTTGTCTTTAAGGGGCGTTTGCTGGATGGTTTTAGTAAACAGACCGTGGTGGATAATATTGCCCGCCTGACCAAAATTTCTGAGCAGAAAATTCAGCAAAAATTTTTTTCCGGCAAGGCGGTTATTATTCGCAGAGCTCATGATGAAGCACATGCCCAGAAACTACAGCAGTTATTTACCGGGGCTGGTCTGGAAGTCATTATCCTTAAGGATGAGTTGCCTAAAGCTCAGGTAGATAAACCACAATCCCTAGAAAAAAAGCCAAAGCGCTGGAAAAACAGCAGGATAGCGTTGATATCGGTAATAGTATTGCTGATCCTGACAGGTTGTGGAGTTTATCTGTGGCTGCAATACCATCGTCAGCTAGAAGTGCCACAGCAGGTTAGCAGCATAGAATCTTCACTGGCTAATGAGCCGTTAATCTTTCTGGCTTATGCTAATTATAAACGGCTCATTAGCCTTAAAAATTATTTTGTTAATGATCCCGGAGCCTTAGCCGGTATTGATAGTGATTTTTTTGATAAGCTAAAAAAATCCGCTATTGTGCCTGAAAAAACGCTGTCGCACGTACTGGTTGCCAGTTATCTGCGGAACCAGAAAACAGTCACTCATATCTTTTTACTGGGTCGGTTTCCGGTCGCAGCAGTTAAAAAATTTCTGCACAAATACTATCAGGGAAAAGCCGTAAAAGGAGGCGATAATCGCTTTCGTATTGCCCTGATTGAACCGTCAAATTGTAAGCCTGTGGCTTATAAAGAGGTATTAATTGAACCGGATCGAATCATAATTTCTACTGATGGAGAGCTGGATAATATGCTTGAAATACTGGCTAAGACAGCTGAACAGCAGACGGATTTATCTGGCTGGGACAATTATCGCAGTGATAAACTACTGGCACTGGCCTTGTTTAAACCTGCACAGGGCAGTGAGCTGACTAGTGGTCTTATGTCGGTGATTGCTAAAGATATTGCCCATAAAAACCCTGCTGTTAAGAGTCTGTTTGCCGGACTGGGAGTACAGTTACTACCTGCTGCCGGCCGGGTGGATATTCGTCTGAACAGTCTGGATCAGAAATGGCTGGCGGATATGCACACAGAGTTTTTACAGCAGATTCAGGCTTTAAAGAAGAAAAGCAAAGGTCTGAAAAGTGTGCGAATCTTATTAAACAAGATCAGTATGGAACAGAATAAAGAACAGCTGGCGGTCAATTTACTGCTGGATAAAGAATTAAAATCATCCATTCAATTGTCAGTCAATGATTTTATTGATACCTTCTTCTCGGT
>JALSUJ010000440.1 GCA_027071355.1 Gammaproteobacteria bacterium | reverse complement strand
GAAATATTTTGGTACGGACGGGATCCGCGGAAAAGTTGGTCAGAGTCCTATGACGGCTGAATTTGTAATGAAACTGGGCTGGGCAGCCGGGCGGGTACTGGCTAAACAGGGTAAGGGCAAGGCGGTTATTGGTAAAGATACCCGTATTTCCGGTTATATGTATGAATCAGCTCTGGAAGCCGGTCTGTCAGCAGCCGGTATTGACTGTCTGTTAACCGGTCCCATGCCGACCCCGGGTATTGCCTATCTGACCCGAACTATGAATGCCCAGCTGGGCATAGTCATCAGTGCTTCTCACAATCCTTATTATGATAATGGCATCAAATTTTTCTCAGCTGAAGGCACCAAGCTCTCCGATAAAATAGAACAGGCCATTGAAGCAGAACTAGAGCATGACATGGTTACCGTGGATTCAGCTTTACTGGGTAAGGCTAAACGTATTGATGATGCCACCGGGCGTTATATTGAACACTGTAAAAGTACCTCACCATTTTTTATGGAATTAAAAGGCTTACGTGTGGTGGTTGATACGGCTCACGGGGCTGCCTATCAGATAGCACCAAAAGTTTTTAAGGAGCTGGGGGCAGAAGTTATTGCTATTGGAAATGAGCCGGATGGTCTGAATATCAATAAAAATGTGGGATCAACACATCCCGAAACCCTGCGTGAAGCAGTACTACAGCATCGAGCGGATCTGGGCATTGCTCTGGATGGGGATGCAGATCGGGTGCTGATGATTGATCACCAGGGCGAAACCGTTGATGGTGATGAACTGCTGTTTATTATTGCCATGGCACGCCAGAAACACCAGAACTTTGATGACTTTGGTGTGGTAGGTACGCTAATGAGTAATCTGGGTATGGAAAAAGCCCTGAAAGACGCTGGTCTGGGTTTTATTCGTGCTGATGTCGGTGACCGTTATGTGATGGAAGAACTGCATAAACAGGGCTGGAGTATTGGTGGTGAATCTTCAGGGCATATTATCTGCCTGGATCGTACTACCACCGGAGACGGAATAGTGTCTGCTCTGCAGGTACTGGCGGCTATGATGGGCAGCGGTAAGAGCCTTAATGAATTAAAACAGGGTATGCAAAAATACCCTCAGCATATGATTAATGTGCGTATTAAAGAAAAGGTAGACCCTTTCAGTTCTGAGCAGGTTGTTTCTGCAGTTAAAGAAACCCAGCAGCGTCTGGCCGATAATGGACGGGTGTTATTAAGAGCTTCGGGAACAGAGCCCCTGATCCGGGTTATGATAGAAGGTTCTGATGAACAGCAGGTTCTTAAAGAAGTTAAAGAACTGGCAGATGTAGTAAAACAGGTTTTTGGATAATAAAAGTAAAGAAATACCGGGATTTATGCCCTGAACAATTGATTTATCAGGGCAGTAAAGGTATCATTTCGCGCTGGATAAACAGGTAGGAAAAACAATGCGTACCCCATTAGTTGCTGGAAACTGGAAAATGAACGGCTCGCGAGCGAGCGTTAAAGAATTAATCAATGGTGTTGTTGACGGTGCTAAAGCGATCAACGGTGTTGAAATTGCGGTATGTCCTCCCTTTATTTTTATTGCCGATGTGGCTGCTGCAACTCAGGGTTCTAATGTTGCAGTGGGTTCACAGGATGTAAGTACAGAACTTAAGGGTGCCTTTACCGGTGAAACATCCATTGAAATGATTAAGGACTTTGGCTGTAAATATGCTATTGTTGGTCACTCTGAACGTCGTACCCTTTATGGTGAAAGCGATGAGATTGTGGCAGAAAAATTTACCGTAGTTAAAAATGCCGGTGTTATTCCTGTTTTCTGTATTGGTGAAACTCTGCAAGAACGTGAACAGGGTGTTACAGAAGAAGTTTGCGCTCGTCAGATAGATGCCGTATTTGCTGCACAGGGTGATAATGCTTTTGAAGGCTCAGTCATTGCTTATGAACCTGTCTGGGCAATTGGTACCGGTAAAACAGCCTCTCCTGAACAGGCTCAGGCAGTGCATGCCTTTATTCGTGCACATATTGCCAAACGCAATGCAGACATTGCTGAAAAAGTTCAGATCCTTTACGGCGGCAGTATGAATCCGGCTAATGCCAGAGAATTAATGGGGCAGACCGATATTGATGGCGGTCTGATTGGCGGCGCATCCCTCAAAGCAGATGATTTTCTGGCGGTCTGCGCGGCAGGTCAGTAATTTATAGTTAATATTATTCTTTATAAAATTAATTTTTATAAAAAGAAAAGAGAAAAAACATGCATACAGTTATTCTGGCAATTCATATTATTGTTGCTATTACACTTATCGGTCTAATTCTTATCCAGCAGGGTAAGGGAGCTGATGCCGGCGCTGCTTTTGGTGGCGGAGGTGGAGGTGCTTCAGCAACAGTTTTTGGTAGCCAGGGTTCTGGTAATTTTATGACTAAAACAACTGCTGTTCTGGCCACAGTTTTCTTTGTTACCAGCCTGTTTCTATCTTTTCTGTCGGGCAAAATATCGGAACAAAAAGCTGAATCAGTAGAAGTTTCCAATCAGGTACAACAAATACAGTCTGAAGATAAGCCTGCACTGCCTGTAAGTGACAGTACTCCGCCTGAAAGCACTGATAAACCAGAAATACCGGTACCTGTAAAAAAATAATAATAAAAGGTAACTACGTTAGGTTTAAAGAGTTTCAGATTGTAGAGACTGTAATTTATACAGAATAGTTACAGAAGAGTTCGCCGATGTGGTGGAATTGGTAGACACGCTATCTTGAGGGGGTAGTGGCGAAGGCCGTGCCGGTTCGATTCCGGCCATCGGCACCAAATTCAGATTGAATGAAACATAAAAATAATAATCTGAATGCGAGCTAAAACAAATGACAATGGGAGGGGATTACGGGATCAGTATTTCGTTCCTATTGATATCTATCAATAAGTTAGCAAATACTTCTTTTCTTCCTGTCAATCCCGCCTTTTAACATGTTATAAAAAGATGTAAATGCCTGTTAAAAAGGCTTTTCATAAACTTAAAATTGGTTTAAAGTGTATTCATTTAGTGCCTGAAGCAAGTAATAAAGTAGCCCTTATACAAGGCACCTTAAACTAACAATAAGAACTCAATAATAACCTTTAATAATATTAGTCGTCTGACTCTAAGTTCAGATTATGTAAGGAGCGCTAATATGCTTGAAAATTACCTTCCCGTACTGATTTTTATGGGCGTGGGGCTTCTGGTTGGAATCGGGATGACTGCCGCAGGTCTTATCTTATCTCCGCACAGACCTGATCGAGAAAAAAATTCACCTTACGAATGCGGCTTTGAGGCATTTGAAGATTCACGTCTGAAGTTTGACGTTCGATATTATCTGATTGCAATCCTGTTTATTATTTTTGATCTGGAAATCGCATTTTTATTCCCCTGGGCTGTGGTACTGGACAGTATTGGTACCTTCGGGCTAGTGGCTATGGCTATTTTTCTGGGCCTGCTAGTGGTTGGTTTTATCTACGAATGGAAAAAAGGTGCGCTTGAATGGGAATAGAAGGATTACTTGAAGAAGGCCTGATCACTACCACTGCGGATAAGATGATTAACTGGGCCAGAACCGGTTCCATGTGGCCAATGACCTTTGGACTGGCCTGCTGTGCGGTAGAAATGATGCAGGCTGGTGCTTCACGCTATGACCTGGACCGTTTTGGTATTGTATTTCGTCCCAGTCCCAGGCAGTCAGACGTAATGATTGTGGCCGGCACACTGGTAAACAAAATGGCACCGGCCCTGCGCAAGGTCTATGATCAGATGGCGGAACCCCGCTGGGTTATTTCCATGGGCTCATGCGCCAACGGCGGCGGCTATTACCATTATTCCTATTCCGTGGTGCGTGGTTGTGACCGGGTTGTGCCGGTGGATATTTATGTACCGGGCTGTCCGCCCACAGCAGAAGCGCTGATATATGGTATTATCCAGCTGCAGAACAAAATCAAACGTACCAATACCATTGCTCGTTAAAGCAAGAGCAGAACTAGAGCAAATATAAAGTAGAGAAGATACTGAATGTCTCAATATTATTCTGAACTGTCTGAAAAAGTAACTGCTAAACTGGCTCCTGTTGAGGCCGTTTCGGCTACCGTTGCTCATGGTGAACTTACCATTGAAGTCAGCAAGGAGAATCTGATAGCGGTCTGCGAGATATTAAAAGATGACTCAGAGCTGGCTTTTGATACCGTTGTTGATGTCTGCGGGGTAGATTACAGCAGCTATGGTGCTGCTACAAACTCCGGTGACTCTAAAAGCTCTGCTGCAAAAATATTTCCCAGTCGTTATGCTTCGGTTTGCCACCTGTTGTCAGTCACTAATAATCATCGAATTCGTATCAGAACATGGCTGGATAATGACTTTCCGGTAGTGGATTCTATTGTCGGTTTGTGGCGCGGTGCAAACTGGTTTGAACGTGAAGCCTTCGATATGCTGGGTATTTTGTATTCCGGCCATCCTGATTTAAGACGCATCCTGACCGATTACGGTTTTATCGGACACCCGCTGCGCAAGGACTTTCCTCTGGTGGGGCAGGTTGAGATGCGCTACGATGCCAATAAGCAACGGGTTGTTTATGAGCCTGTTACCCTTGAAGAACGGGTAAATATTCCAAGAGTCATTGTGGATGATAATCGATATGCCGAACGAGAGCTGGCAGCCCGGGCTCAGGAAGCCGTTGAAGCACAGGAAGCTTCGGCGCAAAAAGAAAGTGGGGATCAGAGCTAATGTCAGAAATTCAGAATTATACCCTTAACTTCGGTCCGCAACATCCCGCTGCACATGGTGTTTTACGTCTGGTGCTGGAACTGGACGGTGAAGTAATTCAAAGAGCTGACCCCCATGTTGGTCTGCTGCATCGTGGTACCGAAAAACTGGCTGAAAGCCGTATCTATAACCAGAGTGTGGGTTATATGGATCGTCTGGACTATGTTTCCATGATGTGTAATGAGCATGCCTATTGCATGACCATTGAAAAATTACTGGCTATTGAAGTACCCGAACGTGCTCAGTATATCCGCGTGATGTTTGATGAAATTACCCGTATTCTGAATCATCTTATGTGGCTGGGAACACATGCTCTGGATGTGGGGGCTATGACCATGTTCCTGTACTGTTTCCGTGAACGTGAAGATTTAATGGATGCCTATGAGGCTGTGTCTGGTGCCCGTATGCACGCCTCCTATTATCGTCCCGGTGGTGTTTACCGTGACCTGCCCGATAGCATGCCACAGTACCAGGCCTCGCAATGGCATAATCAGAAAGAAGTGAACGAACTGAACCGGAATCGCCAGGGTTCTCTGCTGGACTTTTTAAAAGATTTTACCAACCGTTTTGAAACCTATGTGGATGAATACGAAACCCTGCTGACTGAAAACCGTATCTGGAAACAGAGGACGGTTGATATTGGCTGTCTGACTGAACAGCAGGCCAAAGACCTGAGTATGACCGGCCCGATGTTACGTGCTTCAGGTGTTGCCTGGGATTTGCGTAAAATGGAACCCTATGAAGTATACGATAAACTGGATTTTGATATCCCGGTTGGAACCAATGGCGACTGCTATGACCGCTATGTGGTTCGAGTGGAAGAAATGCGTCAGTCTAATCGTATCATCAGTCAGTGTATTGACTGGCTGCAGAATAATCCCGGCCCGGTCTTGCACGAAGATCACAAACTGACCATGCCTGAACGCATGGATATGAAACAGGATATGGAAGGTTTAATCCATCATTTTAAACATTTTACCGAAGGTTATATGGTACCTGAAGGTGAAGCCTATTGTGGCGTAGAACATCCAAAAGGTGAATTTGGCACCTATATTGTTTCCGATGGAGCCAATAAACCCTACCGTTTAAAAATCAGAGCGCCAGGCTTTGCACATCTTTCCGCAATGGACTTTCTTGTTAAGGGACATATGCTTGCCGATGTGGTTACTGTTATTGGTACACTGGATATTGTATTTGGGGAGATTGACAGATAATGTCTCAAATGACTCAATCACCGAGCGAACTTATTAATGCTGAATCGAAACAGGATATCGATCAATGGCTGGCTAAATATCCGGATGATCAAAAACAGTCTGCGGTTATGGCAGCACTGCGTATTGTGCAGGATCAGAATGGCGGCTGGCTAACCCGGGAATTAATGGATGCCGTTGCAGACTATCTGGATATGGATAATATTCATGTCTATGAAGTCGCTACTTTTTATTCCATGTATGAACATAAACCGGTAGGGAAGCATAAGATCTGTGTCTGTACCAATATTTCCTGCATGAATTGCGGTTCCGGGAAAATTGTTGAGCACCTGGAAGACAAATTAGACATTAAACTGGGCGAAACCACTGAAGATAACCAGTTTACCCTGAAAGAAGTTGAATGTCTGGGAGCCTGTTCCGGTGCCCCCATGATTCAGATTGGTGAACACTATTACGAGAATCTGAGTCCTGAAAAAATTGATGAGATCCTGAATAGTTTAAAATAATGATGACACTACATTGTCGTTATAGTAAAAATATTGTAACAAAAATAAATTGCTTGAGTATTTAAAGCCAGGCGGAGTATTAAATGGCAAACGAAGTTTGTTTTAGAACATTACATCTTGACAAGCCCTGGACGCTGGAGTCCTATCTCAGTGTGGGCGGCTATGAGTCTCTGAAAAAGATCCTCACGGAGAAGATCCCAGCTGAAGATATTATTGAAGAAGTAAAAACTTCCGCTTTAAGAGGTCGAGGTGGTGCCGGTTTTCCAACGGGCCTGAAATGGAGCTTTATGCCGCGTCAGGCACCAGGTCAGAAATATATCGTCTGTAATTCAGATGAAGGTGAACCGGGTACCTGTAAGGATCGTGATATTCTTCGTTATAACCCGCATCAGCTGATTGAGGGTATGGCCATTGCCGCCTATTGTATTGGAGCTGAT
>JALSUJ010000439.1 GCA_027071355.1 Gammaproteobacteria bacterium | reverse complement strand
ACGGCAATGGAAGCATTGCTAAAAGTGAAAGAGTTGGCCTTATAGGAAATAATGGTCTGATTATCGGTACCACACAGGATGCTAGCGGTTCTCATAAAGACGCACCTGATGGCTCGGAGTCACCTAATATTGACTCACCCTGGGGATTCTTCGGCAATACCGGTATGCATTACACGATTAGTCCTGTCAATATTTTAACTGATGATAATAGCGGCAATGTGACTCTGGACTTCTCCGGTTGGGGGGTTACCTGGAACGACATTTCGCGTATTGATATGTCAGCTAATCCATGGGCGGGCAATGCAGCGGGGGTGGCCACTCTGTTGTGTAGCACTACATGCATACCAGGTGATACCTATACCCTGGACTATTCAGCCACAGTACCTGTAGGTGATCCTTCTGGTTTTGGTGGTGTGCAATACAGTTTACAATTGGTCGGTAGCATCCCGAATCTGGCACCAATAGCCACTGGTGATGCCGTAACCGTTAATGAAGATAGCAGCGCCAATCCCATCAGCGTATTAAATAATGATACAGATGGTTCTACAGGCGGAGCAGAAGGTCAGACCCTCAGTGTAACAGCTGTAGGCAGCGCATCAAACGGAACAGCTACTCTGGAGGCTAATGGCAGCGTTACTTATACACCTGATCCAGGCGCTACGGGCAGCGACAGTTTTACCTATACCATGACCGATGGTAGCTCTATCACAACAGTTAATCAGGATGGGTCTGCTGGCAGCAATCAAGCTACTGCTACTGTTAATCTCTACATTAATGCCAAGCCAGTACTAATTGACGACCTCTTAACTGTAACTCCAGGTACAACATCCCAGATACTGGATATTACAACTAATGACACATTAGAAGCAGGAGTAGCGCAAGTAACCCCAGAGACACCATTTACTGTGCCTCCGGCAACTCTCGCCAGTATAAACCTTACTCTTACGGGTACCTTGGGAAATGTCACCGATAATGGTGATGGAACAGTGACCTATGATCCCACAGGGATCGCAGACAACACTGTAGATCGATTTACCTATACACTTACCGATTCAAATGGTGCAGTATCAGATGCATCAGGCACAGTTAATGTTCTGGTTTATTCAGCTCCACCACCATTATGTGGCAATGATACCATCACAACCACTCGTAATACTGATGGCACCATCAACCTGAACGATGTAGCAAGTGTTGATCCCAATACAACTACAAGCCTTGATTTCAGCACATTTAGTGTTACAGGAAATGCAACAGGTAGCGAGATTACTATTGACCCATCTACAGGCATAGCCACTTACACACCTACTGCTGGCAGTATCGCACCTGATAGCTTTACATATACATTGGATGATAATGCAGGAACAACATGTATTGGTGTCATAAATGGCAATATAACAGTGGGAGGCCAGATATCCATTATTATCAATAATGTTCCACCAGTTGCAACTGACGACACAGTCACCACAGCACTGGATACAAATCCGGACATTGCCGTCACTGCCAATGATACGGATGATGCCGGTTTTGCTTCTGTAGAAATCATCAGTGATGTCAGCAATGGCTCAACCAGTATCAACGGCCTAGTGGTTACCTACAGCCCGGCTACTGGCTACAGTGGTTCTGATAACTTTACCTACCGGGTAACCGATACTGATGGCGCCGTTTCAAACACAGCGACAGTCAATATTAATGTAGAAGTTCCTGCAGACGGTGTTGCTACAATACCGCCCACCAGTGTGGTTACTGCCGGAGCAAACAGCACTACACCAACCGGACTGACTGTTGCTGATGTAGGTGTAGATAAAAATATGAGCAGCCAGTGTATCGGCGGCTGTATTGACTTCTCCATGAGCAATCTGGGTGGCAGCACAACCGGCAGTATTGTCGTGCAGCTATCGGAAGCCATTCCGGCTAATGCGATCTACCGTAAACTTAAAGACGGTATCTGGCGCAACTTTGAGTCTGACAGCAATAACTT
>JALSUJ010000438.1 GCA_027071355.1 Gammaproteobacteria bacterium | reverse complement strand
TTATTACCGCTCTGACGGTACAGGACACCCAGAATGTTAAATTTTTTTCTGCCACTGATCCCAAAATGCTGACCGAGCAGGCTCGGGTTATTCTAGAGGATATGCCGGTATCTGCCTTTAAAATCGGCATGACAGGCAGTCTGGAAAATATCGATGCCATTCATAAAATCATTCATGATTATCGAAACATACCGGTTATTGTTGATCCCATACTCAGTGCCGGCGGCGGTATGGCACTCAGTTCCGATACAATGGCTCTGGCATATTCAGACTTATTATTTCCATTAACTACTCTGGTCAGTCCAAATTCTAACGAAGCCCGTTTACTGGCTCCTGAAGCAGACACACTGGATGCCTGTGCTCAGGAATTGATGGACGATGGATGTGAATATGTTTTATTGACCGGCACTCATGACAATACGGAACAGGTAATTAACTCCCTGCACGGACAACATAAATTAATTTCCAGTTTATCCTGGCCACGCCTGATCCATAATTATCATGGTTCCGGCTGTACCCTGACATCAGCCATTGCCGGATTAATTGCCCGGGGCATACCGATACCAGAAGCCGTTGCTGTGGCACAACAATACGCCTGGGACAGCCTGCAACTAGGATTTCAGTCCGGGATGTATCAACAGCACCCCAATCGACTGTTCTGGACCTCTAACTGGTATGATGCCAACATCAGCCACTAGGTCAGACACAGGAAAATAACTATTTTGATACTGCAAAATTCACATAGACAAAAAATACAGGGGCTCTATGCTATCACTGATCCCACACTGATTGATGATGCTAATTTAATCCAGGCAGTCACTCAGGCAATAAAGGGCGGTGCCAGAATTATCCAGTACCGGAATAAGCAGGGCTCAGCCGAATTACAGTTACAGCAGGCACTGGCACTAGCTCAATTATGTAAACAACAGCAGGTCTGTTTTATCATTAATGATGATCCGCAACTGGCAAAAAGCGTCAATGCCGATGGGGTACATGTCGGCAAAGATGATGGGCAGATTACCGAAGCCCGTAAAATTCTGGGCACAAATGCTATTATAGGCGTTTCCTGTTATAACCAGCTGGAAAATGCCCGTCAGGCACAAGCCGATGGTGCAGATTATATTGCTTTGGGTCGATTTTTTTCTTCTCAGACCAAACCCGATGCCGTTCAGGCAAGCCTGGAATTACTGGCTCAGGTTAAACTCGAAATTGATTTACCCATTGTAGCCATCGGCGGCATTAGTCGTGATAATGCCGGACAATTAATTGAGCATGGAGCAGATGCCATTGCTGTTATTTATGACTTATTTCATAATACCCATAATATTAAGGATACGGCCCAGGAATTTTTCTTATTATTTAATAAATAAAATTTGTAATTCATCAGTTCAGTTTTACGACAAAAACTTATTTAACTTACCAACCCATTAACAGGAACACAGTTACCATGACTCGTTCACACGATCTATTTTTACAGGCTCAAAAGACCATCCCCGGAGGAGTCAACTCCCCCGTCCGTGCATTTAAAGGTGTTGGAGGTGATCCCGTTTATTTTAAAAAAGGCAAAGGTGCCTATCTGTATGATGAAGATGACAAACAGTATATTGATTATGTGGCATCCTGGGGACCGATGATTATGGGACACGCCCATCCGGAAGTAGTTAAAGCGGTACAGGATGCTGCGGCCAATGGACTGGGTTTTGGTGCTCCGACTCAAATTGAAACCGAAATGGCTGAACTGGTCTGCAAACTGCTTCCTTCAGTTAAAATGGTGCGTATGGTCAGTTCCGGCACTGAAGCCACCATGAGTGCTATTCGTCTGGCTCGCGGTTATACCGGTCGGGATAAAATTGTTAAATTTGAAGGCTGTTATCATGGTCATTCTGATTCACTGTTGGTAAAAGCCGGTTCCGGAGCACTGACCTTTGGTGTGCCATCTTCTCCTGGCGTACCCGCTTCCTTATCAGAACATACTATTA
>JALSUJ010000437.1 GCA_027071355.1 Gammaproteobacteria bacterium | reverse complement strand
GATGAAGATATATGGGATTTTAATATGGATGGCAGCCTTCGGGCATCACGTTATGTCTCTGATGCGACTTTAAATAATGACAGTGTTTTTTTTACAGCCAGCGGTGCCTATAAAACCGAACTGAGTCAATACCGTTTAAATATTCGTAATGATGATGTGGCGTCTTTAAACCGTAGTGCAAAAACCATTTTGCTGGATACGGGGGTGGAAAACGAGCAGTGGAACCGAAAAACACAGACAATCGGTGGATCATGGAAGCGACAATTGAGTGAAGATATGGACATCAGTTTGTCGCTGGATAAAACCCAGGTTAGCTATAGTGGCCGCGTGCCTACAGGTTATTCAGGATATGATACCAATAATGCAGGCCTGACTTATGGCTGGGTTGCCACAGAGAGATCGAGGCTTGATGCAACTGTATCATTTATGCGGTTTACAAATGAAGTGAATACTTTTTCATATGATCAGACGATATATCAGTTGTCTTATGGTTATGCTCTGAGTCAGGCTGCCAGTTTCCGGATGTCGGCGGGCAAGCGTGTATTGAAATCTACTTTTTTTGACCGTATCTGTACGTCATTTGATTTATTTACCGGTAATTGTTTAAGTACTGAAGATGTGAATACAAAAAATAATGGCAATGTTGTGAGCGCCAGTTTAAATAGCAGCAGTGAGCTATCAAAATATGGCCTTGATTTAAGCCGAACTATTATTCCATCCAGTGTCAGCGGCGCACAGCAGCAGGATCGTATTTCACTTAATTATGAATACTCTTTCAATACAAGGGTAACGGCTGTAATGCAAGCCAATGGAACAAAATCCGTAACCATAGAGGGAAATAGCACTTCTCGAGACTCGAAGAGAGAATTGTTGAATATGTTTTTAAGGTATAAATTGAGTCGAAATATGAATTTACGTTTTAGTTATCAGTATATTAATTCTCAGTACCTCTCGGACGGCATTGACCGCAGGTCAAATACAATATCAATCAACTTATACACAGCCTGGCCCAGGCTGATGTCAACATACTAACGAAATTGAAAAATTAAAATGGAACAACAAGAAAAAACCTTACAAGATTATCTGGCAATTTTAAGTCGTCGGAAAGTACCAATGATTACCACTATGCTGGTCGTTTTTTTAATTGGTGTTATTGTGGCGTTGGCATGGCCTCCCACTTATCGCTCTACTGCAACTATATTGATCAAGGAACAGGATATCCCCAGTGATCTGGTTCGCTCTACTGTAACATCCTATGCAGAACAGCGAATTCAAACCATTAGTCAGCGGGTAATGACCCGTAATAACCTGATGCAAATTATTGAAAAATATAATTTGTATGAAAAAGAGCGCAAAAGAAAAACAACAGAAGAAGTGATAGAGGAAATGCGGGATGATATTGGCTTAAATATGATCAATGCTGATGTTGTTGATCCTCGTAGTGGTCGCCCGACGACGGCAGCTATTGCATTTACATTATCATATGAAGGGTATACGCCTGGTGCTGTGCAGAAAGTTGCTGGAGAATTAACAAGTTTGTTTCTGGCAGAGAACCTGAAAACACGTAAAGAAAAGGCATCGGAAACCTATGTGTTTTTAACTGATGAAACAGACAAGCTTTCTAAGAAGATAGCTGAAATAGAATCAAAGCTGGCTGATTTTAAGGATAAACATGCAGATTCATTGCCTGAGATGGCATCTATGAATTTGACATTGATGAATCGGGCGGAGAATGAGTTATCTCAGGTGAAAGCAGAACTCCGATCTAAGAAGGAAAAAAAGTTTTATCTTGAAAGTCAGTTGGCACAAATCAATCCCTTAACCAATATGCGCTCAGCAACGGGCGTTAGCATTCTTGATCCGGCCTCAAGATTAAAGGCACTGGAATCGGAATATGCCAGCCTGACAGCCAAATACTCAGATGAGCATCCTGATGTTATTAAAGTTAAACGTGAAATTGAAGGCTTGAAAAAACAGGTGGGGGC
>JALSUJ010000436.1 GCA_027071355.1 Gammaproteobacteria bacterium | reverse complement strand
ATATAGAACTTGCCGAGAAGTTATACCGTAAATCACTGGATCTGGACCCCGGCAGGACAAATTCCTATCTGGGGCTGGCTAAAATATATTATAAAAAGGGGGAATATCAATATGCCTGGAATTATTTTAAACGTTATGATAAAAACGCCATTCAAAGCGCTGATAGTCTTTGGTTAGGTATCAATATACTTAATAACTTGTCTAAACCTGATTATGATTTACTGGCAAGTTATGAATTACAGCTTAAAAGTAAATTTCCTGATAGTGATGAAACTCAATGGTTCTATCAGGGTAAGCAGGATTATTAATTTTGGAAAAACAACAAGAACAACAGGAAATTAAGGATATCATTGCGAACAGGGAAGAGGGCTTCGGGTATCAGTTGAAACTGGCTCGAAATGAAAAAAATCTCACCACTTCAGATATCGCCAGAGAATTACGTCTGGATCAAAAAATTATTGTGGCAATGGAAAGTGAAGATCAGGGTAAATTACCGGAATCTGCTTTTGTCTGCGGTTATATTCGCAACTATGCCCGTCTTCTGGGTATTCAGCCCGAACCGCTGGTTGAATATTATAAGCGTGAGTATTCCTCTAACTGCAGTGATCCTGAACTAAAAATAACTAATGGCAAAGGGATTAAGGCGCATTCTGAAGCCTCCCGGTTTATTATACCGCTTCTTATGATAGGCGGAGGAATGTTTTTAGTGTTTGGGGCCTGGCAGTTGTGGAATTATATAGCCAGTGAATATGCTGGAAAGCAGGCTGATACTATAACTTTTGAACAGCCAGCGGCGACAGATATTATGAACGATGAGCCGGGGCAACTGGCATTACCTGAGCCGAATAAAGACACATATGTACCAATGCAAAATATAGGCGGATCATCAAAACCTGTGACAGTCAAAGTTGATGCTACAGATTCTCAGTCTTCAGTAAACAATGCTGGGCAGGCATTGAATATCGCTGCTTCCAGAGCAGAAAATAATCTGTCTGCTGAAGATTCTCAATCAGCGGAAGACACTCAATCTGCTGAAGGCTCTCAACCCGCTGAGGGCTCCCAACTAGCTGAAGGCTCCATACCTGCTGAAGGCTCTCAATTAGCTGAAGGCTCCCTATCTGCTGAAGGCTCCCAACCAACAGCCGATGCTGATAACAGCCTGAAGCAGAATCAGGCTGTGCCTGCTAAAGGTCTGCATCTGGAATTTAGCGGTGATTCCTGGCTGGTTATTAAAGATGCCAATGGTAAAAAGCTTGCCACAGGGCTGAAACGTGCAGGACAGGTGCTTAATCTGGAGGGGCCTGCGCCCTATAATGTCTTTTTAGGGAATGGCCGGGTCGTTAAACTCAGTATTAATGGTAAAATATTTGATCATTCACGCTATATAAATGACAAAAACATTGCTCGTTTTAGTGTACAATAGCCGGTCAAATAATACTGATGTAAACTGATTAGGAACGATTTTGGCCGATAAAATTCAATCAATTCGCGGGATGAATGATATTCTACCCGATGAAAGCCCATCATGGCAGTTTATAGAAGAGCGACTGCGCCAGCTCCTCAAAAGTTATAATTACGACGAAATCCGTTTCCCGGTGGTAGAAAAAACTGCCCTGTTTAAGCGTTCTATCGGTGAGGTGACGGATATTGTTGAAAAAGAAATGTACACCTTTGAAGATCGTAATGGCGACAGCTTAACTCTGCGGCCCGAAGGCACGGCTGTTTGTGTTAGAGCCGGTATTCAGAACGGTCTGCTGGTCAATCAGCAGCAGCGTTTATGGTATATGGGGCCGATGTTTCGACATGAACGCCCTCAGCAAGGCCGATATCGTCAGTTTCATCAAGTAGGGGTCGAGGTTTTTGGCTTGCAGGGGCCTGATATTGATGCTGAATTAATCTACATGACAGCTCGTTTCTGGAAAATGCTTGGGCTTGAGGACTCTGTTACTCTGCAATTAAACTCATTGGGTACTGCCCAGGCTAGAGAACAGTATCGGGATGTGTTAATTGATTATCTGCAGCAGCACAGCGAGCTGCTGGATGATGATAGTCAACGTCGTTTACAGACTAATCCGCTGCGCATTCTGGACAGTAAAAATCCGGCAATGCAGACCATGATAGAACAGGCTCCCCGCCTGATGGATTATCTGGATGAAGCATCAGAACAGCATTTTATCCGTCTGTGTGCCTACCTGGATCGTGTCGGCATTGCTTATAAAATAAATACTCGTCTGGTACGTGGTCTGGATTATTATAATCGCACGGTATTTGAATGGGTGACGGATAAACTGGGTGCTCAGGGAACGATCTGTGCCGGTGGCCGCTATGATGGTCTGGTGCAACAGCTGGGCGGCCGGGAAACGCCTGCCGTAGGTTTTGCAATGGGTCTGGAACGTCTGGTGCTACTAGTTGAGAATGAGCATCTGCAAAAACATATCAAATATCCTCATGCGGCATTGCTGATGATGGGTGAACGTGCACAAACTGCTGGACTGGCGCTGTCAGAGCAACTAAGAGATGCCCTGCCGCAACTAAGAATTTTTAATATTTGCGGTGGTGGCAGTTTTAAAAGTCAGATGAAACGTGCTGACAAAAGTCAGGCAGAATTTGCCCTGATACTGGGAGATGATGAACTGGAACAACAGCTTATTACTGTTAAATACCTGCGTCAGAGTAATGATGGCAGGCCTCAGCAGGAATCGCTGTCACACACACGACTTATAGAATTACTGAAAAATGCTTTAGTGGAGCAATAAATGGATAATTACGAAACAGAAGAACAACAGGTAGAAGCCATAAAAAAATGGTGGAGTGAGAATTATAAAATGGTTATTGGCCTGACCATAATAGGTCTGGGTTCAATTATCGGGGTGCAGCAATGGAAGCAGCACAAACAGGTTGAAGGCATGACGGCTTCTATGGAATATGACCATATTTTAAAGGCAGTCTCAGACAGCTCAGAGCAGGTCATTGATCAGCAGGTAAAAACCATGCTGAAAGATTATCCTAAATACCCTTATGCCGCTTTATCAGCGATGCTGGATGCTAAAAAACAGGTAGATGAAGGCAAGCTGGAAGGTGCAGAAAGTCAGTATCAGTGGGTAATTAAAAACAGTAACAGCAGCAGCCTGAAACATATTGCCAGAATTCGTCTGGCGACTCTGATGTCTGCACAGGGTAAAAATGAGCAGGCTTTAAAGGTTCTGGATGTCGACCAGGGCAGCTATAAAGCAAACTATCTGGAAATCAGAGGTGATATTCTGGTGGCTTTAAATCGTATTAAGGAAGCCCGAGCTGCCTATGATCAGGCTTTGCAGGCTTATGCGGCAATGGGTGCAAATGCCCAAATTCTTAAAATTAAACGTAATGATCTGGGTAATTCATAATGAAACGCTTTGTTTCTATTGCTATTGTTTTAATTTCTAGTCTGTTTATAAGTGCCTGTGGTTTTTTCGGTGGTGAAGATAATTCCATACCGCCTACTGAACTGCAAGATATTAATGACACTGCACAGGTTAGTAAGTTATGGAGTAAAAATGTGGGTGTTGGTGTGGATGAGGTTATGCTTAATCTTAAACCGGCGATAGTTGATTATGATATTTTTACTGTGGATCGGGAAGGACAGGTCACTGGACTGGATCTTGAAACCGGCAATATAAAATGGCAGGTGGAACTGGACACTGAAATTACCGGTGGCGTTGGTGCTGGAGAAGGGGTTGTCGTCGTCGGTAATACTCAGGGCGAAATAATTGTGCTGGATTCTGAAAATGGTACAGAGCTGTGGAGAAAACAACTGAGCAGTGTGATGTTATCTGCTCCTTTGATTCAGGATCAGTTTCTGATTGTGCGTACTGGAGATGGTCGTCTTTATGGTCTGGATATAGAAAATGGCGCTCAGTTATGGGTTTATGATCGTGGCGTCCCGGTTTTGACCTTAAGAGGTAATAGCAGTCCGATTATAGGTGGCCGGGAACTGGTATTTACCGGTTTTGATAGTGGTAAAGTGGCTGCCGTCGGTGTTAAACATGGTCGTCTACTATGGGAGGCCAATGCGGCAGTCCCCCGGGGCCGTTCTGATCTGGAGCGTCTGGTTGATATTGATGCCAATATGCTCCTTATTGGGCGAGTGCTTTATGCCGTTACTTATCAGGGGCGTATTGTAGCCATTGATGCACTGAAAGGTGATGTACTCTGGGCCAAAGAAATGTCCTCCTATGCTGGTATTGCGGCCGATGAACGGCATATTTATGTAACCGATTCAGACAGTAATATCTGGGCCGTGGATAGAGTGACAGGTGATTTGCTCTGGAAGCAGGATAAGCTGGCTTATCGCAAACTGACTGCGCCAGTTGCTGTGGGTGACTATGTCGTGGTCGGTGATTTTGAAGGTTATGTGCATGTGCTGTCACGTCTGGATGGAGAATTAATAGGCCGTAGTAAAGTAGATAGTGATGGCTTCCATGTGCAGCCGTTAATAGATGCAGAAACCGTCTATTTTTATGGCAATGGCGGAGACTTATCCGCTTTACGTATTAATTAAAATAAATTTAATCTCAGCTTAACGCTTAACGCTTAATAAACAAATCGAGTTAATATATTCAGGTTATGAAACCGGTAATAGCCCTGGTCGGGCGCCCTAATGTGGGCAAATCAACACTTTTTAATCGTCTGACAAAAACCAGAGACGCACTGGTAGCAGATATGCCTGGAGTGACTCGTGATCGTCAGTATGGTGACGGTAAAGTCGGTGATCGGCCGTATATTGTTATTGATACCGGCGGTTTAAGTGGTGAAGATGAGGGTATTGATACCCTGATGCAGTCCCAGGTCTATCAGGCCATGCAGGAAGCCAGTATTATTCTGTTTCTAGTGGATGGACGCGGCGGTATTACCGGGCATGATCAAACCATTGCCCAGCATTTACGCCAGTTAGGTAAAGAAATTATTGTTCTGGTTAATAAAACTGAAGGCATGAATGAAGATCTGGTGGAAGCCGATTTTTATGCCCTGGGCCTGGGGCAGCCTTATTCAGTATCAGCGTCTCATGGCGATGGTATTGTTCCTCTAATGGAAGAATTACTGGCAGAGATACCGGAATTGCCAGATGATGATAGCGCTGCCGATGATTATGAGCAAACCGGTATCAAGCTGGCTATTGTGGGTCGTCCTAATGTTGGTAAGTCCACTCTGATCAATCGTCTGATGGGTGAAGAGCGGGTAGTGGCGTTTGATTTGCCCGGCACCACTCGCGACAGTATTTTTATCCCCTTTGAGCGTGATGGTCAGCGTTATACCTTTATTGATACCGCAGGCGTTCGGCGACGCAGCCGGGTTAAGGAAGCGCTGGAAAAGTTTTCTATTATTAAGGCGTTGCAGGCTATCGAATCGGCCCATGTGGTTATTTTAATGCTTGATGCCCATGAAGGTCTGACAGATCAGGATTTACACCTGCTTAGCTATGTGCTGGAAAAGGGGCGGGCGCTGATAGTGGCGATTAATAAATGGGATGGCATGAGCCAGGATAGCCGCCAGTTTGTCAAAGAACAACTGGAGCGCCGTCTGCCCTATCTTGATTATGCCAAATATCATTATATTTCAGCTTTGCATGGCAGTGGTGTGGGTTTATTGTACAATTCCGTTAACAAAGCTTTTGAATCAGCCATGAAACGTCATCAGGCATCTAAACTGACAAGCTTACTGGAAGAAGCGGTGCAAATGCATCAGCCGCCACTAGCTCGGGGGCGGCGTATTAAACTGCGTTATGCTCACCAGGGCGGCGTAAATCCGCCATTAATTGTTATTCATGGTAATCAGACTGAGTTTGTTTCAGAAGCCTATAAACGTTATCTGGTGAATAGTTTTCGTAAATGGCTCAGGCTGGAAGCGACTCCAATTCGTCTGGAATTTAAAAACAGTGTTAATCCTTTTAGAAATACCCGCCGAAACAATGACAAAACCCAGAAAGTACTGGAAAGACGGCATCGTCAAACCAAACATATGGCGAAAAAATTTGGTGGTAAAAGAAATAAACGGACTAATCGCTGAGTTAATTTCTGTTTGCGTCTGTTACTGAGTCATAGTCATAAAGGTCGTTAACTGGGCAGATGCCTTACGCAGATTCAGACTTAATAGTCGTGCAATTCCCTTTAGAATTTTAATGCCAACCGCAGGATGTTCTGTTAGCAGGGTATTAAAATCATCCCGGCGTAAAATCAAAATAGTTGAGGGTTTGCAGGCTCTTACCGTAGCAGAGCGGGTCAATCCGTCAATTAAAGCCATTTCACCCAGAGAATCACCCTCAGAAATAGTGGATATTTTGACTTCCTGATTATCCAGTGTTTTAACAATTTCCAGTTCACCAGCAGCCACAAAACTTAAAAAGCTGCCATGCTGTCCTTCTTTACAGACCAGTCCACCAATAGCAAGATCCTTGGGAAACAGATATTGAGATAGAATTTGAGTATCCTGGGCATCCAGTTCATTAAAAATAGGGATTTCAGAAATCAAATATTCAAGATCTTTGTTTATATTCATATAATGTTATCTCATTAGTGGGTAATATTACTTAAAGAGTAATTCAGAATTTTGTATTAGCAAGTCAGCTCGGGATTGAAGGGTTAAAATATGATACAGTTCAAACTATAAATTTGACTATGGGCCATTATTTTCAAGCATTGTAGTATAAAACCTACAGATTGGTCAGGTAACTATTAGCATAAGCATGAATCTAGCATAAGCCTAAATCATTTAAAATTGCTATAATCCTAAATAAATCAGTTGAATCGTAGCGAGAATGATCAGAGTGCTGGAGATACCAGGATTTACAGGTTATTTTGGTTTTATTCGTAGTCACCCTACGGGTGAAGTCAAAATATTCTGGAAAGTCTTGTAGATTCAGTGCTATGGACATTCGCAGTAGGTTCAACTGATTTATTTAGGGT
>JALSUJ010000435.1 GCA_027071355.1 Gammaproteobacteria bacterium | reverse complement strand
TTCATAAACCAGCCACTTATAATACCCCCGGCTGTTTTCCAGTGTATATGACGAGGTTTTACTGCCGATCCATTTCCCAGTAAGGTTGCTGTGACAACCTGAGTTGTAGAGGTGGGGGCACCAATTAGAGTTGAAACCGTGTTTACCAGTGCTGCACCGACCTGATTGGCAACTGAATGAATTAATCTGACTTTGAACAGTCCAAAGCCCAGTGTTTTTATAATGCTCCAGCCACCAAAAACAGTGCCGATTGTGATGGATGTTGCACAGAGCAGAATCGCCCATACTGGAATATAAAAGCTATCTGTGTGGCCACTGACCAGCAGCATCATACCGATAATGGCCATACCCTTTTGTGCGTCATTTGCGCCATGAGAAAACCCCAGCCAGGCTACGCTGAAATATTGTGAAACTACAAACAGAGAACGAATATCCTGGCGGAAATAGCGGAGGATATAAAGCAGCAGTTTCATCAATGCAAAACCAATAATAAAACCCATAAAAGGAGACAAAAATAAACCCGTTATAATTTTCATTAAGCCGCTTAGATGACCTTCTGAAAGAGCGGTTATTCCCCAGTTAATATGTTGTACACCAACGGCGTAAAGTCCGGCACCCACCAGCCCGCCGGCTAAAGAGTTGGATGAAGATGAAGGAAAACCGAATTTCCAGGTGATAAGATTATAACTGACAGCAGCAGCCAGAGCTGCAATAACAACGCTTTCACCAACAATAACCGGTGTGTCGCTAAGGTCAACAAAATTACCAATAGTTTCGGCTACCGCAAGTCCCATAAGAAAAGGACCCAGAAAGGTAAACAGACTAACCAGTGCTATGGCGGTTACTGTGGTCATAGCTCTGGAGGCTATTGCTGTGGCAACCATATCAGCAGCATCATGAAAGCCATTGGTAAAATCAAACAGGGCAACAACGACAATAACAATAATAAGTAGTAATGTAATTAAATCCATCAGAGAAATTCTGTTGATGATAATAAAGAGAGCCTGTTTTGCTATCTTATCAGTTTTCCGTTATCTGTTATAGAATAATAGTCAGGCTTATTTTTTTGAATCAGGGGGTCAGGAATCAGGGGAATAGAGTCATTGAATATCACCGGGTAATGAAGAGGTTGCAGTTTTGTGAGATGAAACCGTATACTATGTAGGTGAGCCTGAATAACAGGGTTCAACTGCTTAAACTTATTCAGTATTTAATCCGGGTCTTATATCATGTTGTTAAAATTTACTGCGTTCAAAGCCGTTATTCTCACTGCTGTTTTATTACTTAGTGCCTGTGCATCTATTGCACCGCAGCCTGATCAGTTTAAGGTCAATATATCCTCGATACAAATGGTCGAATCCACTCTGATGGAACAGCGTTTTGTTGTTAAATTACGGATTATGAACCGGGGCAGAGAAAGCGTCAGTATTGATGGGATGAGTTTTGATATTGAATTAAATGGGAAAGATTTTGCTTCCGGTGTCAGTAATGAAAAAATCACTATCGAAGCTTTTTCAGAAGATGTTCTCAGTGTCAGCGTGACCAGTACTATTTTTGGTATTCTACGTCAGTTGCAGGGCTTACAGCAAAAGAAATCTCAGCCCTTCAGCTATGAAATCAGCGGTTCTATTTATCCTGCCGGTTCGTTTTTGAATATTCCTTTTAAAGAAAAAGGGGAGATAGATCTTAATACCCCAACACCTTACAGACAGTCATCTAAAACTATATAAACACCTGAAATACATAGTTCCAGCATTTGCCTGCAAAAATTTATCAGAAAATACCAATAGTCCCTGCTATTTTACTTAAAACCATGCTCTTTACAGGGCTTTTTAAAACAGGTATGTTAATCCTAAATCAATCAGTTGAACCTACTGCGAATGTCCATAGCACTGAATCTACAAGACTTTCCAGAACATTTTGACTTCACCCGTAGGGTGACTACGAATAAAGCCAAAATAACCTGTAAATCCTTGTATCTCCAGCACTCTGATCATTCTCGCTACGATTCAACTGATTTATTTAGGTTAATAGTCTGGTGTCGCCAGAATACAGTAATGAAATCTCAATCTCCCTCTCTGATTTGCTGGCGCGCACATTTCAAGCAGGAGAACACTTATGCACCCCTTATTAGAAAAAGATCATCAGCAATTAATTGATTTAATTGAAGTTCTGGATAAATGTGTTTTGGATGGAAACTCAGTGAGCCAGGTAACTAAACACCTTGATGCTTTTGTCACATTGGCACAGGATGAATTTAAGAATGAAGAAAGATTAATGGAAACCTATAACTATCCGGACTTGGTTGAGCATAAAAAAGAACATGCCAGCCTGCTGGAGCAACTTCGTTCTGTACACAGCAAATTAATTCACGGTCATACGCCATTTGGAGAGGATTATATGCATTGGCTGAGAAACTGGCTGGAAACACACTTATTAGATGCTGATGACAGACTGGAAAAATTTCTGTATCAGATAAATGCTGATGGTCATAAGTCATAAGTCATAAGTCATAAGTCATAAGTCATAAGTCGTAAGTTCAGGTTTTTAGTCCTTGGAAGTCGGGTGTGAATTATTCAGGTTCGACCATATTAATAAGCCCTTTTTTTAAATTTGACAATTAAACAATGTTTAATTAACATACTGTTTAATTAATTTAAAATAGACTGGGGTTTTTTATGAAATGGCTTAAACGAATGTTAGCAGTAATTTTAAAACTGCTGTTTCGAGTGGAAGTAGAAGGCCTGGACAATTATCAGCTGGCGGGCTCAAGGGTACTGATTGTGGCCAACCATACCTCATTTCTGGATGCGATACTACTGGCTGTATTTTTACCGGATCGGATCACTTTCGCTATAAATACCCAGATAGCATCAAAATGGTGGGTTCGTCCCTTTGCCGGAATCGTTCGTTTATTTCCTATGGATCCGGTCAATCCTCTGTCTATAAAGTCTTTTATTAAAGATCTGAATGAAGACAAACATTCGGTCATTTTTCCTGAAGGGCGTATAACTGTTACCGGTACTTTAATGAAAATTTATGACGGTCCAGGACTGATTGCTTTAAAAACCGGAGCGATGGTCTTACCGGTAAGAATAGATGGAGCGCAATATTCGATTTTCTCCCGTTTAAAAGGCATTGAGCGCCGTCGGCTTTTTCCCGCAATCAAACTAACAGTTTTAGCCCCGCAGAAGATTCAGCTGGATGAGTCTATTAAAGGCCGGGACAAAAGAGCCGCTGCCGGTAAAATTTTAAAACGGATCATGGTGGATATGATTTATCGCACCAGTAATAGCCGTTTAACTTTAATGGACAAGCTGCTGGAGGCTAAGAAAATTCATGGTGCCGGACAGGATATATTAGAAGATATAGAACGTCAGCCTCTAAACTATAGACAATTGTTACTGAAAATTAGTGTACTTTCACAGTTAATGAAAAAAGAAACGCATAGTGGTGACGCTATTGGTTTATTGCTACCCAATACAAATGCCACGGTGTTAAGTTTTCTGGCTTTACAAAGTATTGGCCGGGTACCGGCCATGTTAAATTATACCGTGGGTTATAAAGGTCTGTTATCGGCACTTGAAACCGCACAGATTAAAATAATTTATACTTCAAAACGCTTTATTGAGCTGGCAAAAATGGATGATTTAATTGCTCTGCTGAAGGAAGATATCAAGATTGTTTATCTGGAAGATTTACCCGCTCGAATTGACTGGAAAAATAAACTATATGGACTGCTGTCCAGTCTGCTGTCTGAAATATTTTATGCTCCACAATGGTCAAAAATTACCCCGGATGATCCGGCTGTTATACTGTTTACGTCAGGCTCTGAAGGTGTTCCTAAAGGCGTGGTGTTATCACATCAAAATCTGATCAGCAATATGCATCAGCTGGGTACTAAAATTGATTTTAATAAAAATGATGTTATTTTAAATGCCCTGCCGCTGTTCCATTCTTTTGGATTAAGCACCGCCACTCTGGTGGCTATATTAAATGGTATGAAAGTTTTTTTATATCCATCACCTCTGCATTACCGGATTATTCCGGAAGTAGCTTACGATATCAATGCCACTATGTTATTTGGTACCAATACTTTTTTAAAAGGCTATGCAAAATACGCGCACAATTATGATTTTTATAGTATTCGCTATGTCTGTGCCGGAGCCGAAGCGGTGCAAAAGGAAACCCGTACCATATATGCTGAAAAATTTGGCTTAAGAATTCTCGAAGGCTATGGCGCAACAGAAACCAGCCCGGTTATTTCCATGAATACCCCAATAGATTATCAAACTGGTAGTGTAGGAGTGCTGCTGCCGGGTATTGCATATCAGCTGAAACCTGTAGCGGGGATTGAACGGGGTGGCCAGTTATTTATTAAAGGTGATAATGTGATGAAGGGCTATCTGAGAAATGAAAACCCCGGAGTTCTGGAACCGGCAACATCTGAATATGGTGACGGCTGGTATGATACTGGTGATATTGTGGATATTGATGGTGATGGTTTTGTCTTTATAAAAGGCAGAGTTAAGCGTTTTGCCAAGATTGGAGGGGAAATGGTATCTCTGGCTATGGTTGAAAAAATGGTGCAGCAGTGCTGGCCTGATTATGAGCATGCGGTAATCAGTATTCCGGACCAGGCTAAAGGTGAACAGCTGATTTTAGTAACCACGTATCAGGAGGCTGAACGCAAAGCATTATCGGTATTTGCCAAAGCTCAGAAAATTGGTGAGCTAAATATCCCCAAACAGATAAAAACTATTGATAAACTGCCTGTATTAGGAACAGGAAAAACAGATTATACGGAGCTTGATAAAATTGTTTTAAATGAATAACTACAAAAATTGTAATTTCTCAATGTAATTTTAACTCCGTAAGAGAGCCATCTTAACGCTTAACACTTAACACTTAACACTATAAATTAGCGTGATGAATAATTTCCAGGGCATCATGAACTGCTTCACGCACCTCTGATGTTTCATCATCAGCAAGTGATTTTATCGCCGCTATGGCATCCGGGCTTTCCGTTAAGCCAAGATAATAACAGGCATCATTACGTACGGCAGGATTTTCTGCGTGCAGTATCGCTGTTAAATCCGGGATCAGGGCTTTTAATGCAGCACTTCCCTGTAGTTCTTCAAAAACTGCCCCTATACCGATTTTGGCACCTAATGGGGTATCCTCATCGGCCATCATTTTAGGAAAGTATTTAAGCAGTTCGGGGTCTTTTCTTACCAGTGTAATCACTTTTTTTAAATTACCAGTGGTAAAAAGCTCAGAAAAATAATCCTGCATTCCAGTATCTGACTGCAGGCGGGTAATCCATTGCTGTAATTCCTTTTTAGTTTGCGCTCCGGTTAATTCAAAGGGACCGATTTTTACCCAGGGTACCGAGCGCACATTTAATTTCTGAGCCTGTTCAGGAACCAGCGCCATATTGCTGACGTGCAGTTCAGCAATCTCACCGGCTTTTATTAACTCGGACAGGGCCTGTAATACATTAGGACAATGTGGGCAGCCGGAGGCAATAAACAGTTTTACACTAATGGGTTCCTGTTGTTTCATTTTCTATTCCAGGTTAAGTCTTCTGGCGACAAAATCAATATCTTTATCGCCACGGCCACTGAGGTTGATTAGAATGCTCTGCTCGGGTGATAAACTGGCTGCCAGTTTCATAGCATGAGCAACGGCATGGGCGCTTTCCAGTGCAGGAATAATGCCTTCCAGACGTGACAAAGCCATAAAGGCATCCAGACATTCCTGATCCGTTGCTGTTTCGTATTGAACACGTTTAATGTCATTCAAATAACAATGTTGAGGACCGACACCCGGATAATCAAGACCCGATGCAATAGAATAAACGGGTAATGGCTCACCTTCACTATCCTGTAATAAATAACAGCTGAAACCATGGATGACACCTGGAGTGCCTCTGGTCATTGTGGCAGCATGTTCGGGGGTATTTAAACCCTTACCGGATGGTTCTACACCAATCATCTGAACCTGGTCGTCGTCCAGAAAAGCGGTAAATAGACCAATGGCATTGCTGCCGCCGCCGACACAGGCAACCAGATAATCTGGCAGCGTTTTGGTCATATCCATAAATTGGCTCCGTGCTTCCACACCGACAATAGACTGAAAATCTCTGACCATCATGGGAAAGGGGTGAGGACCGACCACTGAACCAATGGCATAAAGAGAATTAACCGGATCCTGGAGATAGGCTTCAAAAGCGCTGTCAACGGCATCCTTAAGAGTACGGGTTCCACGACTGACAGGAATCAGTTTCGCCCCCAGTATTTTCATACGAATAACATTAGGATGTTCTTTTTCAACATCCACTTCCCCCATATGGATTTCACAGTCAATACCCACCAGAGAGCAGGCAGTAGCCAGAGCAACACCGTGCTGACCAGCACCGGTTTCTGCCAGGACTTTGGTTTTACCCATATGTTTAGCCAGCAGAGCTTCACCCAGACAATGATTAATCTTATGGGCTCCAGTATGGTTTAAGTCTTCTCGCTTAAGATAAATTTGAGCGCCGCCGCATTTTTCTGTTAAATTTTTAGCATGATAAACCGGGCTGGGGCGACCGACAAAATGAGTCATTAAATCTGCCAGCTCATTTTTAAAGGCATCAGTATCTTTAATCTCAAGATAGGCGTTATTAATATCATCCATAATGGCTTTTAATTCAGGGGGTAATTGCTGTCCCCCATATTCACCAAAAAAACCATTTTCATCGGGCATGGGTAAAAACTGTGTATTGCTCATATTGATTACCTCTGGTTGGAAAAGAGTACATTTATTATAGTTAAAGAGAACGGCTGTTTGTGGCGTAAATCCTACAGAATATTATTCTTTTAGTATATTTTTTATGGACAATACCATTATTAAAAGCTGAATATCATCTACAATAATAACAAATAAAACTGAATCTTCCCTG
>JALSUJ010000434.1 GCA_027071355.1 Gammaproteobacteria bacterium | reverse complement strand
GTCCAATGATTCACTTTCATTAAATGTTTTTTTGCAATTTCAGTTCGGCCACGCACTCCAGCAAACCCATAATGATTTACTTCGTGGCAGGCAGGACATTCAGCAATTAGCCGTTTTAATTTCTGAACGCCATTTGAATATTCCCACAATTCATGACATTCGACTGGATGACGAGGGCCAGCCCCCCCGCAGATTTCACACATATAATTAGCCTGTTTATAGCAGGCCTTGCGAATTTCATCCCATTTTGATTTAGGAACTTCACTACGAAGGTTTTTATAAAACGATGTTTTTGGAATTAAGTTCAATACTAGCATCGCAATACGATATGACAATAACACACCTAAGTCAATTACTAAATACATATACTACACACTACTACCATACACTTACAAAGGAATATATTATGGAAAAAAACCCCTTCGAATTGCGGCATGCAATAATATCACAGCTTATAGCTACAGACGAGAAATCACGCAAACTAATACTAGATGAGTTAGATGATTTCACGGTAATCGTTAAACATATGGATAAATTAACTAGCGGGAAATACGCTGAACCAAGTCCGGCTGTGATCGAACCCAATCTAACATCAAATTCATCTATTGACAACTTTAAACTTTTTGTATCAAACCAAAAAATTAATCATCCGTCTGGTGCAATTACCCCAACCTTTTTTGATTGGTATCCTTTTGAGTTTGCCAGACTACAAAATGCACGAATTGGAAATCAATGGTCATATGACCAGGCAGTGTTTCATAGGCTAAAAGGGATAACGACATTTATCATGTTATATGGCGCATATATGAAATCGCTCGGTAAAGATATTGGAATATTAGTGCATAACCACGGCACCGCAATTGAACTTAAAAATCGGTGTAGGCTCACAATATCATCCAAAATTATAGATTTTACAAGTAAACGCGGATCGACACACGTTGGATATGATCAAATTATTTGCGACAACACAAAATTAAGTTTTATTGATCGATTTGCAGCAACCGACAATTTACATGAATTGCGAAAAGTATGCAAGTCGGGAATTGTAAATTACACTACTGCTGAATTGGGGTTACTTGATTATTAGTCATAATGCACAGTCTGGATAAATATAACTAAAGGGCTTAGATAAATGAGTGGTATTGGTAAACCAAATAATAAAATGACATCGCCGCTTACAGGAATTGAAAGCACCGTAGATGAAAATATCGGTGTAAATTTTGTAGGGGCAGTTGATAACGTTGATTTGGAACGGGGATTGATTTCACTTCGTGGATTTGAAGCTGGATCTGGAATATCATTAACATTAATTGATGTTGATGGTAATTTTGGGACAGCCGAGCAAATGATTCGAATAGAATCAACTGCCACAGCCATTATTGTTGATGGAGTTATTGATGCTGATGGCGATACTATACTATCAGTAGAAAAAACGCCAGATAACGATACGCTAACTCTGGATATCGGAGATAATACTGGCAACTTTACTGGTTTGTCTAACCAATTAACTTGGTCTACAAGTGGAATTGCAATAGCTTCATCAAGTGCATTACCAGCTGCGGGGGCGATTGCCGGTGCCCCCATAAGCATTACCAGTGGGTCTGGGGGTAACACAGGAAGTGGTGGCAATATTGATATTGCAGCTGGCGACTCAGGCATATTAGCGGGACAGGCAGGTAGGGTCACGATACGAACTGCAGATAAACCTGCTGGTGCTATTGGCAATGGCGGTGACATCCGCATTGATGCTGGTAATTCTAGTTCTGGACAAGGTGGGAGATTAGTTCAGTCTGGCGGCGATGGCGGGACAACTGGGTTTGGTGGCCCGGTGTTTATCTCTGGTGGACGGGGGGGAACCACATCAGGCGCTGGCGGGACATTAACATTGCGAGGCGGTAGTATTTCAGGAACTGGTGGCGCTGGTGGGGTGGCGGCAGTTGGTGGGATAGCCTCATCAGGACAAGGCGGACCCGTGCTATTGCAACCTGGTAGATCATCAACTGGTGGGGCTGCCAACTTCGGATGGGTAGTTGTTGGCGCGGATGCCACAGCTCCAGCAACTGGTGAGTTTCGATTTAAAGACACGGTTGGTTCCGGTAACGACGGATATGTAGGATTTAAAGGCCCTCTTGCTGCTCCCTCCAATCAAATATGGACCTTACCAGCTGTTGATGGAGCATCAGGTGACGCATTAACAACTGATGGTGCAGGAACATTATCATGGGCGGCGGGCGGTGGCGGATCGTCCCCAACTATTGTGGGAACTAGAGCGGCCCCTTCAATAACTGACGGAACTGCAACTATCGTATTACCACCAGTTGCATCAACCAATATATTATTCGTGCAAAGTAATGGTGGTGCAGTAATAGCAACTGCCGTTCAACAATTTTCAGTAAGCACTACGGTAGGTGATACACTAACTGTAATTGGACGAAGCGATGTTGACACGGTGCAATATAACAATGATGGAATTTTAGAATTAAACGGGCCGATCATATTAGGGCAATCAGATGTATTGAACCTTATGTGGGATGGGGCCGTATGGCTTGAAACCGGAAGGAACATATAATGGCTAATACCATAACACGCGAACTAAAAACAGGCGCGGGCAATACTGACAACTTAACGCTAAAACCTGGCGGGGCGGCTACACTTACATCAGAAAACTTGGGAAACTTCAAAATTGAAGTTTCCCCTACAAATTTTGGGCAGTTCCCGGTTGGTGGTGCTGGCATATTTTATGATGATGGGGATGTTTCAACAAAGTCAGGAGTTTTAAAATTTGGTGTTAACGTATTTAATATGACTGACGTATCCAAAACGTCAACTGGGCAGAGTGCAAGACTTATGTTGCTATCAACTGGTTCGGTTGAATTGTATGGGCAGGATACAAGTGGCCCAGGCAAATCATCGATTCAAATAGATGGAGTGAATGGGTGTAGATTTAATGCATCTGGGCTTGCCGCTGCACAAATCGTAAAATCGGGAGGGGCACAAATAACAACTATATTAGAAACGCCAAATACTGCCGTTGCTGGCGAAACACATATATTAACATTTAACGATTTGACTACCAATTATATCGGGATACGAAGTCCTGATGCGGCATCAAACTATACCTTAACGTTACCATCAACGTCTGGGGCATATAATCAAACATTGGTAACTGATGGCACAGGAATTATGGAGTGGAAATCTACCACATTGGATATATTTCCAATAGCAAGCGGCATAGCCACAGGTGTATCAGCCAATGAACATAGAATAGTTGACGTGTCAGGCTCAACTTCAATATTCACTGTTGGGGCTGGTGGAGTTGCCGGACAGCGGTTCAGAATTACTGCGGCGATAGGAGATGCATCGGTTAATAATATTACAGTGGATTTTGTGACAAATAGTATTTTATTCTACGGTGTTGCAGCCAATGATATATTGAACACAAATAAAGTATCACGGACATATATATTTGTTGGTGGGACTGTCGGTTGGGTTTATGAAAACAGTTAAGGAATAATCTACATGGCTAATACTAACGACCGCATTATCTCAAGTGGAAATGATGCATCAAACAATATGTTTATCAGCTCCGGAAATACCGTATCTATAACATCAGCAACTCAATCAGGTAGCATTAAAATTTCGTCAACTGGGCTTGGTGATTTCGCAATTCCTGGGGCTGGAATAGAATTTATTAATCCATCAATAACAGGATCAATGGGGTTGCATGGTCTGGGAACCATTGGCATTATGATAATGCAGGTTAAAAACACTGGTTCAGGTGTTTCGTCGCGCATTTCTGGGACGTCATCTGGGTCTATTAATTTACGCACAGATTCCTCTGTAGGATTTGTGCAACTTAGTGTCGATACAGGAGCAATTTCAGAATATTTAGCAAATGACTTAGCAATACAGACATCTTATACTGGCACAAAGCAATTTGTTACAACGTTTCATTCTGCACCATCTGCTGGAGTAAATGAAGCACACACTATCGCTCTATCAAGTATAAGTGGCGGATGGATTGGATTGAAGGCCCCAGATAATGTTGCTGCCAACATAACATTTACGTTGCCAAGTGTTGATGGATTTAACGGAGCAAGTGCATCAACGGATGGTAATGGAAATTTATCGTTTAAAGGTGGCGTCAATCCAACTATAAAACTTAGTGGATATGTTGCAACGTATAATGAAGTGAATTTCATTGATACAACCTCTCAAATTGTAAATGTATTGCCACCAATTGGCGCAGTTTCGGGAGATCGAATACATTTAATTGATGTTGGTGGAAATGTTATCGCGAATAATGTTACCTTTCAATCAGGTGTAGGTGGATATAAATATTATGGTGCGGCAGTTGACGATGTAATAACAACAAACAACTTTTCAATTAAATACATATATGTAAATTCAGCGATTGGCTGGGTTAGAGAAATAGGATAAAAATAATGAGTGGTATAGGAAAACCAAATAACAAAATGCCAACACCATTCACAGGAGTTGAAAGCACCATAAGTGAAAAGTATGGATCGCAGTATGTTGGCACGGTCGACAACATAGACTTTGATCGCGGATTGATTAGAATAAGGGGATTGAAAGCCGGATCTGGAATAGTCCTCAAGCTGGAAGATGTTGATAACAATACCGCAACTCAAGAACAAATGATTAACATTTCATCATCGGGATTAGCGCCGCCACCGGTAGTAAAATTGGATCGAGGCGTTCATACAACCCCACGCGATATTCGCATATCGTTCAGTGTTGGGATGGAAGGGTTTGCCGATTTAAATCCTCGAATAATTCTTATGCGATATAAGCGTGCTAGAATAAATACCCAGGCGGGGAAACAAGAGCAAAATGTAAAAAAATGGGTTCATCCAGTTCATCTAAATGGAACAACCACGACACCTGGTGCAAATATAAATGGCGGTGCATCATATGACAGTTCAGGTGCATTACTACCACCACGGAATACCGAATGGCCATTGGCATCAACCAAACCGTATATAGGAACACCCTGTTTAGTTGACTTCACCGCATATTTTATACCTGGCGGATTTTCACAGAATGGAGTAGATGGGCGAGTGCGCGGCGCAGGCGTTGGATTTGGTGGAGGGGCGGGGCCATTCACACAAGTAGCCATGTTCGCGTTTGCATTAGAAATTGATAACCCAAGTGCGCCAACCGTTGCTGAAGCAATAGCTGCAAAGGTTCCTCACCGCATTAGAGGTGCTATGAGCCAACAAATTGCAGTAAAATACGGCACCAATGGGGTCCAAGTTTCATTCGGAGAACATCCAATGAGTAGGCGGATTGTATAAATAGTATTAAGTATTTCCCGGCTAGTTTCGAGGATAGTGAGCCAAAGACCACTGTAGTTCGTCTATAGTGAGCCAAAGACCACTGTAGTTCGTCTATAGTGAGCCAAAGACCACTGTCCCTCGAAACTAGCCGGGTTTTTCATCTTCAACTGAATACCAAAATATTTTAAACCGTTCGTTTTTATCACTGGTATTTGGCGAGGCCGGTTGGTAAATGTTTATCGGTAACGATTCATCTATATTACAAGTTCTTCGCACATGGGCAATAAGCGTCATGTAAAAATCATTATCATTTTCAGAATCATACTTTTCAATGAATGTTTGTTGCCACACTAATGTTCCTGATGCAGAGTCAATACATAACGCCGTAGTATATCCATCAGTGTCGGGGGTTGATGGGGTGCCTTCAACATACCAAAATACATCAGTATTGGCCACCCCAAATATTATTGATAAGTCTCCATCAAAAATGTATACGACATTTAAGTATTCGACGGAGACTTTAGTTTTTTCAATGTGCATTTACATGTTGCTAATAATTTCAACACCAAAGCCACGTTTACGGAATTTTTGTTTTAATTCATCAACAAAATCCCTGCACCCCTGATAATTATTTTCAGAATATTCATCTATTCCATCAGGGCCAATGGCCACAATTGAATAGGTATCAGCAGGAGTTTTAATTATTTCAATGGTCACAGTACCCATAGTATTTTCCTTTTAAAGAGAAGAAGTTCCATCTAGTAAAGTATCAGGGATGCCATCGGCAGTAGCAACATTATCAATAGCGGCAACATTTATGCCGTCGGCGACATCAACACTATCAGATACTTTAGTGTTTGTGGTAATTTCAGCCATTGGGTTCAATGATGGAACGATGGCATATGCCTTTTGTTGAAGACGCGATGCATCATCAAGCAGAAGTTGTGCTTGAGCCAAATAACTTTTCGCCAGGCCATTCCGCTCGTCTTCAGTATTGGCAGTTTGCTGATCTTGAAAAAAGTTTGTTTCTGGTGGTGTAGCGCCGCCAACAACTCGACCCATCGCTTCAAGAACTTTGCGCAGTGGTTGACTTACGTTTGGTCGAGGGGTCAACATTACGTTATCGACTGATACCCGCTCAAGATATCTACCTTCATGTAAGGTGGCAAGCATGGTTTTACCAGTATGCGGGACAAGCCGGCGGGCCAAAATATCGGCAAGTGCGGGTGATTGTTGCCCTTCTTTAGATTCAAGCACTTCCATCATTGGTTGTAAAATACTTTCAGGTAGTGCATCAGTATCAACAACCAACGCGTGATCAGTATCTTCCGGGAGTTGCATAAACACTACCGCACATCGTTTTGATGTATTGACAATTACGCCAATATGATTAATCATGTGGGCCATTACGTTTCCTTTTCAGTTTCAGGTTCGTCAGTTTCGTTATTTTGTGGTAGGGATTGTACCCATGCGTCAATTCGATCACGCACTTCAATTACATTCCGCATAGTGTCAAATCCTTTAAATGCGCCTTGGTTGGCAGCATAGTCTACAATTTGAACAATATTTACAATATCTTGAATATTAAGTTTTTCTTCAGCCATGTTAAATTCTCCTTATAACCAAAGTAACATATTGTTAAATTA
>JALSUJ010000433.1 GCA_027071355.1 Gammaproteobacteria bacterium | reverse complement strand
CTATTTTTGTTATCCTCTTTACTTTTTATGTCTCCAGAAAGGTCACTCAATCCCTGTCTGAATTCATAAATACACTAAAAAATATTTCAGAAACCGGTAATTTAACCTTAAGAGTTAACAGCTCTGGCAAAGATGAAATCGCAAAAGTCGGCAATAGCCTGAATCAAATGCTGTCACAATTCCAGAATATTATTCAACGTCTGCATTCAGCATCCAGTGACTTAAGCCAGTCATCAGAGCAATTTATGAGCATTCGTGAAAACACCTTCAAAAATGTCGATGAACAGCAAATAGAAACCGAGCAAGCCAGCCAGGCTATGACAGATATGAGCACCTCTGCAAAATTAATTGCTGAAAATACCACTCAAACAGCAGAAGCAGCCAAAAAAGGCAACCAGGTCAGTAATGAAGGAAAAAGCATTGTTGATGGTACGATTAAATCCAGTCTTGAGCTGGAAAAAATTATTAATAATGCTTCGAATGTTATTCAACAGCTAGGCGAAGACAGCAATAGTATCGGCAGTATTCTGGATGTTATTCGAGGTATTGCAGAACAGACCAACCTGCTGGCGCTGAATGCCGCCATTGAAGCAGCCCGTGCGGGTGAACAGGGTCGCGGGTTTGCTGTGGTCGCCGATGAAGTTCGTACTTTAGCCCAGAAAACTCAGGATTCCATCAGTGAAATTGAGTCCATGATCAGTATCCTGCAATCCGGTTCAGATAGTGCAATTGAAGCTATAGCTCGAGGTAAATCGAGTGTCAGCAATAATGTAACACAAATCAATCAGGCTGGAGACTCACTGAATCTTATTGTTTCAGAACTTAATATTATTGCCCAGATGAGTCTGGAAAATGCCCGTGCCACAGAAGAACAAAGTACTCATGCAGAAGAAGTGAATAAAAATGTTATCAGTATTAAAACTCTGGGCGAAGATATTGTGGACAATATAGAACAACTGAAAGTGGCCAGTGATAGTATGAATAGACTTTCTATAGATATGGAAGAAATGGTAAAAGGCTTTTCAGTCTAACCTGGCGGCAATTTGATAGGGACTGTTTTTTAAAACATAATAAAATCAGTTTTTACCTACATAAATCCTGTAAAATAGAGATTAAACTTGTTCGCTGTATCGGTAATTTACCATACACTGGCCTGTTAATATTTTACATTTAAGGTAATACATTCAATGGACGTTTCCCCCCCCCATGGCAATAAACTGATTAATCTTCTGGTTGATAAACAGGAAGCTGAGGAGTTAAAAAACCTGTCACAGGATTTCCCGGCCATTACCCTGAGCCAAAGGCAATTGTGTGATCTGGAATTACTGGTCAATGGTGCTTTTTCACCCTTATCAGGCTTTATGAATCAGGCTGCCTGGCAATCGGTTATTGAACAGGGACGTTTGCCCGACGGCCTGCTCTGGCCCATTCCTATTACCCTGGATATTAATGCCGAACTGGCAGCAAAATTAAACAACGGTGATAAGCTGGCTTTAAGAGATGCTGAAGGTTTTACCCCGGCAGTCCTGATTGTTGAAGATATCTGGGAAGCCGATAAAAAAACAGAAGCCGAAGCCATTTACGGCACCACATCTGACATGCATCCTGGGGTCGATTATCTGTATAACCAGACCGGTGAGTATTATGTTGGTGGCAAGCTACTCGGCATCGAACTGCCCCAGCATTTTGAGTTTGAAAGCCTCTGGTCCAATCCGCTGGAATTAAGAAAGCTGTTTAAAAAAAGAGGCTGGAAAAATATTCTGGCTTTTCAAACCAGCAAGCCTATGCACAGGGTTCATCGGGAACTCGCACTCAATGCTGCCAAACAGGCACAGGCCCACATACTTATTCATCCCACTGTGGGCATGACCAAACCGGGAGATTTACACTACTACGCCAGGGTACATTGTTATCAGGCTATTATGCAGTATTTTCCTGCTAATATGGCCATGATGTCCTTATTACCCATGGCTATGCGTATGGCCGGCCCCAAAGAAGCACTCTGGCAGGCTATCGTCAATAAAAATTATGGCTGTTCCCATATTATTATTGGCCCTGAACATGCTTCCCCGCCCAAACAAAATGGCAGCAATGAGGCTTATTACAGCCAGTACGCCTCACAGGAAGAAGTATTAAAACATCAGCAGGAACTGGGTATAGAGGTTATTACCGTAGAAGAAACACGTTATGTAAAAGAGCAGAAAAAATTCCTGCCGCTATCCACTATTATTAAAGATGGTTATGAAAGTGAGATGCTCACAGATAATGATGTCAAAACCCGACTCTATTCCGGCCAGACTATTCCTGACTGGTTCAGTTATCCTGAAGTATTAAAGGCTTTAAGCAATGCCTACCCTTCTCGCTGTAAACAGGGCTTTACCCTGTTTTTTACCGGACTATCCGGTTCCGGAAAATCCACTCTGGCGAAAATCATTTATGCCAAACTCATTGAGCTGGGCAGTCGGCCAGTAACACTGCTTGATGGTGATATCGTTCGCCATAACCTGTCCAGTGAGCTGGGTTTTTCTAAAAAAGATCGTAACATTAATATCCGCCGCATTGGTTTTGTGGCTAATGAAATCACCAAAAACGGTGGTGTCGCTATTTGTGCACCCATTGCCCCTTATACTAAAATGAGACGGGCAGCCCGTAACCTGATTGAGCAGCATGGTGCTTATATTGAAATTCATGTTTCTACGCCCCTGGAAACCTGTGAAGATCGTGATCGTAAAGGTTTATATGCCAAAGCCAGAGAAGGAATTATTCCTGAATTTACCGGCATCAGTGATCCTTATGAAGTACCCGAAAATCCAGAATTAAGAATTGATACCAGCAGTCTCTCGGCAATGGAAGCGGCCCAGGAAATTTATCTCTACCTGTTCAGGGAAGGTTTCATTGATACTGCAGAAGACTGTATTACTAATTTCTAAAACCACTATTTCAGAAGAACGCATTTAATCATGACAGCAATTGATGTTTTTAATGGCGATGCCGACGGCATCTGTGCCTTATTACAGCTCCGCCAGGATCAACCCGGGCAAAATAACCAGCTGATTACCGGTATTAAGCGTGATATTCAATTGCTTAAACAGGTATCTGTACAGGACGGTGACCGGGTGACGGTACTGGATATCTCTCTGGATAAAAACCGGAATGATTTACAACGGCTCCTGGATAATGGCGCTCAGGTATTTTATTCGGATCATCATTTTTACGGAGACCTGCCTGAACACCCTAACCTGACCACCCGTATTAATACCGATGCAGATATCTGTACCAGTTTATTAATCAACCAATATCTGGATAACAGGCATTATCTCTGGGCAGTTACCGGAGCCTTTGGTGATAATCTGAACCATAGTGCTCTGACACTGGCCACTCAACACCGCTTAAACAGCTCACAAACCGAACAATTAAAACAACTGGGTATTTTAATTAACTATAATGGCTATGGCGCCGATATTAATGACCTGCATTTTCATCCCGCCGATCTGTTTAAACAAATACTGCCTCATAATAACCCTTTTGATTTTATCAATGACAGCCAGTCTGTTTTTCAGCAGCTAAAAGACGGCTATGACGAAGATAACAAGCATGTCAATGATTTAAGCTGTGAGTACCAGAGCGATAAGGTGGCAGTATTTATTTTACCCGATGCGCCCTGGGCCAGACGTATGAGCGGTATATTCAGTAATGAACTGGTTAACCGCTATCCCGATCGAGCCCATGCGGTGGTAACTCATAATAAACAGGGGGGATATTTAATCAGTGTACGGGCCCCCTTAAATAATAAAACCGGGGCTGATGATTTGTGTCGGCAATTTGAAACGGGTGGGGGTCGTAAGGCTGCTGCAGGTATTAATCATTTGCCAGTTGAGCAGCTGGATAACTTTATTAAACAATTTTCCCGGCAGTTTACCAACAACTGACTGGACTATCCATAAGATGAGAGTAAAATTGTAAATATCCCTGCCAACAAAAAAACAGGAAATATTTTCAGCTATGCCAAAGAGCCATGAACAGAGACAATATTCTCGCGTCAGTGTCAGTTTTCCTGTCAGTATTGAATTACCTAATCAGAAACGGGCTAAAGCCACGGCGGTTAACATTGGCCAGGGCGGAATGCTGATCAAAGGCATTTCCGGACTGTCATTTTCCAAACTGGATGATGTCAATGTCTATCTGCCTATTGATAATAAACAAAGCAGCGTATATACCATTGCCGCAAAAGTAACCCGTGTTCAGGATAATGAAGTGGGCTTATTTTTCTATTCCGACCCGTCTGAATTTTTACAGCTTATCCGTTAGAAACAGAGCTTGAGCCTGGGCTATGTCTGGTTAAGCGTCTGCTCTGAAAACTCGCAGCAGAACACCGAGCCTTTTCCCGGCTCACTACGTATTAACAATTTTGCCTGATGATGATTTAGCACATGCTTAACAATAGCCAGCCCAAGCCCGGTACCACCAGTGGCTCTGGAACGCCCTACCTCTACCCGGTAAAAACGCTCTGTTAAACGATCCAGATGCTGTTTTTCAATACCTTCACCACTGTCTTCCACTTCAAAGCATAGCTGTTTGTGTTTTTTCTGATACCAGCGGATCACAATGTTCCCGCCATCCGGTGTATAACGAACCGCATTACTGACCAGATTACTAAAGGCACTGCGTAATTCATATTCATCACCCTGTAGAAAAGGAATAGTTTTATCCATCTCAACGCTAATATGATGCTGCCCATTACTCACAGCTAGCGCTTCATTTTTTAACATCTGCAGCATATTCGGCATATTGACCATTGACAGGGAATGAGAATTTTTCTCATTAGCCTCCACTTTTGACAATAATAAAAGATCTTCAATAATACGGCACATCCGATTAGACTGCTGCTGCATCATATGAATTGAACCGGCATACATTTCATCTTCTCCAGGATATTCTGACAAGGTTTCCAGATAACCGGAAATAACCGTCAATGGCGTTCTTAATTCATGCGATACATTGGCCACAAAATCTTTCCTGACATCACGTAATTGCTGAAATTCAGTAATATCACGGGCAATTAATAAATACCTTTTGCCAAAGGGTATTAAACGAATAGAAAGTCGTCTGGACTTGTCCGGTGAATCTATTTCCAGGGCAGTATTCCACTCTCCCAGATAATCACAGGATTCCAGAAAGGTTAAAAACCGGGGGGAACTGATCAGATGATTCAGGGGCTTACCAATATCTTTACGCGGCCTGAGTTCCAGATAATTTTTGCACTTTTTGTTTAGCCACTCAATTTTCCAGTTCCTGCCTAAAATCATAGTGGCATCAGGAACTGCTTCGGTAGCTTCTTTATAGCGTTCCAGCAGAGTCTGTATTTTCTGGGTACGTTTTTGATTCTGACTTTGAACACGGTAAATAAAATGAAACACATCAGCCCATATTCCCCAGGGCTGAGGGGGCGATTTAATATCGGAATCTGATAACCAGCGGATCAACAGATTAATATGATATAAATGCCAGACAGCATATAAAAACAGACCTACAGCAATAAAAGCCCAGATATCACCGATCAACAAACCTAGTAGAATCAGGGCCACCAGCCCCAGTATTAGTCTATAAATTTCTTTAATATAAGAACTGCTGTCAAATTTCATAAATTACCTGACGATATACGCTTCCGGGTCAGGACTCCTAAAATGGTTGATGGCTCAGGGCTTGTTAATGCTCAGGGCTGTGTAGAAAAACGATAACCGGCACCGCGAACAGTTTGAATTAGATGCTCAGCTTTATGTTCCGCCAGAACTTTTCTTAAACGTCGAATATGTACATCCACCGTGCGTTCTTCAATATAGACATTACCGCCCCAGACCCGATCCAGTAACTGGCTGCGATTATAAACCCGCTCGGGATGAGTCATAAAAAAATGCAGCAGTTTATATTCAGTGGGTCCAAATTCCAGAGTTTTATCTGCAATACTCACACGATGAGTGGAATTATCCAGTTTTATCCCGCCAACTTCGATGGTATCATCCATAGCCGGATCAACCCTGCGCAGAACAGCCTTTATGCGAGCCAGTAATTCCCGGGGAGAAAAAGGCTTAACCACATAATCATCCGCACCACAATCCAGTCCCCTGATACGATCATTTTCATCACCGCGAGCCGTGAGCATAATAATGGGAATATCTTTACTATCGGGATCGGTTTTTAATCGTTTTGCCAGTTCAAGCCCGCTCATACCAGGCAGCATCCAGTCCAGCAGAATTAAATCAGGTCGATTATCCTTAATAAACACCTGAGCCTGTTCAGCATCCTCAGCTTCCTGTAAATTAAATTCACTTTTGTGAAAAGCAAACTTCATCATTTCCCGAATGGCTAATTCATCTTCTACAATCAGCACCCGTTTTACGGACATAACAACCCCATTTGGTAAGTATTTAACTTTGAGTATTTAACACTATCATTATGACAATAATATGACAAATTCCAGGTCAGTCTTTCCCGACATTAAGATTCTTGTAGAAACCTGCTGCAGAATCTAGGATAATACAGACTTATTAACTCAGGACTGGATATGGACATTTCATATAGAAAACTCTTTCTTATTTTTGTAATATTTATTTTAACTGCCCCTTTTGTTTCTATTGCTGCGGCTGAAACGTTATATGTCAGTGATGAACTTTTTATTAATATGCGTTCCGGTAAGGGAAATGGCTTTAAAATCATCAAAATCATTAAAAGCGGCACCCCATTAACCGTACTGGAAAAAAATTCTGGTTATACCCGGGCCCGCACACCACAGGGCGTGGAAGGCTGGGTTTTAAGCCGTTTTCTAAGTCGCAACCCTGCAGCCAAAAACCTGGTTGCCCGGGCACAAAAGGGCGTGGCGGAAATGAAGCAGAAATACGATGCCATGAAAAGTGAACTGGATGCTCTTAAAAATGAACGAGATACCTTAAGC
>JALSUJ010000432.1 GCA_027071355.1 Gammaproteobacteria bacterium | reverse complement strand
TCAACCAGAAAGGTTTCAGGTTGTAATGATTTTTTGATGATTGATAAAGTAGCCAGAGAGTCAAACTGATGAAACCAGCAAATATAGGAAACAGATAGGCATCATGGACAATAAATCCCAGTCCCATTGCTCCAATAGCTGCCAAAATAACAGGTAACCCCAGGCAACAGGCTGCAGCGATGCCGGCACCAACAACACTGGCAAATTGTTTAAAGAAATTATTCATTATCTCACTCACTTTTTTTTGATTTTACCCTGCACAACAGGATAGTTGTTTCACATTTTTATTGAAGGTTTGTGCGGTTAACTTTAATCCTTCGACCATTGTCAGATAAGGGAATAGTTGATCGGCCAGATCTTCAATGGTCATATTGTTACGAATAGCCAGTGCGGCAGACTGAATGATTTCACCGCCTTCATTGGCTAATACCTGACAGCCAACAATATGACCGGTATCTTTTTCTGCAACCAGTTTAATAAAACCACGAGTATCCATATTGGCCAGAGCACGAGGCACATTGTCTAAATCCAGCGTGCGACTTTCGACTGACATTCCCTGTTCACTGGCCTGCTGTTCAGTTAAACCTACTGTAGCGACTTGCGGATCAGTAAACACCACAGCAGGCATTACCGACAGGTCAAGGGCTACATCATCACCAGTCATATTGCGGGCAGCACGGGTACCGGCAGCTGCTGCAACATAAACAAATTGGGGTTGACTGGTACAGTCACCAGCGGCATAGATAGTTTCTATATTGGTACGCATATGATCGTCAATGATAATAGCGCCGTGTTTATCAGTCTTAAGCCCAATTTTTTCCAGATCCAGAGTGCCTGTGTTGGGAGTGCGTCCTGTAGCAACCAGTAATTGTTCACCCTGGACCTTTCCTTTACTGGTCTGTATCCTGAATTGCTGACCATCATATTGCACAAAATCAGCAGAGGTATTTAACATCACCTTAATGCCTTGATCAGAAAATAACTTTGTCAGCGCTGCACCCATTGCGGGATCTTCTCTGGATAATAACGATGAACGAGCCAACAGGGTGACATCAGCACCCAGATGATGATAAGCCTGAGCCAGTTCCAGAGCGACCACTGAGGCACCAAGAACAAGTAAATGTTTCGGTATAGTTTCTGAAACCAGGGCTTCAGTTGATGTCCAGTAAGGTGTGCTGTCTAAACCGGGAATATGTGGAATAGAGGCTCTGGCTCCGACAGCCAGTAAAATACGGTCGGCATGAATTTCATGCTCACTAGCATCGGCTTTGGTGATGATTAATGTTTTATTGTCCTTGAATCGAGCCATACCACGTAGTAACTTAATGCCGGGATTATTTTCCAGAATACTTTCATATTTGGCATAGCGTAAATTTTCCACCCATTTCTGCTGTTGCTCCATCATGGCATTACGATCAATTTCAGGGGTATTCAGGGGTATTCCCTCAATGGGATGATGCCCCTGGAGATGGGCTATATATGCCCCACGGATAAAAATTTTTGATGGCACACAACCGACATTAACACAGGTACCGCCAATTACATCGGCGGCTTCAATGAGAGTGACCTGTGCACCTTCTTCAACCGCTTTAATTGCTGCAGCAAAGGCAGCTGATCCCGTACCAACTATGGCAATATTTAAAATACTATCATCATTCTTCATGGCGGTATGTTTCCTGATTTATTGACTCTGAAGGAAGTTTAAACCCTGTAGTAGGATACGGAGTCAAGTGTATTTTTTAAATTAATTAAAACTGGAAGGTTTTTGGTTATATTAATGCCGCAAAAGCTGCTATATGTGCAGAAAATCCCATATTACGTTGTGGTATTTACGAATAAAACTAAAATAACCAATATTTGCAATTTATTTATTGTAAAGTAGCAATGAATTTCCTATTCTTTTAGTTGTGTTATTGATTTCAGTCTGGAGAGTACCTCTAGTGAAGGTTTTGGGGGTAAAGGTTCTGGGGTAAAGGCTAGGGGGGGGTAAAGAG
>JALSUJ010000431.1 GCA_027071355.1 Gammaproteobacteria bacterium | reverse complement strand
TCCCATACCACCCATTCCACCCATATCTGGCATTCCACCACCAGCGGCATCAGGTGCAGGAGCATCGGCTACCATACATTCTGTTGTAATCATCATACCAGCAACTGAAGCGGCATTTTGTAATGCGCTACGTGTTACTTTGGCAGGATCAAGGATTCCTTCAGCAATCATATCGACGTATTCGCCTTTGGCTGCATTGTATCCGTAGTTGCCTTCTCCGCTTTTAACAGCATTAACAACAACAGAGGCTTCTTCACCGCAATTATTAACAATCTGACGTAAAGGCTCTTCCATGGTGCGTTTAGCAATAGCGATACCGACATTTTGGTCTTCGTTATCACCAGTTAAGTCACCAACAACGGCTAATGCACGGATAAGTGCAACTCCACCACCAGGGACAACGCCTTCTTCAACAGCGGCTCTTGTTGAGTGCAATGCATCTTCAACGCGAGCTTTCTTTTCTTTCATTTCAATCTCAGAACCAGCGCCAACTTTAATCACAGCAACACCACCAGCTAATTTAGCTACGCGTTCTTGTAATTTTTCTTTATCGTATTCGCTTGTGGCTTCTTCGATTTGTGCGCGGATTTGATTAACACGTGCTTCAATCATTGAAGCATCGCCAGCTCCGTCAATTACTGTTGTGTTTTCTTTGCTGATTTGGATTTTCTTAGCTGTGCCTAAATCTTCTAAAGTGACTTTGTCTAATGCTAAGCCAACTTCTTCTGAAATCACTGTTCCGCCAGTTAAGACTGCGATGTCTTCTAACATGGCTTTACGTCTATCGCCAAAACCAGGGGCTTTAACTGCTGATACTTTTACGATTCCGCGTAAGTTATTAACAACTAGTGTTGCTAGTGCTTCGCCATCGATATCCTCTGCAATAATCAATAAAGGTTTGCCTGCTTTTGCAACGGCTTCCAATGTTGGTAGTAAATCACGGATGTTTGAGATTTTTTTATCGTGCAATAAAATATATGGTGCATCCATTTCGGCAGTCATTGTGTCTTGGTTAGTCACAAAGTAAGGAGATAAATAACCACGATCAAACTGCATGCCTTCAACAACGTCTAGTTCGTTTGCTAGTCCTGAACCTTCTTCAACTGTGATAACGCCTTCTTTACCGACTTTGCCCATGGCCTCAGCGATAATTTCACCGACATTTGTGTCTGAATTTGCTGAAATTGTACCAACTTGTGCGATAGCATCGCCATCTGTACAAGGTGTTGACATGTTTTGGATAGCTTCAACTGCAACAATAACAGCTTTGTCTATTCCGCGTTTTAAATCCATTGGATTCATGCCTGCTGCTACGGCTTTTAAACCTTCGCGTACGAAAGCTTGCGCTAAGATTGTGGCAGTTGTTGTGCCATCACCAGCAGCATCATTGGTTTGAGAAGCAACTTCTTTCACCATTTGTGCGCCCATGTTTTCAAACTTGTCTTCTAAATCAATTTCTTTAGCGACAGATACACCATCTTTTGTGATGGTTGGTGCGCCAAAGCTTTTGTCTAATACAACATTACGACCCTTTGGTCCTAAGGTTACTTTTACTGCGTTTGCTAAAATATTAACGCCACGTGCCATTTTTGCGCGTGCGTCTTCTGAAAATAATACTTCTTTTGCCATTTTAATTTCTCTTTATGTTTATTCGTTAATAGGAGGTTTATTCAATAACGCCGATGATATCGGACTCATTCATGTATAAAAATTCATCGCCATCGGCTTTAAATTCTGTACCTGAATATTTTCCAAACAAAACAACGTCGCCAACTTTAACTTCTAAAGCGCGAACATCTCCATTTTCTAAAACTTTACCATTGCCCACAGCGACAATTGTGCCTTGTGCTGGTGTTTCTTGTCCCGAATCAGGGATAATAATACCACTAGCTGTTGTGGTTTCTTTTTCTTTACGTTTAACAATTACACGGTCGTGTAAAGGACGAATATTCATTTTTTTCTCCTAAATATATTTTTATAATTAAATAAGGTTAT
>JALSUJ010000430.1 GCA_027071355.1 Gammaproteobacteria bacterium | reverse complement strand
GTGTGGTCTTATCGCAACTTATGTATAGAGGCAATTAAGATGATTGATTATTTGGCAACTTTTATAAACACTAACGGGTCAGCTTTCCCCAATACGGCGGCAAAAAATGAAACATCCCCAGGGGCGGCAGATGGTACAGAGTTTATCAAGGCATTAATTGACGATATTTGGGGGGCAAGGCAAGCCCTTCTGGATGAGGTTAGTCTGGCCCCGGATGGGGTTACTGAGGCAGTCGGAGCAAGCCAGCAGTTGGATGCGTTGAAATTGTTGATCGCACAGGAGGGCACAGTTTCATTTGCCACTAATGGATATGTAAAATTACCTAATGGGCTGATAGTCCAGTGGGGAGTACACAATAATCCGGCATGGGTGCATGGTGGGGTTGAAACTGTAAATTTTAATATTGCGTTTCCAACAGCTGTTCTTTTTATAACCGCAGAGCCTAATTCACAGACAATAAGCGTTACAAGTGGTAGTTACCCAAACTCTACAAGAATTAATGATACAAATACCACTTTATCATCATTTACTGTTGCGATTGGTAACAATCCTGGAGCTACTGTTGATGCAGACGCACAGTGGATAGCAATCGGGTATTAAGGGAGATAAAAGACATGAAATACGCACATTATGATGAAACGGATAACAAGTTGCTTGGTTGGTACGATGATAAGATACATACGTCAATACCAACTCCTAATTTTGAGGTATCAGATAGCGAATGGGAAGCGGCTATAAACACAAATGCTAACACGGTTTCTCCTGTTGCCAAGACTGTTTTTTATAAGGCCCCGGTTGTGCCTATTACTGATTTAATAGCAGCTAAAATACAGGATATTAAGATAGAGGCTAAAGCCAGAATAGAGGCTATTATCCCTCAAGATATTCAGCTCCGTACATTAAGCCGTGGTCTGCTGCTCACTAAAAAAATAGTTGATGGATTGGCCACCACTGAGGAAATTGCAGAAGCACAAGTAATTGAAGACGTGGAGACGCTACAACTCCAGCCAATTCGTGATGCTTCAGGGTTGATTGAGATTGAGGTTTCAGAACTAACTGACCCTAAACTTGTGGCAGATTTTGATATTATTAATAACCCACTATGGCCTTGAGGTGAAAGACAATGGTAGCAATAACAAGGCTGGAGGAGCATGCGACAGAAGGGAGCCATTATTTTGTTGCCGTGGTGCTTAATGAAAACACCACAGATATAAGATGGTCTTTATCTGATATTAACGGGAATATAATTAATAGCCTTGATAGGGTAGAAGAAACGGCGGCAGATTCATTTGTGGTAGTGCTTTCTGGTGATGATCTGTCAGTTTCCGGTGATTCATCTACGATATATATCACAGTTGAATCAACATACACCCATCCTGTGTATGGTTCTTTACCTGATCGGAGGGCTTATAGTTTCGTTGTTGATTCGTTACCGATTGAGCCAGCAACACAGAATATAATTTATGATGATGATGTCATAGCAGATGATAGCGTCATTGCCGATGATACAATCATGGGAGGGTAGTTTAGAAATGAAGAGGATTATAGTTTTATTATTTTTTGCGCTGTTTGTTCCATCGGAATTGATAGCTGCGCAGCAGTTACTTGTGACGGGAGAAACCTGGGGCGTAACCAGGGGGAAGATCAATGCCAATGATACCGAGCTTTACAATTCCATAGCTGACAATGGAGTTTATGGCGCTGATTGGGATACCGAGGTCTTAAAACCACCAACCAAACATGCCATTTACACCAAGATTGAAGCCTTGGACGCTGCCAAGGAGTCTTCGCTGGGAAACCCTACCGTTGATGGGCAGGTTTTAACGTCTACATTGTCAGGAGTAAGGTCATGGGCCACTAATGCTGACGGTGACATAACAGCCGTAACCGCAGGGACGGGCCTCACTGGTGGTGGTACTTCTGGTGACGTGACACTGAACTTAGCCGATACTGCTGTAACCGCTGGCTCTTATACCAATGCCAATATCACCGTAGATGCCCAGGGGCGCATTACATTGGCGGCCAATGGTACAAGCGGTGGCGCAACTACCTGGCTTGGCTTGACCGATACCCCCTCGGCTTATACGGCTGATTATTGGGTTAAGGTTAATTCTGCTGGGACGGCTTTGGAGCTTACTGCGGCACCTTCTGGCACTGTACCTAATGGCACCACGGCGAATGACATCCTTCAATGGGACGGCTCTTCCTGGATTGCCCAGGGGCAGATTGATGGCTTGATTGATGATACCGCCGGGAATGGTGATACTAACACCGTTTGGTCAGCAGATAAAATTTATGATGAATTGGCGACAAAAGAGGATTCTCTAGGGAACCCAAGCACGGATGGATATGTTCTTTCTTCAACTGCTGCTGGTGTCCGTTCTTGGGTGGAAGGTGGTAGCGGTGGCTCAGGGCTTTATGTCTCAACTCCGCCAACTTATTCAGATGAGGCATGTACTCCTGGCAGCTATGCCTTTGATACTTCTTATATTTATGATTGTGTAACTTCCGGGGATTGGAACAGGATTGCTACTACTGATTGGAGTAATCCTGCCCCAGCAACATATTCTCTTGATCTTACTTTCGCTGGCAATTTATCCGGTGACTCTATTACTGTTGCTGGAACTGCTTATTCAGCAACAACTACAATTACTGGATTATCTGGGGTTAATACTCTTACCACTACCTATGGTGGGACAAACAACACAATTACTTGGTCTGGCACTAACTCCGGTGATGTTCTAGGTACGGCCCCTAATAATACCATTGACATGAATGCTAATAAGGCTTTGACTGCTACTTTTAGTGTTTTAGTGGCTAATAAAATGGAGTGGGATGTCGCTTCTGACACTATCAACACCCCTTCTGGTGTTACTGCAATAAGGACTGGTTCAGGATTCTATACAGCAACAGGATGTTATAGTGGGTCTTGTTATGATAATAACGATGTTTCCCAACGGGTAGGGGTTCCGATTACTGCTGGGGATATTATAGATCAAGATAATTTTGACTTGACCTTTTATTGGAAGGCTAATTTATTAGACGCAGACTATCGTAATGTTTTTGGTATTGGGGCTGATTCTAATAATAAAATCGGTCTTACTACATTCGCAGATGGTCGTTTACGCTCTCAGGTGACTTTGAATGGTGTATCATATGATGCATGGGTATTAGGTACGGCTGGGGATATTATTACTGGCACTTGGTACAAAGTTGAAATTATATGGGATGATGCAAGCAACTCTTATACTGTCTATGTTGATGATACTTTGCAGTTATCACAAACAATCACAGATTCGATGGTAGGAACTGCCCCAACTGTTTATTTTTGTGGGAAAGAAGATGGAACAGGCGGTGGAAATTTCATGGTTGACGAGGTAACAATAAAATGATGCGAATTATTATTACTATAATACTATCTTTGTTATGTAACACTGCTCACGCTGGGCCTTCCTTAAATTTTTCTAATATTATTTCAGGGCCATCTAGTGGTAATAGTGATGGTATTGGCTCAGGGGCAATTATAACTGTATGGGGCAATGATCTAGGGACAGAGCAGGGAACATCTAAGATATATGTTGGAGGAATTGAAGCAGTAGTTTATCACTGGACAATAGCAGATGGTAGTTTACCGGCATGTCCGTCCAATTTATATACTTATCATAAGATGATAGAAATTACTTTTGCTGTCCCATCAGGTGTGCCTTCTGGAGAGACGACGATATCTGCTACTGTTAACGGCGTAACCTCAAATACACTTCCCTTTACCGTTCGCAACGGGAATATATACTTCATAAAATCTACAGGAGATGATACTACCGGAGATGGATCATGGGGCAATCCGTGGCTGACTCTACAAGCTGCACTATCTGGAGACGGAAGAGTCTCTGCTGGTGATATAGTTTATAGTGTTGGAGTCGGATCAACCAGTGGGATAAATGTAGGGGCAACTGGGAGACTAGTAGGAACAGCAGCCAACCCTATATCCCTTATCGCTTACCCCGGAACAAGAGTTACTTTGTCAGGGAGTGGCTACCCTGGTTTCGTTATTTATAATTATAATGCTAATGATGATTCTTTGGCTCAAGAGTATATAAATTTTTCAGGAATAACTATTACTTGCTTTGAGGATGCAAGTAATAACTCTGCTACTGGTATAAGGGCCATAAAGGGGATGAGGGTCATTGGGGTTGAGATAACAGGGCCAACTGCGTACTCAGGTTATAATGGTGCAATAGGCGGGAACAGGCAAGCCGCTGGTGGGGGAAAATACTTAGGAGTATATATCCATAACTATGGTAGAGATAATGGTATCCCTTATGCTGGCAACTCCGGGACATCTCCCCCTTATAGCTCTGAAACTGAAAAAAATACATGGGATATATACCAGCACCTTTATTATCTTTCTAATAGATTTAGTGCTGTAAATTTACCTTATGAGATCGCCTGGAATGTGCTAGTTGATAATCCAATATGGCAAGGGATACACGTTTATGATGAGGCAAACACGGGCGGGTGGAGTGGCCCACTTGAGATTCACCACAATGTAGTAAAAAATCAAAGAGGTGGAGCTATAGAAATTGAATTACCAGATTCTTTAACATCGCCACCACAAGTAAATATTTACAATAATCTTATCATTTCCAGTATTGGAGATGTTTATAACAATAGGGCTTTTAGGATAAGAGTCACAACACCAATTGTTCACATATATAACAATACTGTGGTTGGGTGGAATGAAGGTATGCAGTTCTGGACTAACAATACGACATTCTCTAATAATATTTTATATGATTATAAAGGTGTAGTTTTTGCAGGTGATGAACCTGACATACATACTAATAATTTATTTTTTTCAACTCAAGGAACTGCCCAACCAACATGGGCACCTACTGAGACTGGGAATGTAACTGGAGACCCTTTATTTACAGACTTATCTACAGAAGATTTCAGTCTGAGAAATTCTTCCCCAGCTATAAATACAGGAGCAACTTTTGTTGATGTTAACACAGACCTTATAGGTAGAGAGAGACCACAAGGATCAGCTTATGATATAGGGTCGTTTGAGTCTGTTATTACAAACAGAGCACATTGTATATTAACAGGTCAAACACCTTGTCTTACTAATGGGGCTACTTATGCCACCGTCCACTAATATTACTATTATACTGCTCACTATGTTTATTCTTTCTGGCTGCGTCTCCCACCAATACTGCGTTATGCCAGACGGTGATGAATACCACGCCTACCTGGAACCTGATACTGAATTATGGGTGAAGAATGGTGATAAGGAAATAAAGTGGAATACCAAGCCGAACCCTGGGGCCTTGGAGCAGATAACTTCATTGGTGGCGGTTTCGGCGGCTAACTCAATCACGAAGGGCGATTAGGATTAGACCATGGACTTCTCTAAGATAACCACCACGGTAATTGCTATCCTCCTGACCAGCTTGACGGCGTTTTCTGTTTACCTTGTTCAGGAAATCCAAGCAATAAAGGTGGCTAATTCAGCTAATGAACGCTATATTTTACAACTGGAATACCACACCAGAACCTTGGCCGACCATGAAAATCGGATCAGGGAAATTGAACACCAAATGTCAAATGTCAAATAAGTCGATAATAGGATAAAGAAAAAAATGAGCAACCTAATCCAAGATAACAACGGCAACATCTCATCCATGCGAATCGCTTCTTTGGGTATTGTCTTTATTTTTATGCTTACCTGGGCCATAACCAGTTTAAAGGCCGGTAGCCTGGCCCCGATGGACGCAGAGAGTGTTGCCTTGCTGGTGGGGGCGCTTGGCGCTAAGACCTGGCAAAAACAAGTTGAATCACAAAAATAATACCGAGACAACGAACACCAAGGACTAGCCGCCATGTCCCATCCTGATTGCCTGAATTGCGATAAGCATTGTGCAGATCACAACGTCAATACCATGCTGGTTGAAATGCACGAAAAAAGGTTGACAACCGCTGAGAATGTTCTCCTGGAACTTAGCGGTGATATAACCAACCTGGAAGGGCGTTTTACTATCTTCTTGTGGGTGGTTGGGCTGCTTTTTATTGCTTTGGTTGGCCTGTCAGGGTATGGTGCGCGTGAGTCAATTAAATTACGACGTGAGTATGTTGTGGAAATTGCGGCGGTTAAGTCATGTATAGCGCAGAATGAAAAGTATATTGCCGTCAACAGCACAAAACTTAGCGGGGCCAGGAGATAAAATGATCCGGGTACTTATTCTTTCTTTCGTAATATTCGAGGCGTTCTTCTGGACATACACCATCTGGCACCATGCTAAATGGTTGGAGCAACTCCCTGTTAAAATTGTTCCGGCCCATGTTTCAACCAAGATGCTTAAAATTGCCGCTTTTAATACTGCTGTTATGTTGGTTGCTTGCGGTGCTTTCGGGGTAATGATTGACCGGGATGTATGTGGAATGAAGCTGAGTATCCTGGCTAATATTGTAGCGTTTGGTTTCCCCCTGGCAGTAATTCATACCTTCGCCCTCCTGGGCCGATTCTCCTGTTTACCTCTCTCTTTCTGGCCCCTGCCTTCCAAGCTGGCAAGTAGGGTTCTCCGTAATAAATTCAATATCCCCGAACCATTAGCAAGTTCCGCCGATGTGCGGAAGTGTTACCAAAAGAAAGTTGACCTCTCAGAGGTTGCTATGAAGGCTCAGGCTGGCCCCAAAAAAAGACAGGCCAGGGCCAAAGATAAATGGCATGTTGGCGATGCACCTGTTTGAAGTGATAACTTTGAGCGACTTTAATTAAGAAAATAACCCCAGGAACCAGTATGCAAAAAATAGCAGTCTCAGTCGGCCATAACCCCGTGGAGCCAGGATATGCTTTCCATAATATTTCCGAATATTCTGAAATGGCCGTGCTGGCTGGGATGGTAGTTCAAAAATTCCAACGAAGTGGACGGCAAGCGTACCTCATTGGCACGGGGCCATTGAAGCAAAA
>JALSUJ010000429.1 GCA_027071355.1 Gammaproteobacteria bacterium | reverse complement strand
TGTAACTCTGCCGTTTAAACGGTATGTCATGTCGGACACAACACTGGCGGATAGCCTGGCGGCTTTTAGCAAAATGCGCAGCCAGCTCTGATAAGGTCAGTGTACCGTTAAATGAACGCAGCTCATTCAGTTTTGTGGTGGTCCAGTAAACAATAGGCATATTATCCTCTCCCAAATAACCAGCAACGCACGGTACGTTTTAAAATCCGTGAGTGCATGGATTTGTTGTCAATAAATTTACGTTGTTTGCTGCTCAGCAGCAGTTTCATTAATTCGCGACGTGGTAATACGTCCAGTTTGCTCTCCCTGCAGCGTTGTTCAAAATGCTCAAAATTAATAGCAATTTCATTCTCCGGATGGGGCGAATGGTTCATTAAATGCTCATTAACAAGTGTGTCGTCGCTTTCCTCGTTATACGCACGGCTGTCCAGGTAATCGAACGTGGCCCAGAACTGGGCAACGGTTGGGTGGTCAGAATTAATGGCCTGCTGCCGGTTTTCTGCAAGCTCAAAAATAGCCTGCTGCAGAGCATGAATATCACCCTGGCTCAGGGGTATAACCAGTTTCATACATTGTGCCATGGCCATAAGTTGAGCATGGTTTTTAGCAATACGAACCATTTTTACCTGACCGCTACGCAGTATTTTTAACTCAAACTCTTTAACCGTTTTGTTAAATTCGCGCAGTATTTCCCCCTCTTTAACCGCTGCCATTTTTATAAATCCGCTGATATCATCTAAAGACAACTGGCTGAGGTTGTCCGCTGCAATGCGCCCGGCTGGGCAGTGGTGAGAGCGGTCAAAATTAATTTGTATAATACGGGACAAAATAGCATCCGATGCAGATACCGGGGCGTTTTGAGCAATAACCAGTGATCCTCTAAACGCTGGAAATTTTGTGTCATTACCCTGGTTTTTAACTCCGGTCACCCGGCCAATTTCACCGTTATAGAGTGTTTTAATTTCTTCCCAGTCGAACTTTCTGCCGTGTACGCTCTCGTCTCTGTCAGCCTCTATCATAACTACCGGTAAATTAGAAACCTGAGTCATATATCTCGACCGGCCAACAGATGTGGATTTGTTAGGGTCAAAACCTTCGTGATTCTCCCGTCCGAACAATTTCCACAAAAATTGTATTAAATACGATTTACCTGAGCCCGGCTCACCGTAAATCTCTAAATACGGAAACGACTCATGCCGGGCACGTATTTGCTCTGCAAACAACGTGGCAAACCAGTAAACCAGAGCCACCATACCTTTGTTTTCAAAAGCGACAACAAAGTCATGAAACCAGCTCACATTTGCTTTTTTAGACAATTTCAATTTAACCGGAGCCTGAGATTTAATGCCTTTGCCTTTTATGGAAAAAAACTCCTCATCATTCAGATTAATAACATTACCTGCATGAACCGCAAAATTATTAAATACATACGCACCGGACTCTTTGTCATAACCGATATAGTCCAGAGTGCGGACTATGCGAGGTTTTTTGTAAAACCAGCTCTGGTACAGCATGTCCAGTTGTTTTGATGTGCCGGTAAACTGAGCCCCGGTTCCGGCATTCATTATCGATTTTTTAAACTCGGAGGATGAGGCAAACGCAGAGCCTGGAAATGGCAATTTCTGACTGTCACTGCCGTTAGGGTAGTCAATGCGTAAAAAATTCTGGTTGGTTTCACCCGTAGCAGGTTGTTGAATATACAAAAATTCCAGGTCAAAATTAGATATTCGCTGGGTTTTGTTCGCCGCTGTAAAAGCACCTTTTATAATATCGAAAGAGTCTTTGTCTTGTTCGTTTAGCCCAAATGATTCTTTATTGTATTCATCCATGTCCAGCTTGCATGCGTACAGACGCTCTTTAAAACTAAAAACAAACTGAGACTGTTTTTTATGTCTGAAAATCAAAAACGCCTTGTCTTCTTTGTTTTCAACGATCAGCAAATTTCCATAATAGCGGTAGCGTTTTAAATCGGCGTCGGTCAGACGCCCATCAATGTGATGATCGTTCCAGTCCACTTTGCGGCTGTCACTGGCTGGCATAATACATCCGGTTTTTAACTTCTTGTCTCTGAGTCGTTTAACGTGTTTTAAATTAAACTTACGGCCGGCTTTGTCGTTATCCAGTGCCATAACCCAGCGCACCCGGATGCGAACTGCTTCTTCAATCTCGTCAAGTGATCGTGACGGGAAATTGCCACAGGTCATTAACGCCACAGCTTTATAACCGTTTAAAAACAGGGCAATGGCATCAAAAATACCTTCGACCATATAAACGGTATCTTCAGATTCTATGGTCATACCGGGTGGCTGCCACCAAAGCCCTTTAAAATCTTTTTTAAAGTTAGCTTTTCTGGGCGATTTTTCACCCGTATCCGGGTCGGTTATCATCACCGTGTCGATGATGCGCTCCCAGAAAACAGTACCATCCGGTACCAGGTTAAATCGTACTGTTTCAGAGCCTCGGTCACCGTTTGGATGATAGTATTTTCCCTGGCTGTACCAGTGTCTGACAATATTTAAATCAAAACCTCGTTGATACTGTATATACGCATCGGCCGTGGCGTTCGGGTTGGTTTTAGTTGGCTGGTAACGTTTAGAAAACTCGGTAAACACATCTGGGTACAGTTCTTTTGCGGTGGCTTTATAACCGCAGTTATTTAAGCGTGAGCATTGTATCGCCAGTGGTTTTTCATAATAAGCCCAGAGCTCTTTTTTGCTGCAGCTCGGGCAGAGGCCCTGTTGCAAATACTTTTGGTCACCAGACACTTTAAAATTAAAGTCGCTGATCAGCGCTTCGCGTATTTCTGGTATTAAATCTTCACGCATAATCATCAACATCCATCATTCTGATCTTTTTATTTAAATCGTCCAGATCTTTTACCGTTTGTTCAAATATATCCATAATGCCTGATATCCGGATCTGAATATCATAATTATGGAAATACAAATCAGAATGGTGCTTTGATAACCGATCAAGCTGTCGGCTGTCAGACTGAAGTTTTAAGCGAATATTTTGGTATTCCTCAGCCAGTAATATCAACTGATCAAGATGAGCCTGTTTTAACCTCATTTTTTGATGTAAGTCCGGCCGCGTAATACGCTCTGGCGCTATCTTTTTTAAACACAAGTTCCGCATCCATTTCACCCATAAATAATTTTAGTGTTTCATCATGCATCAGCATGTCTGCCAAATCAGGTTCTATTAATCGCAAACCAGCCCATAAAACCCGCTTTTGCAACGGTTTCAATGTTTTTGGGTTCATTAACTGAGTGTATTTCTCGGTTTGCGCCTGAAAACTCCAATGTTTCATTGTTGTTCTTGTTGTTCTTGTTTCGACATGGGTAAAACATCACACCAGTTATCAAACAGGGTCTGAAAATAGCCATCAGGCAAAAATTCAGATGGGCAAACAGACAACACATAACGCCAGAAAATAACCGAAACAGCCGCAATAAAATTATCTTGGTCCAGTACGTTAAAATCACTCATATCCATACTAAACCGACCGCTGTTCATAACAGATAGCAGTAAATTGGCTGCTGCACGTCCACCTGATGTGTTGTGCCTGGCGACATCGTACAGTTGACGTACTGCAGCATCATACGGTAATAACTCAAAATCGCCCTGTCTCAATCGGTTTGTTTTTTCAAAATCAAGTAAAAAGTTATCTTTTAATTGTTTGTCCTTAATTGCATTAATCATGACGCACTCCTATTTTATTCAATTGTTTAAATTCGGTTAGCAGCTCATGCGCCATATTGCCGATGACATCAGGGTCAATGTCAAAATAAACCAGCTCATTAATATGGTCACGCAGCCTCTGCAGCATTTGATATTCATTGCCGGACAAATATTCGGCTTCATGCTCATAAATAAACTGCTTGCCCGCATTTTTTAAATTCTGTAAAAATTGATCTTCAATAATACCGACAAAATTCCGGTTTAATGTTTCGTCCATATTTTTCTCCTAGCTGTATCGGTTATAAATGCGCCCTGACAAGCGAGTCGTTCTTGCTGCAGTGGGGCGAGGTATTCTAAGTCGAACTCGAACCCGGTTAGCATCAATGCCAGAGTTGTTGGTTAAGATCATATAAATTAAAAACAGACAAATAACGTTGATACGATTAGCCGATTTAATTGTTATTTCAACAACATCTAATGCCACTGCAACGGCAACTAGAGCACCAATATTATGTACACCCAGTTTTTGATAAATGCTTTCCATTTGCGTCTTAACAGTATTTATAGACACATGGCGTTTATCAGCAACTTGCTTTGTTCCATGCCCAGAGCATAAATATTCCAGTGTTTCACACTCAGCATGAGTAAGATTTGTGGTTGTTTGCCGGTTAATTTTTGCGCTCAGCTCGTACATAAATCACCCGTTTGTCCGATTTAATCGAAAAAAAAGCACGTGTAATATTTACACATGCTTTGTAGGTTGATTTTTTCTGTACGCCAGTCCGTCTCTGATCAATAAGTCACACATCTTGCTGAATGAGCGTTCCTCAATTTCAGCCATATCAGCAACAGATTGACGTACAGATAAAGACAAACGCACAGAGGTAGGGACTGCGGATGAATTCGTGGTGTTTTTAGTGTTTTCCATTGTAATACCCTGTAAAATTAAACGTAGTCACTATTAATACAAGTGATGTGCAAATATTACATGTAAATAAAACACAAATCAATATAAATATGAAAAAAAGTGAAAATAATGCACGTTCGAATCAGAGAAATAAGAGAAAAACTTGGTTTAACACGACATGAATTCGCGACAAAAATAAAAATAAAAGAAGAGTTGCTTAAGAGCGTTGAACTTAAGAGACAAAAGATACCTGCAGAGGTTATTGCAAAAATAGTAAGAAATTATCCTCAGGTGAACGCCAGATGGCTGCTAATTGGAAATGGAAATATGTTTGTAGAGAGCGAGCAGTATAAAGTGTCCGACGAGGTTGAAAATTACGTCAGTAACAATACAGGGCAAAAATACCTGGTCGACTTTATAACAAAAGAAGTAGCAAAGTGGGACGACGAACATAAAATCTGGCTCGACATTCAAATTGAGCATTCAATACCCGAATATCATCAATATAAAAAGAAGGTGAATCAATGCGACTAATAAAACACTTCGAAAATCTGCAGCCGGATCACCTGCATGATTTGTTAATAATTATGGCAAAAAATATAGAGGACTCACTGCTCGACTGTGGCGCAGTGGCAGGTAAAGATTACACTATTGTCGATCTTTACACGTTGGCTGGCCCGCTAGTTGCCGACTGTTTTAAATCACAAAACATAAAGTTCACTCAGCAATGGCAATAACATGAGTATTAAACAGTTAGACAATGGCAAATGGCGCTGCCAAATAGACAGAAAAGGGATCCCTAGAACCAGAAAAACTTTTACAACAAAGGAAGCGGCTGAACATTACGAAAAAATATATATTGATAAATATCAAAAGCACGCTCAAATCAACTCAGACAATCGAACATTAAATGAATTAATCGATATCTGGTACAAATACCACGGTATAAATTTAACTGAAGGCATTCGCAGAACAAGCAGGTTAAAGCTAACTTCGTCAGAACTGGGTAATCCAGTAGCCAGTCAGATCAAACCAGAGGATTTTGTTAACTACCGGTACAAAAAAAAACAACAGGGCATGAATGACAAAACAATAAATAATATACACGGTTACCTGTCCGCACTGTTTAACAAATTAAAAAAACTAAAAATAATCGATTACGACAATCCGTTTGCTCAAATCGACATGATAAAAATACAGGAACGCCAGCTCAATTACTTGTCAAAACAACAGATAAAAAAATTACTCTCAGAGTTAAAAAAAAGCAGCAATACATCAACCTGGTACGTTGCCCAGTTGTGCATCAGAACAGGAGCTCGGTGGGGAGAGGCTGAGCAGCTCAAAAAAAAACAACTGCAGGATGGCTCAGTAACCTACGAATACACAAAATCAAAAAAAGTGCGTTCGGTACCCCTGGCAAACGATTTTTACCAGCAACTCCTGCAGTTCTCTAAAAATAAAGATCCAAACGACCGTATTTTTAAAAACTGTATAAAAAATTTCCGTCACATCAGCGATAAAACAGATATAACATTCCCAGCCGGACAGCGTACTCATATTCTGCGCCACAGTTTTGCCAGTCATTTTATAATCAACGGTGGCAACATAGTTACCCTGCAAAAAATATTAGGCCACGCCGATATCCAAACCACAATGCGCTATACCCATCTATCACCAAACCACCTGAACGATGCCGTAAAACTAAATCCACTGGCGTAATAAAAACCACCAGAAAAAATATTATTGTTGGGGGTGCGGGAAAGGTGTTAAAAGTGCAAGAATCAAAAAAAAAGCCTTTTCAAACAAGCAAAAACAATAACTTACAAGACAAAGTTAACCGTAATAATAGCGCAAGAAAGCGCAAGGTCAAAATTTAACCAATGACATAAGTAATTGAAAGCAAAAGGAAATAAGCTGTTTTCAAAGTGCAAGGTTTGTGCAAGGTTTGTGTAAGGTTTTAGTGCAAGGTTCTTGCACAAACCTTGCGCTATTATTACGGTTAACTTTATTCTTTAAACCATTGAAAATAAACACTTCTTTGCTTTAAAAAAGCCAATATTGCACTTTTAACGCCTTTCCCGACCCCCCAAACATTTTAAAAAAATCTCTATATAGGCAATATTCTGCTCAAAATATAACCAATTACAATACCGTACATATTTCATACAACAACCCAGAATCTGGCCACTTTCACCAGTACCCTCCGGATGGCGGTAAAATGGCGGTAAAGCCGCCACAAAACGCCATTTTACCGCCATTAAATAAATTGCTTGTTTGTGTAAGTTGTTGAAAATAAAAGAATATAAAAATTAAATCTCCGGTGGGCAAGTTTTCAAATCCCTCGCCCATCGCCACCTTAAATACTGTAACTGTCTGTTTTAAAAGA
>JALSUJ010000428.1 GCA_027071355.1 Gammaproteobacteria bacterium | reverse complement strand
ATCTATGACTTTCACCTTAAGAATAGACAGATTCTCTAATTGCTCAAGTTGCTTTGCCGAAACCAGCCGCCGCTTCATTTTTGTTAAAGACTCAGGTGTTTTTCCAGTAGCCAGCTGTAAGGTATAGTGCTGTTTATTTTGTTTAAATAACCAGGTTGAAGGGGTATTTTGAGCCAGGTTTTTATTTATCCCTGAGTTAAAAGCTGAATTAAGAAAATAACTGTCAATTAAGCCTCCTGAACGACTCATCCTTAAGTATTCTGCTGCTTTTTTAGACTGCGGTCCTGTTTGTTTTAAATACACCAGAGCAAGATTGTAGCGGGCACGGACATCACCCTGTTCAGCCAGAGGCTGCCAGAGCTTTACTGCCTGCTGATAGTCCTGCTTCTGAAAGGCAGTTAAGCCATCTTCAAATTCTCCGGCCTGTGCCATCAGACAGCTTAAAGCCAGGACAGCAGCCGTAATATTCAGGATAAAATGATTTTGCATGTTTATTAACCGCTTTAGAAGGATACCGAATCAGTAAAATGACGTTTTAAACGGATTGAGGTTTCCAGAATGTCTTTTAGTAATAAATTCAGCTGTTTTTTTTCATCCAGCTGCAACATATGTTTATTGGGATAATACAGAGCCGACTGTACCGGATTACGTCCCTGATACCCTACCACTTCCAGCAGGCAGGCGTCATGACAAATCCTTAAATCCATTTCAATAGTGGATAAGTGTGTAAATCGGGTATCAAAGACCTGCTTCAGACTGATCAGCGAAGTATATTTAAACTGCTCTAAAATCTTAATAGCAGTGCTCCCATCCGGTAAATTGAAGCTCTCACCTACAGCCATTTTGCTGATCTCAGGCAATAAGCGATTTAAACGACGAAAATTTGCCTCATACAGTCCCACTGGTGTAGTGGTCTGATATTGTGTGCGTTTTATAGTATGACTCATATCATCTGGATAATTTAAATATTCTGGTCAACCTGGCACCTCACTTTAAAAGGCGATGCTTTTGGGAAGTAGTTGTCACCTCTGCTATCTTCGACCTTAAGGATGAGGACCTAGTGCTGGGTAAATTCTATTCATTCATACGGGCTCTTAATCTTAACTGAGCCTGGGTTAATAACTGACTGACTCGTGACTCGCTGATACCAATTAATACCCCCACTTCTTTAAGATTCATTTCAGTATCATAATACAGGGACATAACCATTCGTTCACGTTCCGGTAAACCGGCAATAGCCTGTGACAGATGTTGTTGAAATTCTTCATCTAGTACTTCACCAATCACACTATTGTGTCGATCTTCGAAGATTCCCAGACTATGAGTATCTTCAGTATCCAGATCATCAAAACTCAACATTCGGCATGAACTATTATCCTGCAGGATCCGATAATATTCATCCAGAGATACCCCCAGTTCCTGAGCCACTTCAATATCCCGTGCATCACGTCCAGTTCGACGTTCAATCTCCTGGATGGCTGAGGATAAATCACGGGCTTTTTTATGCACCGATTTGGGTACCCAGTCACTACGTCGGACTTCATCAAGAATAGCACCTCGAATACGTATCGTAGCATAGGTTTCAAACTGAGCACCCTGACCAGGATCGTAATGCTTACTGGCATCCAGCAAACCTATCATGCCGGATTGTATAATATCATCAATATGGATATCAGCAGGTAATCTGGCCGATAAATGATAGGCAATTTTTTTAACCAGAGGCAGATAACGTTCTATTAATTGATCCGCTGCTTTTTTTTCTTCGGCACTATACATTAACTATCAACCCGATATTAAATATCAACTCAGAAGTTTAGCCATTTCTTTAAAGTCATCCACTCTGGAAACATTATCATTATAAACCTCCTCTATCTGAGCGGTATAAGCCTGCATAAATTCCGGTACAGGATATTGAGTAATAATACTATGTGGTTCTTTGGCAGCTTCCGTTTCAGCTTGAACCTGAGAAACATCTGACGGACAAAAAAGCTGCATCGCTAAAATC
>JALSUJ010000427.1 GCA_027071355.1 Gammaproteobacteria bacterium | reverse complement strand
TTATACACCGGTGAGCCAGAAACTGCTGCCCCTGGACGAAAGCTGGAGACATGAGCTGGCCACTATACCCTGGCCAACAAAGCTTCCTCCAGAGGTTATGAATAACCGGGAGTCGACTTTACGAGCACTGGTTCGTGAATATCTTTTTGTCACCCTGTTCAGAGCCTTTGCTGAATCACTGGCCAGCGAAAATGCCAGTCGTTTAGCAGCCATGCAGCGTGCAGAAAAAAATATTGATGAATTGCAGGAGAACCTGAACAGGATATTTTCTCGCCTACGCCAAAGTGATATTGATGAGGAACTCTTTGATGTTATCTCAGGTTTCGAAGCTCTTGGTTCAAATGAATAAATCATTATTATTCGTAACTATCCCGCTTAAATTATCGTATCTTATGAAGATTGAAATCATACTGAGTAGTTACTTTTATTCAAAGTATGTTCATTTGTTGAAATATAAGCGCTTTTCTTATTAAAAAGGCTTTTTATAATTTGTAATATTTTATTTTGCAGTACAATAAAAAGACTATTTTATATTTATGGGAACTATCTAATGTTTAACTTAATATATAGCAGTAGTGATATGTTTAAATCTGCACGCAAATCCTTTTTTATAATAGGCAGCTTACTCATATTTCTGGGTGGAGCTGGTATCTTGCTACCCAATGCCTTATCTATGACTATTGAGATGTTTCTGGGCTGGTTAATGTTGTCAGGAGGATTCCTGTGGGCCTGGTATACATACCAGTGGCGTAGAACTTTAGTTAATAACTGGCTAAAACCAATGATCCTTATAGCTGGTGGTATGTTATTACTGGTCTTTCCTGTGACTGGTATTGCGGCTATTACCTTAATGATATCTTTTTATTTAATTATTGATGCTTTTGGCAGTTTTGCCCTGGCTTTACAACATCGTCCACTATCCGGCTGGTTCTGGATGGTGCTTAATGGTCTACTATCTTTGGCTCTGGCTTTAATATTGCTTTGGGGCTGGCCTGTAACTTCCCCCATTTATCTTGGAATTATTGTCGGTATCAGCCTGTTCTTTGATGGTTTAACACTATTCATACTGGGTCTGGTAATGAAGATTGAATAATTCTGTTGACCTCAAGATGAATTTTAAATCGCGTATAAAAAGTCAGTTATTTTTATTGACTCTGCTTTTGTTTGTGACTTTTCCATTCGCTGTACTGGCGGATACCAACCCGGTCTATGTTCTGCAGCAAACGCTAAAGACGGAACAGACGTCTGTGGACAAGCTAAAATCGGAGCTGGAAAATTTAAAACAGTCTCAGCCGGCAAAGCTTTCCCGGATCTCACCTGCCAACCTGAGTGAGCCAGATCTTGTTCAGGCCAGGCTGGCACTGGAACTTGCTCGTATGAATGTCCAGTCCGTACAACTGGATCAGAGCAGTGCCCGTAATCAGATTAATAAGTTTCAGAGTCGAATTACTGAGCTTCAAAACCAGAAAAAAATAATCGAAAAGTCCACTGATCAAAAAACGGCTGCAAATTCACAACGGCTATCAACTGACCTGCAACAGTTAAAGTCCTTGCTAACACTGAAACAGCAACAACTCAAGTTGTTTAATCAACGCAGCAAGTTTCTGCAACAAAAAGTTCAACTATCGCAACAATGGCTGGATAGCCTTCAGAGCATTATCAATCAGCACAGGAAAGCCTTACGTCGTGAGACGCTAGTGGATCTGGAGCAGAAATTACAGCAGGATATCCAGAAAAAACAGAACAAGATTAATAATCTCCAGCATCAGCTTGGAGGTATTACTTCAAACACGCCTGACAGTAATAAACGTCAGGATAAGCTTACCCAGGAGATCCATTTTCTTAATGAATCTATAAATCTACTTAATACTAAATTGAAAGTGGCGGCTGATAAAGCTGAACTGGAAGGCATTGATATTACTCATCTGGATCACTTAACACCGGATAAATTAAAACAGCTGCTGGCCATTCTTGATAATATTCGTAAGCAGCTCATATCTTCCAATGCTTTAACTGAAGGAAATTCCAGGATCCTTCACCAGGAACTGGAACTGCTTGATAAGCGTTATCAATTGCAGGAACTCCATACTACTGCTTACCGTGATGGGAAGACCCGTTTACAGGCTCTTATCAAAGCGTTTCAGGAACAACTGCAAAGCCTGAAAAATTTGCAGGATTCATTAAATAGTAAATTTATGGCTGTGGAAAATGCCTATCAGTTAAATCTAAGTCGCAGTTTAACGGTTCGTCAGCACCTTTCTGCCGATCCTAAAGTATGGGCTGCCCTGTTATCAGAAATCAATCATCTCCCTAATTTACTACTGCAAACTTTAACTGCCTCCTGGCATGATCTTGTTCTGGGCTGGCACAATGCAGAATTCAGAACCCTCAGTGGTTTTTTCCTGCTATTACTACTATTTATTGCACTAACCATTGCACTGACCTGGCTGCCAGGTCCTTTTTTAGGCCCAATGGCTGACAATCAAACCTTCACTATGAAAACACGTGATGTATTTTATGCTTTGTTACGCAGCAGCCGTCCAGTGCTTATTATAGGGGGGCCATTACTGGCAGCAGCCTGGATGTTTAATGTTGAGTCACTATATCTAATAATCTTGATCGTTGTTATCTGGCTGACTTTTCAGTGGATAAGTCAGATCAGTTACTGGCTTTTTGTTTCTCCGCTGGTTCCTGCAGAGCAACGCCAGCCGCATCTATATCACAATATACTCTGGATTATCAGCGGCTCTGCTTTTTTTACCCTGCTGGTAGGAATGGGGCATCTTGGGCTGTTATCAGAGTCAATGCGGGCATTATTAGATCGACTCTTTATGTTGCTGATGCTGCCTCTGGTTATTTTGACACTACAATTGCGCAAAATAATTATTAGACATATGAAAACAGATTCTAGTAATGCTTTCTGGGCGGGTCTGGTTTCTCTATTAAGTCTGATTTTCCCCCTCACAACTCTTGCCGTTTCCATTGTGGGTCTTGCCGGTTATGTAAATCTGGCCTGGTTCGTGGCTCAACAGCTGGTATTAGTATTAATGGTTTTTATGATCTGGCTGGTATTACGCCATTTGATACTGGATGGCATATCACACTTGCGTAATTTAGCGGAGACATACCCTGAACACACTACATTTTTAATCCGGGGTATCATCGATCCATTACAATTGCTATTAAAGTTTTGCCTGTTTCTAATTATGGTCTGGGGTCTTGTTTTCCTTCTTACCTGGAGTACCGGTAGTGATATTGAAGGTTTTTTGCAGAATATTCTCAATATCCCCTTATTCACCCTGGGTGAGCAAACTATAGAACCATTACATTTGATTCAGGCCGTTTTAATTGCTTTTTTTGTTATTTATTTTGGTATCTGGAGTCGTCAGCTTAGTTATGAATTGTTGTATCGTCAGATCCATGATAGAGGATTGCGCAATAGTCTTTCAGTTTTTACTCAATATATTATTATTGTTATTGGTCTGCTGCTGGCTCTTAACCTGCTGGGGATTAACCTTACCAGTCTTACTGTCTTTGCGGGTGCTCTGGGTGTAGGTATCGGCTTTGGTTTACAAAATATTGCCAATAATTTTATTAGTGGACTAATTCTGCTTACTGAACGTCCGGTTCGTACCGAAGACTGGGTTACTATAGGGGATCAGGAAGGTCGAATTAAACATATCGGAATGCGCTCCCTGGTACTAACAGCCTGGGATAACCAGGATGTGATTATTCCCAATGCAGATTTAATCACCAATCCAGTGACCAACTGGACGCTGACTGACAACCTGGTGCGCACCGTATTTGAAGTTGGAATTCGTTATCAGGATGATCCTCATCGGGCAAAAAAAGTTATAGAAGAGGCCATTGCTATGATTCCTTCTGTCTATCTGGAGAAGCCGCCGCTGGTATTATTAACTGAATTTGCCAATTCATCTGTTAACTTCAGAATTCAGTTCTATTCCGATGTTGACACACAAACCTCACGCCTGCAGGTAAAGTCTGATGTTATGTTCGCCATCTGGGATGCCCTGCGTGAGGCGGAGATAGGTATTCCTTTCCCACAACAGGATATCTATATTAAGGAACTACCTGAAGCCATAGTCAGTAATAAAATTGAAAATTAAAATTCATTTGTTAGTTTAACAAATACCCCATTCCTGTTAGAGATTTTCAATTGGCTGAATAGGGGCATAAATTTATAATTAAGTGAGTTTATATAGAACTTCTTATAATGAGTTTAGTCTAAGTATTATCAAATTTTTATTTAGGATTATGATAATGAAGTGATAAATTGTATGATAGATCTCGTCACATCAGAATGTCTATTTAATTATTTTAACAGTCCAGTTTATTCTTAGAATTCTTTTCAGGAGAAAAAAATGAGCGATATGCAGCAAATCGAAATTAACCGCTACCATGATGAAATTGTTGACGATGTCAGACAATTGATTGAAAAATATCGTAAGGCTATGGACTGGGATATACCTGAAAATGACGACAGAGAATCCGACCAGATTATTTTAAATGCCATTGAAACCGCTCTGGCAAAAGTTAAAACGGATATTCTTGCAAATTAGGCAGGATAAGTTACCAGTTACCCATTCACCCGTACTTAAAACTTCACAAACAGGCCACAATCATGAATATCCAGAACCCTTCCAGTATTCGATGGTTTAATGAACTTGGTATAGACGATGTCCCCTTGGTGGGCGGCAAAAATGCCTCACTTGGGGAAATGTATCGTAATCTTACTCCCGAAGGGGTGAATGTGCCAAATGGCTTTGCTGTAACGGCACAAGCTTATCGAGATATGCTGGATCAGGCTGATGCCTGGCCGGCTTTACATAATTTGTTAGATGATGTTGATAAAGCTGATGTGGACGATTTAGCTGAGCGTGGTCATAAAGCCAGAGAACTGGTTTATGGAATTGGTTTTTCCTCAACCTTGCGAGAACAGATTTTAACGGCATATCATGCTTTAAAAGAGGAATATGGTGCAGACCTGACCCTTGCAGTGCGCAGTTCTGCTACAGCTGAAGATCTGCCTACCGCCAGTTTTGCCGGACAGCACGATACTTATCTGCATATCAAGGGTGATGAAATGTTAATCGATGCCTGCCGTCGATGTTTTGCCTCTCTGTTTACAGAGCGGGCAATAGCCTATCGTATTGATCAGGGCTTTGATCACTTTAAAGTTGCTCTTTCTATTGGTGTTATGAAAATGGTGCGCTCTGATCTGGATGCCAGCGGGGTAATGTTCAGTCTGGATACAGAATCCGGATTTAGAGATGTTGTGTTTATTACCGGTTCTTATGGCCTGGGTGAGAATATTGTACAGGGCGCTGTCGATCCAGATGAATTTTATGTGCATAAAGTCGGTTTAAATAAAGGTTTTCGTGCGGTATTAAGACGACACCCAGGTGAAAAGAAAATCAAAATGGTTTATGCCCAGGCCAGAAGTGGCCAGACTACGCGTAATATACCGACTCCCAAAGCCGATCAGGAGCGTTTCTGTATCAGTGATGAAGATGTCCTTACTCTGGCCGGGTATGCAGTTAAAATTGAAACTCATTATAGTCAACATGCCGGACAATCCAGACCCATGGACATGGAATGGGCCCGGGATGGTCTGGATGGCAAACTGTATATAGTTCAGGCACGCCCTGAGACTGTTGCCTCACAGCAGACTGGAACCAGACTTGAAGAATATCGTCTTAAAGAAGCGGGCAAGTTAGTGGTGTCCGGACGTTCTGTAGGTAGTAAAATAGCTACTGGTCGGGCACGAATCATATCTGATGTGCATCACCTTGCACAATTTCAGCCGGGAGAAGTTCTGATTGCAGATATGACGACCCCTGACTGGGGTCCAGTATTAAAAATCGCTTCAGCCATTGTTACAAACAGGGGAGGACGTACCTGTCATGCCGCCATTGTGGCACGAGAACTGGGTATTCCTGCTGTTGTGGGTGCAGATGATGCCACTGAAATTATTCAGGATGGTGAGATGATCACCGTATCCTGTGCGGAAGGTGACGAGGGCAGGGTGTATCAGGGTGAACTTCCATTTGATGTAGAAGTAACCGATCTAAAAAACATCCCCAGACCGGCTACAAAAATTATGTTGATTCTGGCTAACCCCGATCTGGCATTTAAAAGCAGTTTTCTGCCCAATGACGGTGTCGGTCTGGCTCGTATGGAATTTATTATTACCGATGAAATTAAAGCACATCCTATGGCGTTGATTCACCCTGAAAAAATTCAGGATGATGATGAGCGTAAACAAATTGAACAATTAACCCGGGCTTATAATAAACCCACTGATTTTTTTATAGAACGACTCTCTGAAGGTGTAGGTACTATTGCCGCCGCTTTTTATCCTAAACCTGTTATTGTCCGTATGTCGGATTTTAAAACCAATGAATATGCCTCTTTATTAGGGGGACGATGGTTTGAACCAGATGAAGATAATCCTATGCTTGGTTTTCGCGGTGCATCCCGTTATTACCATCCCGATTATGCAGAAGGCTTTGCCCTGGAATGTGCTGCCATGAAACGGGTACGTGATGTCATGGGCCTGGATAATATTAAATTAATGATACCTTTCTGCCGACGGGTTGAAGAAGGAGAACAGGTTCTTGAAGCGATGGCTTCTTATGGTCTAAAACAGGGCGACGATGGACTTGAGATTTATGTGATGTGTGAAATACCCAATAATGTTATTCAGATTGATGCCTTTGCCCGTTTATTTGATGGTTTTTCCATTGGCTCAAATGACCTGACACAATTGACATTAGGGGTTGACCGGGATTCTGAAATAGTAGCCTTTGATTTTGACGAACGTGATCCGGGAGTTAAAGAAATGATAAGATTAGCCGTAGAGGGGGCCAGGCGTAATCATAGACATTCCGGACTTTGCGGACAGGCACCTTCTGATTATCCGGAAATGGCTGAGTATCTGGTGGATATTGGTATTGATTCTATCAGCCTTAACCCTGATACTATTATTAAA